>NZ_LIPQ01000121.1 GCF_001418135.1 Streptomyces aureus
TTCGCCGTCTCCGGCACGCCGCTGAGCGAGGTGTTCTGGTCGGCGGAGGAGTTCGTCGTCCGCATGAAGGCGCCCAGCCCCAAAGCGCCCAGCCGCCTCCCCGCCGTGGCCACCCGGACCTTCATGTCGGCGGCCGGCGCCAGGCCGGGCGACGTGATCGAGATCGCCCTCGGCGGCCGCCGGATCGACGTCACCGTCTCCCGCGTCGTCGAGGAACTGCCCACCACCGGCCCCGGCGCCCAGGTCGCGTCCGCGACCAGCCCGGTCGCCACCCCCGAGGACGGCGGCACGATCCTCCTCGACCTGGCCTCCGTCAACCGGTACCTGTCCACCGGTGAGGCCTCGACCGTGGCGGCGACCGAGTGGTGGCTGACCGTCGAACCCGGCCGGGCCGACGACGTCGCCGCCGCCCTGCGCGCCCGGCCCAACGCCGACCCCGCCCAGGTCCTCGTGCGCGACGAGGCCGCCGCCGAACTGCTCGGCGACCCGCTCGGCGCCGGCCCCAACGCCGCGCTCATGGCGGTCGCCGCCGCGGCCGCCGCGCTCGCCGCCGTCGGCTTCGCGGTCGGCTCGGCCGGCGCCATGCGGGAACGTTCCGCCGAGTTCGGCGTCCTGCGGGCGCTCGGCGCACCACGCCGCCGCCTCGCCCGGCTCATCGCCGCCGAACAGGGGCTCCTCATCGGCATCGGCCTGCTCATCGGCATCGGACTCGGCACCGTCCTGGCCCGGGCCGTCGTCCCGCTCGTCGTCCTGACCGGCCAGGCCGCCCGGCCCGTACCCCCGGTCCTGGTCGAACTGCCCCTCGGCCAGGTGGCCCTGCTGCTCGCCGGCGTCGCCGCGCTGCCGCTCGCCATGGTGGCCGCGATCGCCCTGCGGCGCACCGACCCGGCCGTGACGCTGCGCCACCAGGGGGAGAACTGATGTCCGGCACGGCCGGGGAGCACCCGGACGAGGGCCCGCACCGGAAGAAGACCCCCGACACACCCGCCGTACGCAGGAAGGCACCCGACATGTCCCGGTCCCGGTCGCCCCGGTCGTCCCGGTCCGAGAAGCCTGCCCGCGCCGTCGCGCCCTGGGTGCGGACCCGGCTGCGGACCGCGCCCTGGGCGGCCGCCTCCCTCGCCGCCCTCGTCCTCGTCACCGCCTACCTCGCGGCCGCCCTGCCGCGCGCCATGGACGCGTACGAGACCGAGGGACTGCGGCACGACATCCGGACCGCCGCACCCCGCAGCAGCGTCCTCGAAGTGACCGCCGAGCCGCCCGGCCTCGAACTCGACCTGCCCGTGCGCGAGGCCGGCCTGGCCCCCGCCGTGCTCCGGAAACAGCGCGACGAGGCACGCGCCCTGCTGCCCGAGCCGCTGCGGACCGATCCGGAGCAGACCGTCCACGGCCTGCGTACGGTCAAGCGGGTCGAGGGGCTCGACCCGTGGCTGCCCCGGCCGGACGGCATCTCCCCCGAGTTCGTGCTCTCCTCCCCGTCGGGCCTGACGGAACACACCACGCTGCGCGAGGGCCGCCTCCCCACGGGCACGGCCCGCGCCCCGGAAGCGGCGGTGACCGTGAAGACCGCCGAGGCGCTGCGCCTGCGGCCCGGCTCCGTCGTGCACGTGCCGGGCCGGGTCAGCGCGGAACCGATCGCCCTGACGATCACCGGGATCGTGGAGCCGCGCCACCCCGAGGACCCGTACTGGGCGGTCGAGCCGCTGCTCCGCACCCCGGCCCTCGCCCCACTGGTCGGCGACGAGATCGCGTACTACTGGCAGGGAGCGCTGCTGCTCTCCCCCCTCTCGGCGCCCGCGATGCTCTCCACCACCGGTGAGCCGGAGGTCTTCTTCCGGTACATGCCCACCGCCGCGCACCTCACCGGACGGGACACCGACCGGCTGGCCGCGGCGCTCGACTCGGCGGCCGGCGGCCCCGGTCTGGTCAGGATGCGCGAGGTCGTGGGACCCACCGGTGCGCTGACCACCGAACTCGACTCGATCGTCGACTCGTACGGTTCGATGCGCGCGGCGATCAACCCCGTCGTGGCCGTCGCCGTCTTCGGGATCGGCGCGGTCGCGGCGGTCGTCCTCGCCATGACCGGCGGACTCTTCGTCGCCCGCCGGGACAGCGAACTGGCCCTGATCCGCTCACGGGGCGCCTCGCTCACGGGAATCGGGCTGCGACTGCTCGGCGAGACCTCGGCGGTCGCCGTACCGGCCGGGGCCCTCGCACTGGGACTCGCGGTGGTGACGGTACGAGGCCCGGACGGCGGGTCCGGCGGCACGCCCGGAGACATCCCGCTGCTCCCCTCGGTCCTCGCCGCCTCCGGCGTCGCCCTCGTCGCGATGCTGGTCCTGCCGCTGCGGGCCGTCGTCGTGCACCGGCGCCCGCGACTGCACGGAGGTCGCGACGACCTGCTCACCGCCCGCCCCTCCCGGCGCCGCACGGTCCTCGAACTCACCCTGCTCGTCCTGGCCGTGGGCGCGGTCGCCTCGCTGCGGCTCCGAGGCACCGGGGACTCCGGGGACCATCTGGTGAGCGCCGCCCCGGTGCTCGTCGGCCTGATCGCCGCCATGGTGCTCGTACGGATCTATCCGCTGCCCCTGCGGTGGGCGGCCCGTCCGGCCCGCCGGCTGCGCGGGGCCGTCGGGCCGCTGGCCCTGGCCCGCGCCGGACGCACGTCCTCGGCGGGCACACTGCCCCTGCTCGCGCTCGTCCTCGCCCTGACCACGGCGGCCTTCGGCGGCTCCGTCCTGGCGGGCGTCGCCGACGCCCGCGACCGGGCCGCGCTCCTGGCGACCGGCGCGGACGCCCGGATCGACGGCTCGGTCGAGTGGACGCCGGTGCCGGCCGACCTCACCGAGGCGGTGCGCGGGACGGCGGGCGTACGGGACGTGGCGCCGCTGCAGATCGAGTACGGGGTGTCGCTGCCGTCCCCCCGGAACTCCTCCGCCCAGCCGATGAGCTCGGCGCTCGTGGGCGTCGAGCCGGACTCGTACACCCGGCTCGCGCAGCGGACCGGCTTCGGACCGTTCCCCGCGGCGCTGCTCACGTCGACGGGCAAGGGCGGCAAGGAGGCCGCGGCGGACACCGAGCGGGTGCTGCCCGCGATCGCCTCGCCTTCGGTCGCCGCGCGGCTCGGCGGCACGCCGCAGGAGATCGTGTCGGCGGCCGGGGTGTTCCGGGTGCGGATCGTCGCGGTCCGGTCGGCCACCCCGGCCCTGCGGGGCGCCGACTTCCTCCTGGTCAACGCCGCCGACCTCACCCACCGGACGAACACGGCACTGCTCGTCACGGGCCCGGAGGACGGGGCCGCGCTACGGGCCGTGGTGAAGGCGAAGTCCGACGCGCTCCTGGTGTCGACGCGGACCGAGGAGCGGGCCGGCTATGTGGACTCGCCGCTCCAGTCGGGCGCCGAGCGGATGTACCTCGGCGCGATCGGCGCGGGCGCCGCGTTCGCCGTGGTGGCCGTGCTGCTCTCGCTGATGCAGAACGCGCCGGAGCGGACCACGCTCCTCGCGCGGCTGCGGACGATGGGCCTGACCCGCAAGCAGGGTCGGCGGCTGCTCGGTCTCGAGGCGCTGCCGCAGGCGGTCCTCGCGGCGATCGGCGGCACGCTCGTCGGCTGGGCGACGGTGCCGCTCCTGGCGCCCGGCATCGACCTGTTCCGCCTCGCGCTCGCGACGACACCGGGCTTCGTCCCGCTGGACAGCGCGCCGCTGCGGACGGACCCGTGGTCGCTGGTGGTGCCGGCGGTCACGGTCGTCCTGATCACGGCGATGGCGGCGGCCGGACAGGCCTGGTGGGCGGGCCGCAAGGGCTCGATCAAGGAACTCAGGGCAGGAGACGCACGATGACGAGGACCGACACGTCGATCCGGGCCGGCGCGGCCGGGTCCGCCTCCGACCCCACCACCCTGGAGGAGCTGGAGCGGAAGGCGACCGCGCGGCGCGACCGGCCCTCGTACGGCCATGACGCACTCATCGCCTGCGACCGCCTCGTCCGGATCTTCACCACGGACGGGGTGGAGGTGCAGGCTCTCCAGGGACTCGACCTCCTCGTGAAGGAGGGCGAGTTGATGGCCCTGGTCGGCGCCTCGGGCTCCGGCAAGTCGACGCTCATGAACATCCTCGCGGGCCTGGACGTACCGACCGCAGGCGCGGCCCGGGTCGCCGGGGCCGATCTGCTCGCGATGGACGGCAAGGCGCGGCTGCGCTACCGCCGTGAGGTCGTCGGCTTCGTCTGGCAGCAGACCGCCCGCAATCTGCTCCCCTATCTGACGGCAGCCCAGAACGTCGCGCTGCCGATGCAGTTGAAGGGCCGCGCGAAGCGGAAGACGGAACGCGCCGAGGAACTCCTCGCCATGCTGGGCATCGCGGACGCCCGCGACCGGCGGCCGCACCAGCTCTCCGGCGGCCAGCAGCAGCGGGTGGCCATCGCGGTCGCCCTGGCCAACAACCCGGCCGTGCTCCTCGCCGACGAGCCGACGGGCGAGCTGGACTCGGCCACCGGCGAGCAGGTCTTCGCGGCCTTCCGCCGCGCCAACGAGGAACTGGGCACGACGATCGTGATCGTCACCCACGACCAGGCGGTCGCCTCCGAGGTGCGCCGCACGGTCGCCATCCGCGACGGCCGCACGTCCTCGGAGGTCCTGCGCCGCACCGAGGTCGACGAGCAGGGCAAGGAGTCGCTGGTGGCCCGGGAGTACGCGATGCTCGACCGCGCGGGCCGGCTCCAGCTCCCGGCGGACTACACGCAGGCGCTCGGCATGGAGCACCGGGTGGCCCTGGAACTGGAGCAGGACCACATCGGGGTGTGGCCGGACGACGCGGAGGGCTGAGCAACCGGAAGGCGCCGCCGGACGTCCCACCCTGCGGGGGTGATGTCCATGTCATCTACGGGTGCGGGGAGTCCGTCGGGTACGGGGAGCGCGTCGGGCGCGTCGGGCGCGGGCAGTCCGTCGGGTACGGGGAGTCCGTCGGGTACGGGGAGCGCGTCGGGCGCGGGCAGTCCGTCGGGCGCGGGGGCCTGGCCGGCCACGCTCCTGCCCGCGTTCTGCGCGGCGGCCGTCTACGCCTGGTCGGCCTGGTCCTTCGGGAGCGCCTCGGTGCCGTCCACCACGGTCGCGGTCTCGGTCGGCGGGGCGGCGGTCCTCGTCTCGGCCGTGGCCTACTACCTGCTCGTCGACGGAGTCATGGGCCTCTGGGGCGCCCTCGCACTGGTCGGCGCGCTGCTGCTCACGGTGACCACCGCCGACCAGTGGGCCTCGCGCGGGGCGGTCGCGGACTGTGTCGTGGTGAAGGTCCACGAGGAGAAGCACGTGTCGGTCGGCGAGGGCGGCGGCGAGCGGACCGTGTACCGCCACACCCTGCGCTGCCCGGGCGGCTATCCGTCGGCCCTGGCGGAGAACCGCCGGATCGCCCCGGACGGCGGGGAGGTACGGGTCGCCTACGATCCGCGGCGACGGGTGGCACCGGCGGTGGAGGGCTCGTCCCCGCCCTGGGGCCAGGCGGTCTTCGCCGTACTGCTCCTCGCGGCCGCGACGGCGGGGGCGCGGAAGTTCAGCCGCGCGGGCGGACGGGAGCGAGAGACCCGCTCGGGTCCATCAGGACAACCGCCGTCGGCCGGAAGCCGCACCGCTCGCGGAAGGCGGTGAGGGGGGACAGCCGCACCGCTCGCGGAAGGCGGTGAGGTGGGGCTCGAAGTCGCCGGTGCGCGCCGCGTCGACCCTGACGACGAGGTCCGTCACGCGGGGCCGCCGGGGGTGACGGTCAGCGACATGGACACCGTACGGAGGGCGATCGAGCCGTACGGGGTGCGGAGCCGCAACCAGGGACCGGAGGCGAAGAGGGCGACGGGGGCCTCGGTGTCCGCGGGCGGCAGGAAGCCCAGCGACTGCGCGGCGTGCACGGCCCGCAGCGGGAGTCCGGTGGAGCCGAGGGTCCGGGACCAGATCTCGTGGCCGATCCGGTCGCGCTCGGCCCTGGTGCGCCGCTCCTCGGGCAACTCCTCGTCCCGCGCCCGGAATTCGGCGACGGCCGCGGCGACCGCGGCGCGCATGTCGGCGGCGCCCGGCAGCCCGGCGACCGGCTGCCAGCCCGCGCGGGGCGGGAGGACGCCGGTCCACGGGGGCCCGGTGACGGAGTCCGGGACGACCGCCTTGCCCGCCGACTCCTCGATGCCTTCGAGGAGTTCACCGGCGGAGACGGTGACGTCGAGGTCGACGTCGTCGGCCAGCCGGGCCGTACGGATCGCGAGCACCTCGAAGGACGGCGGCCGGCCGAAGACGGCCAGCGCCCCGCCGCCCGCCTGGATGCGGACGGCGGCGGCCCGGTCGTAGTGGACGAGCCGGGTCAGGAAGGCGGCGAGGGCCGCCGCCTCCCTGGCGTCGGCGAAGTGCAGCGGCGCGAGCACGGTCATGCTGCGGACGTCATCCCGTCGTCGACGTACTCCTGGAGGAACTCGCGCTCCTCCGCGGAGATCCTGCGCGGCCGCTGTGCCTCCAGGTCGAAGGGCACGACGACCGTGGACGCCCGTACGTATGTGACCTCGGGGTCCTTGATCTCGTACGCGATCGTCAGCGACGCCGCGCCTATCTTCGTCACCCAGGACTCGATGGTCACCGGCTGGTGCCGGTGGACCAGCGGCCGCACGTAGTCGATCTCGTGCCGGGCCACGACGGACCCGCCGGAGAACGAGGGGGAACCGTCCCCCGGCGCGAGCCGGAACATGAAGTCGATCCGCGCCTCTTCCAGGTACCGCAGGAAGACGACGTTGTTGACGTGCCCGAAGGCGTCCATGTCCGACCAGCGCAGGGGACAGCTGTAGATGTGGCGCACGATCAGCCTCGGGTCAGCTTCTTGTACGTGGCACGGTGCGGGCGGGCCGCGTCCGGGCCGAGACGCTCGACCTTGTTCTTCTCGTACGACTCGAAGTTGCCCTCGAACCAGAACCACTTCGACTCACCCTCGTACGCGAGGATGTGCGTCGCCACCCGGTCCAGGAACCAGCGGTCGTGGGAGATGACCACGGCCGCACCCGGGAACTCGAGCAGCGCGTTCTCCAGCGAGGAGAGGGTCTCGACGTCGAGGTCGTTGGTGGGCTCGTCGAGGAGCAGCAGGTTGCCGCCCTGCTTGAGGGTGAGCGCGAGGTTCAGACGGTTGCGCTCACCACCGGAGAGCACACCGGCCGGCTTCTGCTGGTCCGGGCCCTTGAAGCCGAACGCGGAGACGTAGGCGCGGGAGGGCATCTCGACGTGGCCGACGTTGATGTAGTCGAGCTCGTCGGAGACGACGGCCCACAGCGTCTTCTTCGGGTCGATGTTGGCGCGGCTCTGGTCGACGTACGAGATCTTGACGGTCTCGCCGACCTTGACGGAGCCGGAGTCCGGGGTCTCCAGACCCTGGAGCATCTTGAAGAGCGTGGTCTTGCCGGCGCCGTTCGGGCCGATGACGCCGACGATGCCGTTACGCGGCAGGGTGAAGCTCAGGTCGTCGATGAGGACCTTGTCGCCGAAGGCCTTGGAGAGGTTCTCGACCTCGACGACGATGGAGCCCAGACGCGGGCCCGGCGGGATCTGGATCTCCTCGAAGTCCAGCTTCCGCATCTTGTCGGCCTCGGCCGCCATCTCCTCGTAGCGCGCGAGACGGGCCTTGGACTTGGCCTGACGCCCCTTGGCGTTCGACCGCACCCACTCGAGCTCCTCCTTCAGACGCTTCGCACGCTTGGCGTCCTTCTGGCCCTCGACCTTGAGGCGGGTGGCCTTGGTGTCGAGGTAGGTGGAGTAGTTGCCCTCGTACGGGTGGGCGCGACCGCGGTCGAGCTCCAGGATCCACTCGGCCACGTTGTCGAGGAAGTACCGGTCGTGGGTGACGGCGACGACGGTGCCGGGGTACTTGGCGAGGTGCTGCTCCAGCCAGTTCACCGACTCGGCGTCGAGGTGGTTGGTGGGCTCGTCGAGGAGGAGCAGGTCGGGCGCCTCGATGAGGAGCTTGCAGAGCGCGACGCGGCGCTTCTCGCCACCGGAGAGGTTGGTGACCGGCCAGTCGCTGGGCGGGCAGCCGAGGGCGTCCATGGCCTGCTCGAGCTGCGCGTCGAGGTCCCAGGCGTTGGCGTGGTCCAGGTCCTCCTGGAGCTTGCCCATCTCGTCCATGAGCGCGTCCGAGTAGTCGGTCGCCATGAGCTCGGCGACCTCGTTGAAGCGCTTCAGCTTCGCCATGACCTCGGCGGCGCCGTCCTGGACGTTCTCCAGGACGGTCTTGGTCTCGTCGAGCGGGGGCTCCTGGAGGAGCATGCCGACGGTGAAGCCGGGCGACAGGAACGCGTCACCGTTGGACGGCTGCTCAAGGCCAGCCATGATCTTGAGAACGGTGGACTTACCGGCACCGTTCGGGCCGACCACACCGATCTTCGCACCCGGCAGGAAGCTCAGCGTCACGTCATCGAGGATGACCTTGTCGCCGTGCGCCTTGCGCGTCTTGCGCATCGTGTAGATGTACTCAGCCAAGAGAAACCGTCCGGCAAGGAGTGAGTGGGCAGATACACCCATCTTGCCTGACCGGCGCCCCCGGGCGGAAACCGGTAAGGCGGGAGCGGGGCCCGGCGGGGGGCTCGCACCGGGCCCGGGACGGAGCCGTACCGGGCGGTAGGGGGCGGAAACGGAGCCCGGACGTGCGACGACCCCGGACGCTGACGCGTTCCGGGGTCGTGCGGTGATCACGGGGTGATCATGGTGTGACGCAGATCACTCCACGGGACCGGGTGGCTTCCCGGTGCCGGCCGGGCCGGCACCGGGGGCCTGGGATCAGGCGCCGGCGGTCTTCTTCTTGCGGAGGAAGAACACCGCGCCGCCGCCGATCACGACGAGCGCGGCGGCGATGCCGGCGATCATCGGGGTGGCGTTGGAGCTGCCGGTCTCGGCGAGGTCGCCGCCACCGGTCGTGGTGGAGCCGGTGGTGCCGGTGGTGCCGCCCGTGGTGTCACCGGTCGTGGGAGCGGTGGTGGACGGGGAGGGCTCGGTCGAGGGCTCCGTGGTGGGGGTCTCGGACGGCTTCGGGCCGGGGGTGGCCGTCTTGCAGTCCAGGACGCCCTCGAAGGTCTCCTCGAAGCCGTTCGGGCCGGTGATGGTGAACTTGTAGGCCTCGTCCTCGGCGAGCGGGACCGGGATGGTCTTCGTCTCACCGGCGGCGATCGTGTACGAGGTGCCCTTCAGGTCGAAGGTCCAGGCCTCGTCGCCCTTGTTGGAGGCGATGACCTCCAGGCCGCCCTTGGCGCAGTCCTTGGCGACCGTGACGGCCGGGACGGCACCCTTCTTCGCCCACGTGGCCGAGGCCTGGGCGGTGACGGTCGACTCGCTGGAGCCGGCCAGGATCAGGGTCTGGGACGGGCCGTCGATGGAGACGAACGCGCGGCCCAGGGAGACCTTGGTGGTGGCCTCGGCGGTCAGACCGGCGGTGCCGTCGGCGGTGCCGGCGGGAACGTCGAAGTAGACCTGGTCGCCGTTCTTGGCCTCGGTGACGGGCTTGCCGTCCTTGTCCACGATCTTGACGCTGTCCGGGGTGCCCGGGGCGGTCGCCAGCTTCGCGATCTGGGCGTTGGTGGAGACGGTGATCGGGCCGATCCGGTCACCGGCCTTGCCCGCGACCGAGGACGGGGAGAGCGAGAGGGAGGCCTTCGGCTCCTCGAGCTTGACCGCGTCCTTCAGGAGCTGCTCGGTGAGCTTCTGGGCGTCGGGGCTCTTCGGCGTCGCCGTCACGTCGTCGGACAGGGTCCAGATGGCGGCCTGGGTGGCCGCGGCGGCCTCGTCCTTCGACAGGTCGACGTCGAGCTTCTTGCCGAGCTCCTCGGCGGAGAGCTTCGGGTAGCCGTTCTCGAGGATCCAGAGGATCTTTCCGGCGTTGTCGTTGTTGTGCAGGGAGGACTCGTCCCAGCCGACTTCCTTGTAGTCGAAGTCGTGCTTGGCCGGCGTCCGGAGGTCGATGCAGTAGGTCTGGAGGGTTCCCCCGCCCTCGACCTGCATCTTGAAGAGGCCGCCCTTGACGCCCCACTTCGAGCCGTTCTTCTCGGCGATCTCGACGTCGTCCCGGTCGGTCATCCCGCCGAGCTTCGCCGTCACGCCGCCGGTGCCCGGGGCACCGTCGTCGGCCAGCGCCGGACCGGCGGTCGCTATCGCACCGGCCATGACAAGGCCAGAGACGAGGGCGGCTGCGGCAAGGCGGGCAGCGCCTCGTCCACGAACTGAATACATTGCTTTCCCCTCCGGGCGAGTCGCTCCACGAACCATCGTCAGATTCGCGTGGGGGGAGCGCACGCCAGCAGATCACAGACCCGATGGGCTCACGTGCCACATGAGTACCCGGGAATCCTAGGGATGCGGAACCCCCGGGTGCCCTGCCATACGGTCAGATAACCATTCCGAATCGGAATCGTTATCACCCAGGGCGAGTTGGTCGACAAATCCCCACAACACAAGGTCAGGACACGGTCACCAACCGCGTCGCCGACTCCGCCGCGGCCTCCGCAGCCGCCACCGCCCACGGGTCCCGGTCCGGTGCGGGACCGAACGCCGACACCGGCTCCGCCGCCCCCACCTGCGGTTCCGCCCCTGGCCCGGCCCCGGGTCCCGCTCCTGGCCCGGCTCCTGGCGTCGAATCCGCCCCGAGCGGCCGCGCGGCCCGCCGGAAGGCCGCCGTCCCGCGGCTCAGATCGTGCCCCACGGCCAGCGCGGCCACGTCCACGAAGGTCTTGCGCTGTCCGTCCCGCTCCTCCTCACGGACCCTCAGCCGGCCGTGCACCACGAGCGGTTCCCCGACGGAGACCGAGGCCGCCAGATTGGCCCCGAGGGAGCGCCAGGCCGACACCGTGTAGAAGCTGGTGGGCCCGTCGGACCAGAGCCCCTTCTCGCGGTCCCAGCGGCGCGCGGTCACCGCGAAGCGGAACCTGGCGACGCCGCCCGTCGCCGTGTCCCGGTACTCCACCGCCGTCGCCACGTTGCCGACGAGCGTCACGGTCGTGTCGTTCATGGTCCGTTCCCCCACCCTGCGTTCACGCTGCTGTCTCTTCACCGGTCGGCCACCATGGTGGGGCCGCGGAGAAGATGCCGCCGGGGGCTGTGGACAGGGGCCGGAATGTGGACAACTCCCCCACCCGGAAGGGGGACCGGAGGCGCTCCGAGGGCGCTCCGGAGAGGTACCGAGGGCGCTCCAGAGGCGTACCGAGGGCACCGGAGGCACACCCCGGGTCCTCCAGAGGCCTACCGAAGGGGAAGGCGTCCGGCGAGAAGACGCCCGCGAACGAGGGCGTCGCCGCTACCTCCCCCGTACCCCCGTCCGCGTCGCACCCAGCCGCCCCGTACCGCCGCGGCCTCCGCCGACGATCCGTGACGACGGACGCGTGCCCACCACCGTCGCGTACTGCTCGCGCACCTCGCGGTAGCGCATCAGCTCCGCCGCCATCGGGTCGAGGACCCGCGCCCGGCCGCAGGCCGCCGCCGCCTCGCGCAGGCGCCGTTCGGCCTCTTGCCCGTACCGCCGCGCCGGGCCCTTGACGGCTCCCTCGCAGGCCCATTCGACGAGCGGGCCGCCGACGATGCCGCCGAGCATCACGAGAACCGGCGGGAGCAGTCCCGGCTCGACGACGCCGACGATCTGGCCCACCAGCCACAGCGCGCCGAAGATCTGCAGGAGCGTCATCACGGCCTGCGCGAGGACGGCCGCCGGCCACCAGGCGGGGCGGGGCGGCCGGGCCGCCGCGTCGCCGATGGTGACCGTGAGCTCGTCCAGCGCCTCGGGCAGCCCTTCCGCCCCGCGCGCCGCCGCCTCGCGTACGGCCTGCGCCCAGGGGGTCGGGAGACCGCGGGAGGCCTCGTCGGCGACGACCCGTACGGCCTGCTCCACGCGCTGGCGTGCCGTCAGTTCGTCCTCGACCGGGGTGGCGAGGTGCGGGTCGGTGGAGCCGTGCTCGCGGATCCGCTCGTACCAGCGGTAGAGGCGCAGCCAGGGAGTGCCGCAGGCGCGGATGGCGCCGCGGCGCCAGACCCGTTCGGCGGCTTCGCCGGCGGCCTGGGCGCCGACGGCGACGCCGAGCCGGTCGGTGAAGGCGTCGCGGGCGCGCTCGTCGAGTCCGGACCGGCCGTCGGCGAGGTAGGCGGGACGGAGCCGGGCCGCGGCGGCGTCGACGTCGGCGGCGAGCCGGCGCTCGGGAGCGGTCCGTTCCTGGACGAATCCGGCGACCATCTCCCGCAGTTCGGGTACGCCCTCGCCGGTCAGGGCGGAGACGGCGAGGACGGTGGCGCCGGGTTCGCCGTGCTCGCCCAGCGCGACGCCGTCCTCGTCGAGGAGGCGGCGGAGGTCGTCGAGGACGAGATCGGCGGCCTCCGTACCGAGCCGGTCGATCTGGTTGAGGACGACGAAGGTGACCTCGGCGTGCCCGGCGAGCGGCCGGAGGTAGCGCTCGTGGAGGGCGGCGTCGGCGTACTTCTCGGGGTCGACGACCCAGATGACGGCGTCGACGAGGCCGAGGACCCGGTCGACCTGGTCGCGGTGGGCGGTGACCGCCGAGTCGTGGTCGGGGAGGTCGATGAGGACGAGCCCCTGGAGTTCGGTGTCGGCGGCGCCGCCCGCGAGCGGCCGGCGGCGCAGCCGGCTGGGGACGGCGAGCCGGTCGAGCAGCCCGGCGGCGCCCTCGGACCACGAGAGCGCGATGGGCGCGGAGGTGGTGGGGCGGCGGAGTCCGGTCTCGGACACGGGGACGCCGGCGAGGGCGTTGAAGAGCGTGGACTTGCCGCTGCCGGTGGCGCCGGCGATCGCGATCACGGTGTGCCGGGAGGAGAGCCGCTGCCGGGCGGCGGCCTCGTCGAGCACCCGCCCGGCCTCGGCGAGGGCCTCGCTCTCGACCCGCGTACGGGAGAGTCCGACGAGTTCGTGGAGGGCGTCGAGGCGGGCGCGGAGGGGCCCGCCGTAACTCCCGCCGAGGGGCGGAAGGGTGTCGGGCTCCTGCGTGTCGTCCGCGCCGGGAGGCATCTCGGGGACCGCGGCACCGCGCTCGGCGGCGCGGCGCGCGATCAGTCCGTCGTCCCAGCGCCCCGACTGCTCGTGGGCACGGTCGGGGTCGCGGTCACCTTCTCGGCCGCCTCCCCCGGCACGGGCACCGGCCGGGGCACCGGCCCGGGTTCCGGCCCTGGCACCGGCACCGCTTCCCGTACCGGCGCGCGACTCGTCGTCGTCCACCACGTCACTTCTCCTTCTGCAGTACGGAGAGCGCGGCGATCAGCTCCGCCTGCGGCTCGGGGGTCACGTCGAGCGCTTCGAGGGGCGCGAGGCGCCGGTCGCGTTCGGCGTGCAGGACACGGTCGACGTACGAGAGGACGAGTTCGCCGCCCTTGTCGCGCAGGCGCAGGGCGGCCTGGGCGCCGAGGAGTTCGGCGAGGCGCTCGCCCGCGGCCCGGGTGCGGCGGCCGCCGAGGAGGGCGGCGGCGAGGAGGACGGCGACGGTGTCGGCCTCGGGGGCGGCCGTACGGGGTGCGGACGGGCGCTCGACGGTGCGCACCTCGTCCTCGGCGATCTCCTCCAGGACGCGGCGCCAGCGCCGTACCTCCACACCGATCCGCTCGGCCGTGTCGCGGTCGCGGCCGGTCCGGGCGGGGCCGAGGGCGTCGGCGGCGGGTTCGCGGCGCCAGGCGTCACGGACACGTTCCTCGGCGGCGGAGACGGCGCAGTGGAGGAGGGCGGCGAGGGACTCGGCGAGGGCGTCGAGCAGCTCGTCGGCGGTGCTGTCGCGGGGGTAGGCGCGCCAGCGGGTACGGGCGTCGCCGGCGAGGACGGCGCCGCGGCCGAGCTGTTCGCGTACCCGCTTGGCCTGTTCGCCGTAGGCGGCTTCGACGGCGCCGCCGAGGCGGACGGAGGCGGCGTACTGCGCGGCGACGGCGCCGGCCAGTTCGGGGAGCCGGGCGTCGAGGGAGTCGATGACGCCGGTGGCGGTCCGGTCGGCGGCCTGCTGGCGGGCGGCGGGGTCCTCGGCGCGGTGGGCGAGCCATCCGCGGAGGGCGGCGACGGCGGAGTCGGGGAGGAGGCCGCTGCCGCCGTCGGCGGACTCGGGGAGTTCGGGGATGGTGAAGCGGGGTACGTCGCCGAGACCGGCCTTGTCGAGGAGGGCCTCGTACTGGCGGGAGACCTCGCCGATGACCTGGTGGGGGACGCGGTCGAGGACGGTGACGAGGGTGGCGTCGTACTCCTTGGCGGTACGGAGGAGGTGCCAGGGCACGGCGTCGGCGTACCGCGAGGCCGTGGTGACCATCACCCAGATGTCGGCGGCGCAGATCAACTCGGCGGCGAGGAGCCGGTTCTCGACGACGAGGGAGTCGATGTCGGGCGCGTCGAGGAGGGCGAGGCCGCGGGGCATGGAGGCGGCGGTCTCGACGCGGAGCGCGTTCTCCTCGGGGGGCGGGGCGTCGTCGGCGTGGTCGTCGTCGGCCTGGGGCAGCCAGACGCGGGTGAGCTGCGGGAGGACCCGCATCCCGGCGAACCAGTGGTGGTCCTCGGGGTGGCAGACGAGCACGGGGGTGCGGGTGGTGGGCCGGAGCACACCGGACTCGCTGACGCGCCGCCCGACAAGGGAGTTGACGAGCGTGGACTTGCCGGCCCCGGTGGACCCGCCGACGACGGCGAGCAGCGGGGCGTCGGGATCTTTGAGCCGGGGCACCAGATAGTCGTCGAGCTGAGCGAGCAGCTCGGCCCGGGTCTGCCGGGCGCGTGGTGTGTCGGGGAGGGGAAGAGGAAGGCGCACGGCGGCGACACGGTCGCGCAGGGCGGAGAGTGCGTCGATCAGCTGAGGCCGTTCGTCCAAGGTCACCACATGCGAAGAATGCCCAATTTATGAGTGTTTTTGAAGCCTATTGCGGCCCTGCGCGCCGAAGAGAGGGGCGGTGACCGGAACCTCAGGCATAACGAGTGCACAACACCCGCCCCGAGCGACGTGAAAAGCGCTGCGCGAATCGCACCTGCCTGCGATTATCGTTCCGCTTCACCGAACCTCCACATCGTGCCACGCAGGTGAAGCAACCGGGTCAAGGCGATCGGAGCCCTATCCTTGTCCCGGCGGGCCACACCCCACCCACAAGGGGCTCCTGGCCACACGGCCACCACCCGGCCCCCGTAGCTCAGTGGATAGAGCAGGTGCCTTCTAAGCACTTGGCCGCAGGTTCGAGTCCTGCCGGGGGCGCTCCGCGATCGACCCTCCTTCGGGAGGGTCTTTTTGCTGGTCAGGGGCAGTTTTCAGCCGGGGGGCGGAAGAGTCAGGGAGAAGCCCTCGGGTGGCTTGATCTGTCCGGCTGAACCAGCCGGAGGCGGCCGCCGACGACCGTTCGGCCCGAAAGCCGCCCGAAGTTTCGGGTTGGTCTCCCGGTAAGGCTGCGGCTACGACCACGGCCTGGAAGCCCTCGTACGTGGATACGGCGTCGACGTGGAGTAGCCCTCGTCGCCTGCCGGATGCGGGGGCACCCCAGTCCATCGGGCCCGGCCACGGCCGGGCCCCTCTGCTCCGATCTCGCGGCCGCACTCGACGCTTGTCAGACGCGGGTGTGATGATCCGCCGCATGGCTACCTGGCTCGACAGCACCGACTTCGCCCGCTACGCGCTCATCCCGGAAGAACTCCTTCCGGCATGGGAAGGGACCGAGGCGGACGACGTGATCGACGAGTACGTCTCGGCCCTGCGGTTGGCCGGCCACGACATCCTGACGCTCGGCGCCGAGCCCCTGTCCGTCACCTGGCTCGCCGAGCCCCTCACGTTCGCGCGCTGGTGCTACGCCGACGACGACACGGGCCTGCTGTCCGCCGTCCACGCCGCCGGATCCGCCGACGGCTGGAAGGACGTCCTCACCCTCGAACTCGGAGGACGATACGTCCTGGCCGACGCCGCCTACGAGGCCGACAGGATCCTCGACTCCCTGCAGGATGCACAGCAGCCGGCGGAGGCGCTCCGCGTCGAACTGTCACCGGGCCGCTATCGCGTCCAGTCGCTGATCATCGATCCCGACCCCAAGACGCAGTTCATGCTGGAACGGCTGCTGCGCGAGTAATCGGTCAGTCGACGGGTCCTCCCTCTGACGGGATGCGGTCATGCACTACGCCGATCTCAGCCCCTACGCCTACCTCGCCGCCGAGGCCGGGGTCGTCGATCCGGCGATACCGGCCTCAGTCCCGAGCGGGGAAGTCCAGGGCGGTCCCGTACAGGCGGGAGACCTTGAGCAGGATCACCACGCGCCGGTCGGGCAGCGCCTGCTCGCCGGGGGCCGCCCTCGCCGCCGGGTCCACGATCTCCGCCTCGCCCTCCGCCACGGCGAACGACCAGACGTCCGGACCGCTGACGTGCAGCGAGGCGTGCGGGTCGCGTCGCAGCTGGCGGACCTTGAGGCGGTCGGCCGTCGAGGAGACGCGCAGTACGCGCTCCTCGGCGTTCCAGTCGTAGAGGACGGTCGACAGGTGCGGGTGACCGGTGCTCCTGACGCTCGCGAGTACGCCGAACCGCTGCCCGCCCAACAGCCGGGAGAGCTCCTGGTCCGTGAGCGCGCGGGGGGCCGGTCCGTCGTTCCGGGTCGTGCCGGCGGAGGCCTCGGTGCCGGTGGAGGTCTCGGTACTGGCGGAGGCCTCGGTGGCGTTCTCCGTGCCGGTGTGCGCGCTCATGGGGCAGTCCTTCGGTGTCGGGTGGCGGCTGGGAGTGGAGCCAGGATCACCCTGGACCGGAGTCGGATGCGGCAAGCATGCGAGGTCTCCCGCCAGTTGGCGCCACACGAGAGACCGTAGCAGATAGTTTTGTTGCAGACTATTCTCGGCTCATGGGCGTCGGCCCGCCGGCCTTCCCTCCGATCCGTGCCTCGGCGGGCTCGTCACCGGCCCTCGTCCGTCCGTCGGTCACTCGGCGAGCAGGTCCAGCTGGTATTCGTGCGTGCTGCGGTGGAAGCGGAAGCCCAGACGGCGGTTCACCGCGATCATGTGGGTGTTGTCCTGTGCGTTGTCCGTCTCGATCTCCTCGATTCCGGGGTGCTCGTCACGGAGCCTGCGCACCATCTCCGCCTTGACCCACAGCCCGAGCCCGTGGCCGCGGTGGGCGGGCGCCACGACGGTGTCGTACTGCAGGGCCCGGAGGGTCTCCCCGGAGCGGATGACGACCTCGGTGTAGCCGGCCATCTCGCCCTTGCCGACCGCGGCGGTCGTCAGCAGCAGGTCGCCACGGTCGGCCAGCACTTCGGCCATCGCGCGGACCCGGTCGACCGTCCAGATCTGGCTGCCGTAGTCCATGTCGCCGGTGGGCATGTCGTTCATCGCGTTCTTGACCGAGGCGAACGCCTCCGCCAGCTCGTCGGGAACCGTGCCCGTCCAGCTGACCAGTTCGTAGCCGGGGTGTCCGGCCTCGGCTACGGCCACGTCGGCGTCCGCGACGTCGAGCAGCAGGTGGTCGAACGCCAGGACGCGCCGGAAGCCCCGGGCGGCGCAGAAGGCGCCGGTCGGTCCCTCGCCGGGGGCGGCGGCCACCAGGCTGCGGCGCTCCTCGTCCCGTGCCGCTCGTACGACCGTGGCCAGCAGGTGCGAGCCCACTCCCGAGCGGCGCCGGTCCGGGGTGACGTGCAGCTCCAGCTCCGCCAGGTGCTGCTGTCCCGGCGAGGTGAACAGCCGCAGTCCGGCCACACCGACCACCCCGCCGTCGGCGTCGGTGGCCAGCCACAGCAGTCGGCGGTTGTCCCGCCCGGTGACGGAGAGTTGAGCGTGTATCTGCTCGAACGTGGGCCTGGGCTCCTCGGGGAGGTCGGCGGCGAGCGAGGCCGACACGACCGCGTGCCAGGCGGTGGCGTCCTCGGTCGAGACCTGGGTGAGGGGGACGGCGGTGATCATGTGGAACTCCTCGGTGGGATGGCTTCTGTCGACCGTGCGTACGGGGCGGCTCCGGAGAGCCGCTCCGGTGATCCGCCCCAGCCTGTGTCATCGCGCACGCTCAGGCCATCGTGTTTTCCCCGTCGGTGTGGCACCCGGGCGGTCGGTCGGATCGTCTTCTCCGGGCCGACGGTGTGGAGTTCTGGCACGCCGGAGACCCCGCCGGTGGATCTTGATACATTCCCGATGCTTCTTCGACGCACGTACTGGTGACCCCGGAGTGACGGCATGCGGTTCACGGTTCTCCGCTCCGTGGAGGTCCTGACTCCCGGTCCGGAGTCTCCCGGGCTCGCACCACGCCATCGGGCCGTACTCGCCTGTCTGTTGCTGCGCGCTTCGGGGGCCGACCGCATGCCGGCCGCTCGGCCGGCCGTGCGCTCCTCACCGAGCCCGTGCCGGTGACGGTGACGGTGCTGGTGCCGGTGCCGGTTCCGGTTCCGGTGACGACGATCGAAGAGGAGGGCTCGTGAACGGTACGAGTGAGGTGCCGGGGCTTCCCGACTGGCGGGTGCTCGTCGTCGGGGGCGCGTCGGGGATGGGGAAGACCGGTGTCGGGCGGGCACTGGCGCGGCGGTACGACGTCCCCGTCGTGGAGGTCGACGACATCGTGGAGGCGCTGCTCGCGGTGACACTGCCCGAGCACCTGCCGGAGGTCCACTTCTGGCGCACCCACCCGGAGGCGGCCCGTCGGGCGCCCGAGTCGGTGGTCGAGCGGCAGATCGCGGTCGCCGAGGCGCTGGCCCCGGCGATCGAGGCGGTGGTGGCCAACCATGTGGACACCGACACCCCGGTGATCCTGGAGGGGGACTACCTCCTGCCCCGAGTGGTGACGCCCGGCGGGCCGGTCCGTGGCGTCTTCCTCCACGAGGACGACGAGGCGCAGGTGACGGCCAACTACCTGCGCCGGGAACCGGAGGCCGGGCCGCAGCGCCATCGCGCCCGTGTCAGCGTGCTGTACGGCCGATGGCTCGCCGCGCGGGCGCGGGAGGCCGGGGTGCCGGTCGTCGCCCCGCGTCCGTGGGAGGACCTGGCAGATCGCGTGGGCGCGCTGGGGGAATGGGTCGTGTAGGGCGGCCCGGCGACAGGGCGCAGGACCCGGGTCCCGGGGGCCGAACGGCCGCCGCCCGGCCCCCGTACAGCGGGTCTCCGCCCGGCCCGGGCGGCGTCCGCGGCCGCTGCTAGCCTGCTGCTCATGATCAAGGGCAGCCCTGCCGGTCGAACAGCCCGCCTGGCCCGTGTGGCAGGGGACAACGGACCGGAGCGCGTGCTGATCGCCGCCAGTTTCGTCAACCGGGTCGGGAACGGTCTGTTCAACGCGGCGTCGGCGCTCTACTTCACCCTGATCGTGGGACTGCCCGCCGTGCAGGTCGGGGCCGCGCTCACCATCGCCGGACTGGCCGGCCTCTTCGCGGGGATGCCCGGGGGGCACCTCGCCGACCGGCGCGGCGCGCGCACGGTCATGATGCTGGCCCTCGCGGTCCAGGCGGTGTCCATGTCGGCCCTCGTGCTCGTCGAGAGCTGGACCGCGCTCACGCTGCTCGCGACGGTCGACCAGATCGCCGCGGCGGCCGGCGGGGCGGCCTGGGGCGCTCTGGTGGCCCGGGTCGGGACCGAACGCCCGGCGCTGTTCCGGGCGAAGCTGCGCACCTTCGTCAATCTGGGCGTCATCTTCGGAACGGTGGGTTCCGGACTGGCGGTGGCGGCGGACACCCGTGGCGCCTACGTCGCCCTGATCCTCGGCAACGCGGCGAGCTTCGCCCTGTGCGCGCTGCTTCTGTTCCTGCTGCCGAACTACCCGGCGCTGCCGGCACCGCCGCGAGAGCGTCGCCGGCCGGCCTACTCCGACCGCCCGTACCTGACGTTCACCGCCCTGTACGGGGCCATGGGGCTGCAGTACGCGGTGGTGTCCCTGCTCCTGCCGATCTGGATCTCCCAGCACACCGAGGCGCCGCGCTGGACGGTGGCGGCGGTGTTCGCCGTCAACGCGGCCTTCTGCGTGCTCCTGCAGACGCGGCTCGGGTCCCGTGTCGAAACCCCGCACGAAGGCGGCAGGGCGTTCCGCAACGCGGGCCTGCTCTTCCTCGTCAGCTGCCCGATGATGGCGCTGGCGGCGCACACGCCGGTCTGGGCGGCGGCGGTGCTGCTCGTCGCGGCGATCTTCGTCCACAGCCTCGGGGAGATCTGGGAGTCCTCGGCCGGCTTCGCCCTGGGCTTCGGCCTCGCGCCCGACCACGCCCAGGGCCAGTACCAGGGCCTTCTCGGCCTCGGTTTCTCCACGGGGCAGGCCCTGGCCCCCGCGATCCTCACCACGGTGGTGCTCGGCCTCGGCACGGCGGGCTGGCTGCTCCTCGCGGCGTTCTTCGCGGCCGTGGGCGCGGCAGGACCCGCGCTCGCCCGCTGGGGCGTCCGGACCCGCCCGCAGCAGCCGGCCGTCGCCGTGGAAGCGGCGGGGTGAGCGGGGAGTAGCCGGACCGGGCGGCGCGAGCCTTCCGCCCGGGTGAGCCCCTCCTGCCCAGATGCCCGGGCGCCTCACCGCGGGTGCCTGGACTCGCCCCCCGTGAATGCCGGAAAGTCCCGCCGTGGGTGCCCCGGCGGGGAAGGTGGGTCATTCTTGGGGTATGGGTGCCGTGCGGGGTGGGTCCCCGGGGAAGAGGCGGAGTCGCGGCCGAGGGCCACGCTCGGCTCTCGTCGGCGTGTTCGCCGCCGTCGTCGTGGGAGTCACCACATCGGCCGGCTGCGCGGGCAGTGACGGCGTCGGTGGCGATCGCGGTGCCGGTACGTCCACCGGCGCGCCGGCCGGGGGAACGAGCGACACGGGCCCCGGCGCGCC
>NZ_LIPQ01000122.1 GCF_001418135.1 Streptomyces aureus
TCTTCTGCACCACGGTCCGTCGACCTCGGCGGACGGACCGTGGTGCAGAAGACCACGGCCGGTACGGTCGGTGCCCTCGCGGTCAAGGAGGCGTCGCTGGTGCTGTGCGCCGGCTTCGTGGTGGCGGAGGCCACGGCCCGGATCCTGCGGTCGCGCGACCGCGGCACTGTCACGTTCGTGGTCACCGGCGAGGACGGCCGGGCGGACGAGGACCTGGCGTGCGCGCGGTACATCGCCCGGAGGGCGACCGGGACCGCGACGGACGCAGCCGAGTTCCTCCGTCGCGCCGCCGCGTCGCGCGCCGCCACCGAGCTCAAGGAGGGCGTGCGCCAAGGAGCCCACCCCGACGACGTCGCCCTCTGCCTTGAACTCGACCGCTTCCCCTTCGCCATGGTGGCGACCCTGGAGGACGAGCTCATGGTCCTCCGCCCTCATCACGTGCTGTCGCCCACCGGCACAGCCGCGATCTGATCGCCGACGTCGTCTCCTTGCGCCGACCGGCCCTGATCGCGGCACCGGCTCGGGTGGTGGTGAGGCAACGCCTGCCACCCGTTCGATGTAAGAAGATCGGATCGGCGGGTGTAGGTGGGGACGTGGCGGGGGAAGACCGGAGTGGCGCCCGTGGAAGGGCGCCGCGACGGTCCCACCCCGGACCGTCGCTGGACTGACCAGAAGGACGAGCATGGCCAGCGGCACCGTGAAGTGGTTCAACTCCGAGAAGGGCTTCGGCTTCATCGCCCAGGACGGCGGCGGACCGGACGTCTTCGCCCACTACTCCAACATCTCGGGCAACGGGTACCGCGAGCTGACCGAGGGCGAGGCCGTGACGTTCGACATCACCCAGGGCCAGAAGGGTCCGCAGGCGGAGAACATCGTCCGGGGCTGAGCCCCCGGCGCGCTCCGGCGAGCTTCTCTCCCCCTGACGGCGACCCGCTGTCGACGGCGCCCGCACCTCGTGCGGGCGCCGTCGGGGTGTCGTGACACCCGTATCGACGACGGGCGGCCGACGTCGTACCTCGCGGGCGGGCCGGCTCTCGTCGGCCCCCGTGCCCTCAGAAGGATCCGATGGTCCGTGCGGCGTAGAAGGCGCCGATCGCGGCGGCGAGCACGCCGAGCAGCAGGCGCAGGGCCCTCTCGGGCATGCGGGGCTGGAGGCGGGCGCCGAGATAGCCGCCGACCAGTCCGCCGAGGCCGCACGCCAGGCCGAGCCACCAGTCGGGGGCGACGTCACCCGAGCCGGTCAGGGACAGCACCATGAACGCGGCCGCACCGACGAGGGACGTCGCGAACGTGGCGGCGAGCGCGGCCGGTGCCACCCGGCTCATGGGCAGGCCGCGGGCGGCCAGGATCGGCCCGAGCAGCGAGCCGCCGCCGATGCCGTAGATCCCGCCGAACACCCCCACCGCCACGGCCAGCGCGGTGAGCACGGCCGGGCGCGGTTCCGTCGGCGGGACGGCGGCGGCCGGGGTGCGGCGTGCGGGGGCGAGCGTGCGGGCGCACAGCCAGAGTCCGAGAGGCAGCAGGAGGACCGCGACCAGCAGCTGGAAGACTCCCGGGCCCGGGAGGGCGTAGACGCGGATCGCGGCGCCGAGGACGACTCCCGGCAGGGTGCCGGCGATCAGGCGCCGGGCCAGAGGGCCGCGCAGCATGCCGGAGCGGCGGTAGCGCCACAGGGCGCCGGGCCCGGCCACCACGTTGTACAGGAGGTTCGTCGGAGTGACCGCCGGGTTCGGTACGCCGAAGACGCTCAGATGGACCGGAAGCAGGAACACCGCCCCGGACACGCCGGCCGGCGCGGTCACCACCGCGATCAGCAGCCCGGCGACCAGGCCCGTCCACACCGTCCAGTCCACCGGGCTCCCCGTTCCTCCGTCGCCGCCCGGACAGTACCGGACCGTGTCCGCAGGCCGGTCGGCCAGGGGCTCGACGGCAATGTGATGTTCATGTACCGATGTGCGTCGGTAGGCTCGTCGTATGGTCCAGAGCAACGCTGAAGACGTCGACGGATACCTGGCCGAGGTGCCCGCTGCCCGGCAGGAGGCGCTGCGGCGGCTGCGGGAGCTGTGCCGGGACGAACTGGTCGGCTACACGGAGTCGATGGCGTACGGCATGCCGGTGTACGAGCGGGACGGCGGTGCCGAGATCGCCTTCGCCAGCCAGAAGCAGTACATCTCCTTCTACCTGATGCGCGGCGACGTCCGTGACGCCTTCGCGGAGCGGCTCGCGGCGCAGGACATGGGCAAGGGGTGCCTGCGGTTCCGGACGCCCGAGCGGATCGACTTCGACCTGGTGCGTGACCTCCTGAGGGCCACCGCCGTCGGCCCCGGCACGATGCGCTGACCGCCCCCGATCCCGGCCTCGCCGACCGGCTGAAGCGCTCGGGCCCGTTCGGGCCGGCTGGAGTCCCTCGCCGTGCGGCAGGCGTGGGGCCCATTCCTGCGCTGATCGTCAGCGCGCCGCCGCCGCGTCGGTCATGCCGAGGCGGAGGTGCTCCACGTGGTAGAGCGCCTGGTCGAGAAGGCCCGCGACGTGGTCGTCGTGGAGCGCGTAGACGACGGAGCGGCCCTCGCGGGTGCCGGTGACGAGGCCGAGGTTGCGCAGCAGGCGCAACTGGTGGGAGCAGGCGGACTGTTCCATGCCCACGGCCGCCGCCAGTTCGGTCGCCGCGCACGGCCCTTCGCGCAGGCGGGCCAGGATCAGCAGCCGCGACGGGGTGGAAAGCGCCTGGAGGGTGGTGGCGACCTGCTGGGCGTTCTCGGGGGTCAGACGGGTGCGCGGTGCCGCGCTGCTGTCCGGTGCGTTCACTCCGTGGCCCATGGGTGCCATCCTACGGAAACGAATACATGAATGGATGTTCAAGTGTTCCTGTACGGTGATGGCGTACGACGCCTCCCGTGAAGGACTCCCTCTGTCATGGCCTCCACCCTGACCAAGCCCGCACGGCCCCCGGTCGGACCCCCGGCCGTACGCCGCACCCGCGTCCTCGCACTGCCGGAGGCCCGCTGGGCACTGGCCGCCCTGGTGCTCTTCCTCGTCGGGCTTCCCCTCGACCTGCTCGGTGCTCCGGCGTGGACGTGGGGGCCGCTCTTCGCCGCCACCTACCTCACCGGCGGCTGGGAACCGGCATGGGAGGGCCTCAAAGCCCTCAAGGACAAGACCCTGGACGTCGACCTGCTCATGGTGGTCGCCGCCCTCGGCGCCGCCGCCATCGGACAGGTCCTCGACGGAGCGCTCCTGATCGTCATCTTCGCGACCTCCGGAGCCCTGGAGGCGGTGGCCACCACCCGTACCGCCGACTCGGTGCGCGGGCTGCTCGACCTCGCCCCCGCCACTGCGACCCGGCTCCGCGACGACGGTGCCGAGGAGACGGTCGCCACCGCCGACCTCGTGGTCGGGGACGTCGTCGTGATCCGCCCGGGGGAGCGGATCGGGGCCGACGGCCGGGTCCTGGAGGGGGCGAGCGAGGTGGACCAGGCCACCATCACGGGAGAACCGCTGCCGGTGGTCAAGGAGCACGGCGACGAGGTCTTCGCCGGCACCGTCAACGGCACCGGCGCGCTCCGCGTCGAGGTCGAGCGGGACGCCTCTGATTCGGTGATCGCCCGGATCGTACGGCTGGTCGAGGAGGCCTCCGAGACCAAGGCCCCGACGCAGCTCTTCATCGAGAAGATCGAACAGCGGTACTCGCTCGGCATGGTCGTGGCCACCCTCGCGGTGTTCCTCGTACCGCTCGCGTTCGGCGCCGGGCCGGCCGACGCCCTGCTGCGCGCGATGACCTTCATGATCGTCGCCTCGCCGTGCGCCGTGGTGCTCGCCACCATGCCGCCGCTGCTCTCCGCGCTCGCCAACGCCGGCCGGCACGGCGTCCTCGTGAAGTCCGCCGTCGTCATGGAGCGGCTCGGGCAGGTCGACGCCGTGGCCCTCGACAAGACGGGCACGCTGACCGAGGGGACCCCACGCGTCACGGCCGTCCGCCCCGTTCCCGGCGAGCACGCCGCGGACGAGGACCGGCTGCTCGCCCTCGCGGCGGCCGCCGAGCATCCCAGCGAACACCCGCTGGCCCGCGCGGTCGTCCTCGCCGCCCACGCCCGTGGCCATCAGCTCCTGCCCGCCGAGGACTTTGCCTCCACCCCCGGCATCGGCGTCACCGCCACCGTCGGCGGCCACAGGGTCGAGGTCGGCGCCCCCGCCCGGCTCCCGTACGGGGCCCAGGACGCCCGCGCGGCCACCGCGGCCGCGGGCCTCGCGGCCGAACTGGAGGCGGACGGACACACCGCCGTCCTGGTCAAGGTCGACGGCGTGCCCGTCGGCGTCCTCGGCATCGCGGACCGGCTGCGCCCGGACGCCGCCGCCACCGTCGCCGCCCTCACCGGGCTGACCGGCACCGCGCCGACACTGCTCACCGGGGACAATCCGCGCGCCGCCGCCCGCCTCGCCGCCGACGTCGGCATCATCGACGTGCGCGCCGGACTCCTGCCCCAGGGCAAGGTCGCCGCCGTCCAGGAACGGGAGAGGGCCGGACACAAGGTCCTGGTGATCGGGGACGGTGTCAACGACGCACCGGCACTCGCCGCCGCCCACACCGGCATCGCCATGGGGCGCGCCGGCTCCGACCTCGCCCTGGAGACGGCGGACGCGGTGATCGTCCGCGACGAACTCGGCACCGTCCCCACGGTCGTCGTGCTCTCCCGCCGCGCCCGCCGTCTGGTCGTGCAGAACCTCGTCATCGCGGGTGTGTTCATCACCGGCCTGGTGCTCTGGGACCTCGTGGGCACCCTGCCGCTGCCCCTGGGCGTCCTCGGCCACGAGGGCTCCACGGTCCTGGTCGGCCTCAACGGCCTGCGCCTTCTCCGCGAGGCCGCCTGGCGGCGTGCGGCAGCGACTGCGGCGGCGGCGTCGACAGCCGGGACGACGGCCACCGATACCGCGTCCACCGGGACCGGGTCCGCCGGGACCGCTTCCTGAGCGGTCGTACGCGATCCGCCCCGCCCGGTCAGGAGCGTCCGACCGGGTTCTGACGCGGCCTCACCAGGTGCGTCCGGCCTCGATCAGGAGGTCCCGGACGCGGATGACGTCGGGGTTGGCGGGGCGGCCGGGGCGTTGGGCGAGGTAAGCGGTGTTGATGGCCGGGTCGTCCGGGTGGTGCAGCGGCACGAGGGCGCCCGAGGCCAGTTCGGCCCCGCAGAGGTAGCGGGGCAGGACCGTGAAGCCCGCCCCCGCGGTGGCCGCCGCGAGGACGCCGCGCAGGTCGGGGACGGTGACGGCGGCGGTGCGGGAGAGCCTGCTGCCGAAGACGTGGCGCCAGTAGCGACGGGCTATCGGCAGGTCCTCGGCGTAGCTGATCAGCGGGACGGTGTGCAGCGCCGCCGGGCCCTCGCTCGCCAACCGCTCGCCGACGTGATCGGCCCACGCGGGGGAGGCGACGAGTACGAACTCCTCGTCCATCAGAGGTACGGAGGTCAGCGCGCGCCCCCGTGGACGGAAGGTCGAGATCACCAAGTCGTGTCGACCCGAACGGAGTTCGTCGAGGAGCGGTTCGGTGAGGCCCGGTGTGATCCGGAGCCGAACCCCTTCGGCGGCGAGGGGCGCCAGGGCCGGCAGGGCACGGGTGCAGAGCAGTTCGGCGGGGCCCGCCAGGTGTACGGGGGCGGCCCGCTCGTGGGGTTCGGTGTCATGGCCGGTCGCGGCGGCGAGCGCGTCGAGGGGAGCGGCGACGCGGGCCGCGAGGTCGTGGGCGACCGCGGTCGGGGCGACCCCGCGCGGCAGCCGCTCGAACAGCTCGCGGCCCGTCTGTCGCTCCAGGGAGCGGATCTGGGTCGTCACCGTGGGCTGCGAAAGACCCAGGAGCCCTGCGGCCGCGGTGAACGAGCCGGAGCGGTAGACCGCCAGGAAGGTACGCAGCAGATTCAGGTCCGCCGGTCCCGTGCTGCCGCCGGGAGGCGCCGTGCCGGTGCGGGCGACGCCGTCCCTTCCATCAGAATTCGCATGCCTCACACGGAAAGCCTACTGGGATCCCTATGACGGGACGCCCCGCACCCAGAGGGGTGCGGGGCGTCAGGCCGCCGGGGGCCCGCTTGGGCCGCGGGGGCCGCCGGGGTGTCGTATCAGCCCAGTTCCTTCAGGACCCGCTCCGCGAGCGGGGCGGACGAGGCCGGGTTCTGGCCGGTGATGAGGTTGCGGTCGACCACGACCTTCGGCGCCCACGGCTCGCCGACCTGGACGTCGACGCCGGCCTCGGCCAGGCGGGTTTCCAGGAGCCACTTCGCCTTGTCGGCGAAACCGGACTGGGCCTCCTCGTCGTTGGTGAACGCGGCGACCTTGTAGCCGGCGAAGGCGTTGGTGCCGTCGTCCTTCGTGGCGGCGAGCAGCGCGGCCGGGCCGTGGCAGACGACGGCCAGCGGCTTGCCGGAGTCCAGAGCGTCGATCAGCAGCCGGCCCGAGGTCGCGTCGACCGCGAGGTCCTCCATGGGGCCGTGGCCGCCCGGGTAGAAGACGGCCGCGTAGTCGGCCAGGTCCACGTCCTCGAGGCGGAGCGGGTGCCGGAGCTCGGTGAGCGAGTCGACGACGGCGGCGACCTTGTCCGCACCCTCCTGCCCGCCGTTGAACTCCGGCGCGAGGCTGCTCTTGTCGACGGTCGGGACGACACCGCCGGGGGTGGCGACGACGACCTCGTACCCGGCGGCCGTGAACGCCTCGTACGGCGCGGCCGCCTCCTCGGCCCAGAAGCCGGTCGGGTGCTTCGTACCGTCGGCCAGGGTCCAGAAGTCGGTGCCGGTCAACACGAAAAGGATCTTGGGCATGAGGGTTCTCCCGGGAGGTACGGGCCGGGTTCCGGCCCGAAGAGCGGTGATCGCCCACCCGGCGCCCCAGGGCGGGCCGCCGGTGTGGCGATGTCCTCGAACGTAGCCCCGTCCCGGTGACCTTTCCAATGCGGAATCCAATGGCTGCCATGGGAACTCCGATGGCTCCACGGGAATACGCCCATGCCCCTGGCCTGCGCAAAGGCTCAGACGTTCGCCGCCTCGGCCTCCGTCGGCACCGTGCCGCGGAAGGTACGCCGATAGGCGAGCGGAGTGACCCCGATGGCGGCATGCAGGTGCTGGCGCAGTGAGGTCCCGGTGGCGAAGCCGACCTCCGCCGCGATGTCGTCCACGGGCAGATCGGTCGACTCGAGCAGGTGCCGGGCCCGGGCCACCCGCTGCTGGATCAGCCAGCGCCCCGGGCTCGTCCCGACCTCCTCGACGAACCGGCGCGCGAAGGTCCGCATGCTCATCCGCGCGTGATCGGCGAGCCGGCCCAGCGGGAGCGGCTCCCGCAGGTTCTCGAGCGCCCACTGGCGGGTCGCCGAGGTCCCGCTCGCCGTGGCCTCGGGCACGGGCTGCTCGATGTACTGGGCCTGCCCGCCGTCCCGCCACGGCGGGACCACGCACAGCCGCGCCACATGGTTGGCGACGGCGCTGCCGTGGTCCTTCCGCACGAGATGCAGGCGTGGAGTGAGCCGTGCGGTGTGCCGGTCCCCGGGCCGGTCGGTCTCCGCATAGGGCTGCCTCCGGACCGGGCTGCCCCCGGGCTCGTGAGTCTCCGGGCCCGTGAGTCCACGGGGCCGTGAGTCCACGGGCTCGGGAGCGGCGGCGTGCCCGGGCGGCGGCGGGCGTCGGCCGTGGGGCCGGAGCGCCCGAAGGGACGCACGCACGTCAGCGAGGTGTATGCATGCGGCCCCCGCGCGTCAGGGGCGCGTCAGGGCGGACCCGGGACCGGTGATCACCGGGCATAGCGTCGAAGACACCCCGGCGCGACCGTGCCGGGGACCGTGTCTCGCTCCTCGGGAGGAACCCATGGCAGACGCCCTGTACGGAGACGACCCGGAGCCTGGGGAACCGTTCCCGGCCGGACGCCTCTGCGTGCCCGTCCGGCCGGGCGGCTCTGGCTTCGTGATGCGTCTGTTCCGCACGCCGGTCGGCGGCAGGGCCGCCGTCGCGTTCACCGACCCGGGGCTGCTGAGGGCCGTTCTGGGCGCCGACCAGCCCTGGATCCTGCTGTCGGAACCCGCGCTGCGGGCACTGGCCGAGCCGCTGGACGTCCGCGAGCTGAGGATCGATCCGGTGCTGACGGCTCCGCGGCCCGCCACCACCTCCGTACCCCTGCCCGAGCCGCGGCGGCGGCCCCTGACCGCGCTCGCGAGCTGACGGGAGACCCGGAGATGACCACGCTCGACACCCGGCCCGGCGCCGCGGCCGCAACAGCCCCCGGCGCCGACCCGCTCGCCGTCTGGCCCGCGTCCACCGCCGAGTCGCCCCACGGCGGCCTCCTCGTCGGTGGCGTGTCCCTCACCGAGATCGCCGAGAGCCACGGCACGCCCGTGTACGTCCTGGACGAGAACGAGGTACGCGAACGCTGCCGCACCTACCGCAACGCCTTCCCCGACGCCGAGATCCACTACGCCGCCAAGGCCTTTCTGTGCCGTGCCCTCGCCCGCTGGGTGGAGGAGGAGGGACTCGGCCTGGACGTGTGCTCCGCCGGTGAGTTGGAGCTCGCCGTCACCACCGGCTTCCCGGCCGACCGGATCCTCCTCCACGGCAACGCCAAGTCGCCGCGGGACCTGGGCACCGCACTGCGCCTCGGCGTGGGCCGGATCGTCATCGACACCCCCGCCGAGATCGCGCGCATCGCCGCCGCGGTCGGGCCCGGAGGCCGTCAGAAGGTCATGGTCCGTGTGACGCCCGGGATCAGCGCGGGCGGCCACGAGAAGATCCGGACGGGCTCCGACGACCAGAAGTTCGGCCTCTCGCTCCGGGACGGCCACGCCCAGCACGCGATCGCCCGGATCCTCGACCAGCCACAGCTCGAACTCACCGGCGTCCACTGCCACCTGGGTTCACAGATCACGGACGTCAAGCCGTATCTCGTGGCCGTACGGCGGCTCGTCGGTCTGATGGCCAGGGTGCGTGACACCCATGGGGTCACCCTGCCGGAGCTCGACCTCGGTGGTGGCCACGGCATCGCGTACCGCCCCGGCGATCCCGCCCTCGACGTCACCGCGCTCGCACGCGGGGTCCGCGCCGAACTGGCCGGGAGCTGCGCGGCCGCCGGCCTCCGCGTCCCGCGCCTCGTCATCGAGCCGGGCCGTGCGGTCTCCGGGCCGGCCGGAGTCGCCGTCTACCGGATCCTCGCGGTCAAGCGCACGCCCGGACGGACCTTCGTGGCGGTGGACGGCGGGATGAGCGACAACCCGCGACCCGCGCTGTACGGGGTGCGCTACGCCCCGCGTCTGATCGGCCGTCACTCACCGGCCGACAGCGAGAGCGTGACGGTCGTCGGCCGCCACTGCGAGGCCGGAGACATCCTGGCCGAGGACGTGTCGCTGCCCGCCGACACACACCCGGGCGACCTCCTCGCGGTACCCGTGGCCGGTGCGTACCACCTCTCGATGGCCTCCTCGTACAACCTGGTGGGCCGCCCGCCGGTGGTCGCCGTGCTCGACGGCCGCGCGCGACTCCTGGTGCGCAGGGAGACGCTGGAGGACCTCAGGGCCCGCGACGTCGGTCTGTAGCCCGCGCGGGGAGGGGGTGCCGTGGGCCGGCCGTCCGGGTACGGCCGGCCCACGGGCGCCTTGACGTACGGCTGACACGACCGGTGCCGATGGACCTACTCACTGGTACGGTCCCTGACCAACCGGTGCCCCAGGTGGGGCCGCCGGGTCGGGAGGGGTACGGAGTGACGGTGGGACGAGTGGGTGCGGTCGGAGTGCTGCCCGAAGGGCTCGCGGAGGCGATACGGGGCACGGCCGAGGACATCGCCACGGTGCTGCGCGCCGCGCCCGGCGGAGGCGGCTCAGGACTGCCCGTACCCCGGTCCACCTGGACCCTCGGGGAGGCCGCCGCCCACCTGGCGCAGGCCAACGCGCTCATGGCCGACCTGGCCGCCGGACACGAGCGTCCCTACGGCGACGGCACCCCGGGGAGCCTGGCCGACGCCAACGAACGCGCGCTCGCCGGATTCGAGGAGCGGGCACCCGGTCCACTCGCCGAGATGATCACCGCCCGGGCCGAGGCCTTCCTCGGCTCCGTGGAGGACTGCGATCCGGAGGAGCTCCTCTCCACCCCGCTCGGCGCCATGCGCCCGGCCGTCCTCGGCTCGTACCTGCTGACGCACATGCTCGGCCACGGCTACGACCTGGCCCGCGCCGTCGGCCGTCCCCACATGCTGGACGCGCGGCGGGTCGACCTCACGCTGCCGTTCATGATCGAGGCGATGCCCCGGGTCACCGACCCGGCCGCCGTCGACGGCCTGACGGCCCGCTTCGCGGTACGGCTCCGGAGCGGCCCGAGCCTCGGCGTCCTCGTCACGGACGGCGCCGTCGAGACCACCCACGAGCCGCCCGCCCGCCCGGACTGCACCATCCTCACCGAGCCGGTCGCCTTCCTCCTCCTCGGCCTGGGCCGTATCGACCCCTGGCCCGTGATCGCCCGCGGCAAGGCCCTCGGCTGGGGCCGCAGGCCGTGGCTGGCCCCGCGCTTCCCGCGCCTCTTCAGGGCCCCATAGGCGTCAGGGCCGCCGTCCGCGGTCCTCCGGCAGACCTCCGGGCCGGCCGCCGCCCCGGCCCTTCCGCCGTACGCGGGCTACGGCGGTCCCCTGTACGCGGGTACGGCGTTCCTCACCGCCCACGCACCCGGCTGACCGGACACCGAGCGTGCGGGGGTGTTCGGGCTCCGTGACGGCCGCCGGTCGCGGCGTGCCGCTCGGCGCGCGCCGATGGATCC
>NZ_LIPQ01000123.1 GCF_001418135.1 Streptomyces aureus
CCGCCCGAACCCGCCGGCCGGGCCCGCCCGCCCGACTGGAGAGACCCATGCAACCGTCACCGCCCGGCCCGATCGCCCGGCTCCGCTCCCTGCGGTACGTCGAGCTGCACACGCCCGCCTTCACCGAGGCCGCCGACTTCTACGAGGAGGTCTGGGGGCTCGAGACCGTCGAGTCCGACAGCGGCGCGCGGTGGCTGCGTGGCACCGGCGACGAGCACCACGTCCTGCACCTGACCCGACGCGAGCGCGTGGGCCTCGGCCGGCTCGCCTTCGCCGTCGCCACCCCCGCCGAGGTCGACGAGGCCGCCCGGCGCCTCGAAGCACGGGGCATCGTCCCCGTCTTCGGCCCCGGCCCCCTCGACCAGGCCGGCGGCGGACACGGCCTGCGGTTCACCGACCCCGAGGGGCGCCTCGTCGAGATCAGCGCCCAGGTCGAGGCGGTCGTCCCCCGCGGACGGGACGGCGCCGTGCCCGTCGGGGTCACCCACGCCGTGCTCAACACCGTCGACATCGACGCCGCCGTCGCCTTCTACCGCGAGGTGCTCGGACTGCGCGTCTCCGACTGGTCCGAGCACCAGATGGCGTTCCTGCGCTGCAACGCCGACCACCACTGCATCGCCTTCAACCAGGCCGAGTGGACCTCGCTCAACCACGTGGCGTACGAGATGAGCTCGCTCGACCACTTCATGCGCGGCCTCGGCCGGCTCCGCCACCACGGCATCACCCCCCAGTGGGGACCCGGCCGCCACGGCCCCGGCAACAACACCTTCTCCTACTTCACCGACCCGTCCGGGCTCGTCTGCGAGTACACCTCCGAGGTCGCCCAGATCGTCGAGGACACCTGGATCGCCCGCGTGTGGCGACGGGTCCCGGAGCTCTCCGACCTGTGGGGCACGGCAGGCCCGCCGTCGAAGGAGATCCGCTGCCGCATGGCGGGCACGCCGGACCCCGGCCCGCTCGCCCCCGTCGACGCGAGGAAGGACAACGCATGAGCACCGTACGCAAGGTCGGAGTGGTCGGCTGGGGCGCGATCGGCCGGATCGTCGGCACCGCGCTCGCCGACGGTCAGGTGGACGGCGCCGAGCTGGTGTGCGTCGTCGACAACCGTCCGCTCGGCGACGCGGCGCCCGCCCCCCAGGTCCCCTTCGAGGAGGCGCTGGAGCTCTGCGACCTGATCGTGGAGGCCGCCGGCCAGGGAGTCGTACGGGAGTGGGGCGAGCGCGTGCTCGCCTCCGGCACCGACCTGCTCGTCGCCTCCAGCGGCGCGCTGACCGACGAGGAACTCGCGAAGCGGCTGCTCGCGGCGGGACCGGGCCGGGTGTACTTCACCGGCGGCGCCGTCGGCGGACTCGACCTGCTCCAGGCCGCCCGCTCCCTCGGGCCCCTGGACGAGGTCCGGCTGACCACCACCAAACTGCCCTCGACCCTCGAACAGCCCTGGATGGACGAGGAGTTGCTCGCCCGGATGCGGACGGCGACCGGCCCGGTGGAGGTCATGACCGGCACCGCGCGCGAGGTCCCGGCGAAGTTCCCCAAGTCGACGAACGTGGCCGCATCGGTCGCGCTGGCCGTCGGCGACCTGGACGCTGTGCGGGTCCGGGTCGTCGCCGACCCCGCGGCACATCACACGCGCCATGTGATCGAGGCGTCCGGCACACACGGGGCGTACCGCTTCGAGGTCGCGCACCTGCCCGACCCGGGCAACCCGGCCACCAGCCAGGTGGTGCCGTACGCGGTCCTGCGCGGCCTCGCCGCGCTCGCCGGGCGGACGGGGCAGATCCTGTGAGCGCCGACGTGCCCGCCCAGGCCGCCACCGACGTCCACGTCCAGGAGGCCGGCAGCCACGGACCCCTCCTCCTGTGCCTGCACGGCATCGGCTCCTCGTCGGCCGCCTTCGCCCCCCAGCTCGCCGAACTCTCCGCCTACGCGCGGGTCGTCGCCTGGGACGCGCCCGGGTACGCCCGGTCGCCCGACCCCGAAGTACCCCTCACCCTCGACGACTTCGCGGACACGGCGGCCCGGCTGATCCGGGAGCGCGGCGGCAGCGCCCATGTGCTCGGCGTCTCCTGGGGCGGCGTGATCGCCCTGCGGCTCGCCGTCCGCCACCCGGACCTCGTCGCCTCGGTGATCGTCGCCGACTCCAGCACCGGCTCGGGCACGGACGCGACGAAGGCGGCGGGCATGCGGGCCCGCGCCACCGAGCTCGCCGAACTCGGCCCGCGCGCCTTCGCCGAGGCCCGCGGACCCCGCCTGGTGTCACCCGGAGCCCCGGCCGACCTCGTCCGGCGGATCGTCGACACCATGGCCGCCTCGGTACGGCTCCCGGGCTACGCCCACGCCGCCGAGTCCATGGCCTCCGCCGATCTCCGCGCCGAACTCCCCACGGTCGCCGCGCCCTCGCTCGTCCTCTGCGGTGACCAGGACACGGTCACCGGCATCGAGGCGAGCCAGGACATCGCCGGAGCCCTCCACAAGACCGCCTTCGTGATCGTCAAGGACGCCGGTCACCTGGCCAACCAGGAGCAGCCCGAGCGCTTCAACGCCTGGGTCCTCTCCCACCTCCGCATCACCGCACGCATCCCCGAACAGGAGCTGTCCCCATGCCTCTGACCACCACCGCGTACGACAACGGCGACGACCTCGCCGCGTACACCGACTCCCTCATCGCCACCAAGGCCTCCCGGGTCGCCGACTTCGACACCCTCTCCTTCCAGGAGAAGGCCGGCCCGCAGTACCGCCGCGGCCAGATCCGCTACGTCGGATCCGGCGCCACCGGCAACCACGAGGGCGACAGCCGCATCCTCCCGTCCGGCGGCTTCACCTTCTCCAACATGCTGCTGCCGCCCGGCGCCGAGGGCCCGGCCCACACCCACCACGACGTCGAAGAGGCCTTCTTCGTCCTGGAGGGCGAGGTCAAGGTCGGCATCCACCGCGGCCCCGACGAGGTGGAGTACCGGACCCTCGGCTACCGCGACATGATCGTCGTCCCGGCCGGCGTGACCCGCTCCCTGAAGAACGAGGGAGACACCGACGCCCTCTTCTGCGTCGTCATCGGCACGCGGAAGCCGCAGGTCCCGACCTACCCCGAGTACTCGCCGATGCACGGCGTCACCCGTGGCTGACCTGCCCCCGGCCGACGCGCGCACCGTCGTCGTCACCGGAGCGGGCCGTGGCCTGGGACTGGCCCTGGCCCGCCGGGCGGGCGAGGACGGCTTCCGCGTCGTCGTCGCCGAACTGGACCGGGAGCGGGGCGAGCAGGCGGCCGCGGAACTGCGCGCGGAGGGCCTCGACGCCCGCTTCGTACGCTGCGACGTCGCCGACCCGGAATCGGTGGCCGCGCTGGCGGCCGCCGTGCGGGCGATCGGCCCGCTGTACGGCCTGGTCAACAACGCCGCGCTCGCCAACGGCGTGGGCGGCAAGGAGTTCCAGGACATCGACATCGAGGTGTGGGACCGGCTGATGACGGTCAACGCCCGCGGCCCCTGGCTCGTCTCCAAGGCCCTCCACCCGCTCTTCGCGGCTCCCGGCCGGATCGTCAACATCGCCTCGGACGCCGCCCTCTACGGCTCCCCGCGCCTCGCCCACTACATCGCCTCCAAGGGAGCGGTCATCGCCCTCACCCGGGCCATGGCACGCGAACTCGGCGACAAGGGGATCACCGTCAACGCGGTCGCTCCCGGACTCACCGAGTGCGAGGCGACCGAGACCGTGCCCGCCGAGCGGCACGACCTCTACCGCGCGAACCGGGCCGTCTCCCGGCCGCAGCAGCCGGACGACCTCACCGGGATCGTCTCCCATCTGCTCGGCGAGGAGTCCCGCTATCTGACCGGACAGGTGATCGCCGTCAACGGCGGCTTCACCATGAACTGACAAGCAGGAGAACCCGTTATGGATCTGGGCCTCGCCGACCGCACCATCGTGGTCACCGGCGGCAGCTCGGGCGTCGGCCTGGCCACGGTCCGCGCCCTGCTCGACGAGGGCGCCCGCGTCGCCACCTGCGGCCGTGACGCCGACCGTCTCGCCGAAGCCGCCGCCGGGCTCGGCGTCGCCGGACGCGACCGCCTGCTCACCGGCGTCTGCGACGTCCGGGACGCCGACGCCGTGGACCGCTTCGTCCGGGCCGCCGCCGACACCTTCGGCGGCATCGACGGACTCGTCAACAACGCCGGACAGTCCCGTATGAAAGGGCTCGACGACTCGACGGCCGAGGACTGGCGCGACGAACTGGAGCTCAAGTTCGCCGGGGTGCTGAACCCCCTGCGCGCCGCCCGGCCGTTCCTCGCCCGCTCCGCGGCCGCCGGCGTCGTCAACATCAACGCGGTCCTCGCCAAGCAGCCCGAGCCCCGCCTGATCACCACCAGCGCCGCCCGCGCCGGCATCCTCAACCTCTCCAAGTCCCTGTCGGCCGAACTCGCCGCCGACGGCATCCGGGTCAACTCCGTGTGCCTGGGCCTCATCGACACCGGCCAGTGGACCCGCCGCCACGCCGCGGCCGCCACCGGCACGAGCTACGAGGACTGGCAGGCCGAACTGGCCGCCGACCGGGGCGTCGCCCTCGGCCGCCTCGGCCGGGCGGAGGAGGTCGCCTACGCGGTCGTCACCCTGCTCTCGCCCCGCGCCTCGTACATCACCGGCACCAGCATCGACGTCTGCGGCGGCGTCGGCCGCTCCATCCTCTGAGGAGACACCATGCGTCACGACAACGGAGGCGATCTCCTCGTCGCCGTCCTGCGCGAACTCGGCATCGACACCGTCTTCGGCATCGTCAGCGTGCACAACCTGCCGCTCGTCGAGGCCGTCGACCGCGAACTCCGCTTCGTTCCCGTACGCCACGAGGCATCGGCCGTGAACGCCGCCGACGCCTACGGCCGGGCCCGCGGCTCCCTCGGCTGCGCCCTGACCTCCACCGGAACCGGCGCCGGCAACGCCGCCG
>NZ_LIPQ01000124.1 GCF_001418135.1 Streptomyces aureus
GGGGAACGGGCGCTCGGGCGGGTGCCGGGACGGCTGCCGGCACCGCGCCGGAGGTGTCCGCGCGCCCGGCCGCCCGGTCCGGGTTCCGGGGTGTGTGGATCGCCACGGTCTTCAACCGCGACTGGCCCTCCCGTACCGGCCTGACCGCCGACGCGCAGCGTGCCGAGCTCCTCGCCCACCTGGACACCGCCGTCGAGCGCCGGCTCAACGCGGTGGTCCTCCAGGTCAGGCCGACCGCCGACGCGCTCTGGCCCTCGCGGTACGAGCCGTGGACGGAGTTCCTCACCGGGACGCAGGGCCGCGACCCCGGCTGGGACCCGCTGGGCACGGCCGTCGAGGAGGCCCACGCGCGGGGGCTCGAACTGCACGCCTGGTTCAACCCGTACCGCGTGGCGAACCACACGGACCCGACCCGGCTCGTCGCCGACCATCCGGCCAGGCTCCACCCGGAGTGGGTGGTGCCGTACGGCGGGAAGCTCTACTACGACCCCGGGCTGCCCGAGGTCCGGAGGTTCACCCAGGACGCGATGCTGGACGCGCTGCGGCGCTACGACATCGACGCCGTCCACTGGGACGACTACTTCTATCCGTACCCGGTGGCCGGGGAGGACTTCGCCGACGACGAGACGTACGCGCGGTACGGCGCCGGCTTCCCCGACAGGGCGTCCTGGCGGCGGCACAACACCGACCTGCTGGTCTCGGAGATGGCGGTCCGGATCAAGGCCGTCAAGCCCCACGCAGCCTTCGGCGTCAGCCCCTTCGGGGTCTGGCGGAACATCGCCAAGGACCCGGAGGGCTCGGACACCCGGGCCGGCGGCGGCACCTACGACGACCTCTACGCCGACACCCGGAAGTGGATCCGGGAGGGCTGGATCGACTACGTCGTACCTCAGCTGTACTGGCACATCGGTCTGCCCGCCGCCGACTACGCCAAGCTGTTGCCCTGGTGGGACGAGGTGGTACGGGGCACCGGTGTCGGCCTCTACATCGGCGAGGCGCTCTACAAGGCGGGCGACCCCGCACAGCCCGCCGCCTGGCAGGACCCGGGGGAACTGTCACGGCACCTGGAACTGGCCGCCGCCCGTCCGGCGGTCGGCGGCCACTGCTTCTTCTCCGCCCTGGACGTCGCGAACGACCCGATCGGGGCGATGGCCACCGTGGTGGCGGATCACTACCCGACCAGGGTCCGGGCGCCGGGAAGGGGCTGACCCGGAGGGATCAGCTCGCGCCTGCCTCGGGGCGATGGCGTACGACGGTGTCGGGGCCCGGAGACATCAGGGCCTCGTGACCGTCGTCGTCGAACTTGACGCGGTACGGGGGCGTGCCGTTCTCCCCCAGTACCTGAAGGACTTCGGCCGTACGGTCGTGGTGACCGACGGTCCGGCCGTGCACCAACAGTTTGTCGCCCACGTTCGCCTGCATAGGGTGACCTCCTCGCGACCGGGCTCGTGCTGTTCGGGGCCCATGTCTGCCATTGTGTCCCGGATCGTCCTGATCCGCCGCGCCGACGGCCGGCCCGTCGGCCCCGCTCCGTCGCCCCCCGTTCCGTCGGCCGTGGCCCGCCCGGCGTCAGCTCTTCGCCCGCTGGGTCACCGCGATGCAGACGAGCACCGCCACCGCCGCGAGCGGGGCGGCGAGCGGCAGGGTCTCGCCGAGCAGCGCGACCGACCAGACCAGGGTGAGGAGCGGCTGCGCGAGCTGCAGCTGGCTCGCCTTGGGGATGCCGATCGAGGCCATGCCCCGGTACCAGACGTACAGGCCGAAGAAGGTGGAACCGGCCGCGACCCAGACCAGGCCGATGACTCCGTGGGCGTTCAGACGGACCGGCTCCACGGACAGCGCCACGGCCGAGCCGACGGCCATCGGCGGCAGGCAGAGGATCAGGGCCCAGCCGATGACGTGCCAGCCCGGCATGAGGCGCGCGAGACGGCCGCCCTCGGTGTAGCCGGCCGCGCACACGAGGAGGGCGCCGAACAGGTACAGGTCGCCCCGCGACACGGCCCCGCCGCTCTGCTGGACCGTGAAGGCGAGCACGACGACCGCGCCCGACACCGCCGCGAACCAGAACGTACGGGACGGCCGGCGCCTGGTCCGCAGGGCGGCGAACGCCGCCGTGGTGAGCGGCAGCAGGCCGACGACGACGGCGGCGTGCGAGGTNNCGGCCGGCGAGGAGGAAGGCGCCCGCGATGAGGGCGGCGAGCGTGGAGCGCACGGCCACGAGCGACCAGGGGCCGAAGCTCTCCAGGCCCCAGACGGTGGACGGGAACGTGAGCGAGAAGGAGAACACGCCGAGGGCGGCGAGCAGGGTGCCACGGGGGAGCGGGTCGGTGCGGCTCCCGCTCGTGGCGGTGGCGGTGGCGGGGGCGGTGGC
>NZ_LIPQ01000125.1 GCF_001418135.1 Streptomyces aureus
GGATGCTCTTCTCCTCCTGACGAGGGGTGCACCGGGTCTCCCGGTGCACGACGAGCCTCCTCGTACATGAAGAAGCCCCCGTCCGCGAGATGCGGCCGGGGGCTCTTCGGTGGTGCGCGATACTGGGATTGAACCAGTGACCTCTTCCGTGTCAGGGAAGCGCTCTCCCGCTGAGCTAATCGCGCGGGTGGTGCACACGGCGTACCCGAAGGCACTGCGTACTGCGTGCGCGATACTGGGATTGAACCAGTGACCTCTTCCGTGTCAGGGAAGCGCTCTCCCGCTGAGCTAATCGCGCGGGACGGTCCATACGGACCGGATCTTCGGTTGTTCTGCGTGCGCGATACTGGGATTGAACCAGTGACCTCTTCCGTGTCAGGGAAGCGCTCTCCCGCTGAGCTAATCGCGCTTGGAGGTGGAGACGGGATTTGAACCCGTGTAGACGGCTTTGCAGGCCGTTGCCTCGCCTCTCGGCCACTCCACCAGGAGTGAATACAGGGGTTCGGGAAGATCCCCCACATCGAGCGGACGACGAGATTCGAACTCGCGACCCTCACCTTGGCAAGGTGATGCTCTACCAACTGAGCCACGTCCGCTTGTCGTTTCCGTTTCGCTTGCGCGTCCCGGCGACGTGTTGAACTCTAGCGGATTCCTGGGCCAGCACAAAAACGCGTTTCCGCAGCGTGCTGACCTGCGCGCCGATCCGGGTGCCCGGCGGGGCGTCCCGGAGGGTTCGCGCCACGTTCACTCGCCGTGTTCCCGAAGTGGCGGGGAGCCCTCTCCGCCCGTGCCCCGGTGTCCCTCCTCCGGCGGACCTAGACTCGATGCGTGTACGACCTTGCTCCGCTGGCCCGCTTCGGCGGCCTCCTCGCGACCGACCTCCGGGACGTCACCCACGACCCCGAAGCCCTGGACTCCGCCGGCTTCTGGGCCGTCTGCGCGGACTTCGAGGGGCGTCTGACCTGCGCCCGCTTCGGCGACGTGCGGGCCGACCCCGTCCCTTCGCCCGTCCCCGGCGGCTGGCGCGGCCCCGCCGCCGGTGACTGGACGTCCTCCCTCGACCGCGCCGCGTACATCGCGGGCGTCCGGCGCGTGCGCGAGCACATCGCGCGCGGCGAGGTCTACCAGGCGAACCTCTGCCGGGTGCTGACCGCGCCGCTGCCGGACCCGGCCGCCGCCGACGTCGACGCCCTCACCGCGCTCCTCGCCCGGGGCAACCCCGCCCCCTACGCCGGAACGATCCGGCTGCCCGCGCACGGCGTGGAGATCGCCACCGCCTCCCCCGAGCTCTACCTCCGCAGGGAGGGGGCTCTGATCTCCTCGGGCCCCATCAAGGGGACCGGCCGGACCGCCGCCGACCTCCTCCCCAAGGACCACGCGGAGAACGTGATGATCGTCGACCTGGTCCGCAACGACCTGGGACGCGTCAGCGAGACCGGCTCCGTCGCCGTCCCCGCCCTCTGCGCGGTCGAGGAGCATCCCGGCCTCGTCCACCTCGTCTCCACGGTCACCGGTCTGCTGCGCGAGGACGCCGGCTGGCCCGAGCTGCTCGACGCCACCTTCCCGCCCGGCTCCGTGACCGGCGCGCCCAAGTCCAGCGCGCTGCGGATCATCGAGGCCCTGGAGACCGCCCCCCGCGGCCCGTACTGCGGAGGCATCGGCTGGGTCGACGCCGACGTGGGCACGGCGCAGCTGGCCGTCGGGATAAGGACCTTCTGGATCGACCGGCCGGAGGGCGTGCTCCGCTTCGGCACCGGCGCCGGGATCACCTGGGGCTCCGACCCGGAGCGCGAGTGGGAGGAGACCGAGCTGAAGGCGTCCCGGCTGGTCGCGATAGCGTCGGGCGCCTACGAGTCAGGCGCCCTTGAGGCGAGCGGAAAGGCCACTTCTCGATGAAAATCTGGGTCAACGGCGGGCTGCACGACGCGGAGACCGCCCTGGTCTCCGTGCTGGACCACGGACTGACCGTCGGCGACGGCATCTTCGAGACGGTCAAGGCGGTACGCGGCGAGACCTTCGCCCTCACCCTCCACCTGGAGCGCCTCACCCGCTCCGCCCGCGGCCTCGGCCTGCCCGACCCGGACCTCGACGAGGTCCGCCGCGCCTGCGCCGCCGTCCTCGACGCGAACCCGATGGAGCTCGGCCGGCTCCGCATCACGTACACCGGAGGCATCTCGCCGCTGGGCTCGGAGCGCGGTGACGCGGGGGCCGGCCTGGTCGTCGGGCTGGGGGAGACCAGCCGTCGCGCCGACTCCACCGCGGTGATCACCGTGCCCTGGACGCGCAACGAGCGCGGTGCCCTCACCGGGCTCAAGACCACCTCGTACGCCGAGAACGTGGTCGCCCTCGCCCGGGCGCGCGAGCAGGGGGCCTCCGAGGCGCTCTTCGCCAACACGGTCGGGCGGCTCTGCGAGGGCACCGGCTCCAACGTCTTCGTCGTCGTCGACGGCCGGATCCTCACCCCGCCCGTCTCCTCCGGCTGCCTCGCGGGCATCACCCGCGCCCTCACCGTCGAGTGGACGGGTGCGCAGGAGACCGATCTGCCGCTGGACGTCCTGGAGAGCGCCGACGAGATCTTCCTGACCTCGACGCTCCGCGACGTCCAGGCCGTGCACCGCGTCGACGGACGCGAACTGTCGCCGGTGCCCGGTCCCGTCACCGCCAAGGCCATGCGGATCTTCGACGAGCACGCCGCGCGGGACCGGGATCCGCGCCTCGCGTAGCCGTCTCGCGCAAAACCTGATGACGGACGGCCCCCGGGTGGGTAGAACACGACTGATGACCACCACCCTGCGGCCGGCCGAGCCGCTTCAGCAGACGCCCGACGGCGGCCGTTCGCGTACCTACGACGTGTGCGTGAACAGCCGCCGCGTCGGTTCCGTGCACCTCTCCACCGACCCCGGCTTCGGCGCCGCCTCCGGCGTGATCAGCCGCCTCGGGGTCCGCGAGCCGGACAGGGGGCGGGGCCGTGGCACGGTCGCGGCGCTGGCCTCGGAGGAGGTGCTGCGGGGCTGGGGCTGTGTCGAGGTGCAGATCTCCGTGCCCGCCGACGCCGGCCCCGCGCTGCGGATGGCCCGCTCGCTCGGCTACACCGAGCGCAGCCGGAACATGGTCAAGGAACTGCCCGCAGAGCCGCCGGCCCTGCCGGAGGGCGTCGAGGTGCGGCCGATGACCGAGGACGAGTACGTGGTGTGGGCGGCGCGGGCCAAGGAGGGCTTCGCGCGGAGCTGGATCGACCGCGGGGTGCCCGAGGAGCAGGCCCGCGCCAAGGCCGAGAGCAGCCACGCGAAGTACCTCCCGGAGGGCCTCGCCACCCCCGGTGTCGCGATCCACGTGGTCGTCCGGGACGGCAGGCCCGCCGGCTTCCTGTGGACCGGCCGGATCGAGCTGGAGCCGGGCCACCGGGCGGCCTTCGTGTACGACATCGAGGTCGAGGAGGCGCACCGCGGGCACGGCTACGGCCGGACGCTGATGCTGCTCGCCGAGCGGGTCGCGCGGGAGGCCGGGGACACCGTGCTCGGACTGCACGTCTTCGCGGGCAACACCCCGGCGATCCGGCTCTACGAGTCGCTGGGCTACCGCACGACCTACATCAACAGCGCGAAGGCGCTGCTGTAGGCGAGGGCGGGAGGGCCGGGCCGGAGCTCCGGGCCCCGGTCCTTCAGCCCTTCAGCAGGCGGTCGGCGATCTCCTCGATGCGCGCGCGCAGGCCGTCCTGGCTCTGGCCGCCGTCCAGCCGCTCGCCGTCGACGACATAGGTCGGCGTGCCGGTGACCTTGATCGCCTTGCCCTCGGCCTCGTCCGCGTCGACGGTCAGGAGATGCCGGCCGTCGATCAGTGCCGTATCGAACTCCTCGGCGTCCAGGCCGAGTTCGGTGGCGACCTCCATGAGCACCGGCTCGCCCCGCTCGCCCAGCTCCGCGGTCCTGGCGAGCAGCGCCTCCGCGTACGGCCAGCCCTTGCCCTGCTCGAAGGCCTCCTCCGCGGCCTGCGCGGCGGCGTACGCGTGCTTGTGCTTCGCGAGCGGGAAGTGCCGCAGCTGTACGTCGAGCCGGTCGCCGTACTTCTCGCGGAGCGCGCGGACGTCGTCGAGGGCCTGGAAGCAGTCGGGGCACTGGAGGTCGAACCACGCTTCGAGGACGACGGGGGAGGCGGGTGCGGTGGTGGAGTCACTCATGACAGCAGTCTCCCTCACCAGGGAGGAGCGGGTGTCTCCCGACCGGGACCTGGGGAGGAGATCCCGGTGGGGGCGACCCGGAGATCTCCCTGAGACCGGGCCCGGGACATGGCCGCGGAGGGCCTCACCGGTGCAGGATGGAAGGGACGTATCACCCGGACCTGGAGGACCGCATGCTCGCCGAGACCATTTGCTCCGCGGTGTCCGCGGCGGGCCTGGGCATCGCCGCGATCACGGCGTACCGGAAGCGATTCCTGTCCGCGGCCCGGATCGCCGCCTACTCCCTGGTGCCGATCGGTCTGGTGATGACGGGCGCCGTCGAATGGCTCGTGGACACGGCGTTCAGCCCGGTCGCCTGGGCCGGCTTCGGTGTCCTGGGCGCCGCCTGGCTGCTCTTCATGTCCACCCGGGCCGTGGAGCGGCGCCGGGGCGGCCGCAAGGAGACCGCCGGCGGGGCGGAGCCGAGCGCCGTGGCCCCGGCGGCGTCGTCGCCCTCGCGTGCCGTGACGGCGAAGCCGCAGACCGGTGCGCCGGCCGGAGAGGACTTCAGCGACATCGAGGCGATTCTGAAGAAGCACGGAATCTGACCACTTCTGGCCGTTCCCGTTCCGGTGATCGTCCGGCGATCCACGGGAAGGGGTGAACACCCTTTGCGATGGGGCGTGTTGCGGGATTTCCGGGGCCCCGCGTGCGCGATCATCCCCCCGAGATGCTGGATACCTCGCGGGAGACCGCCCCCGCCGCCCCCGATGCCCCCGCCGAAGAGCCGCGCGGCTGTCTGTTCGCGCTCTCCCAGCCCCCGCTGATGATCTTTCTCGGGGTGATCGGCTGTCTGCTGCTCATGGCGGCCGTGCACGATCTCTTCGTCCTGTGACGACCCCGAGCCCGGCTCCGGGCCCCGTCGCGGACCGGGGCCTCGGCTTCGGGCCCGGCCGCGGCCCGGCCCCGAGCCCGGCCACTGCCCGGCCTCAGCCCGCGGCCTCCTTGCGGCGCGCCCGGTACGCGGCCACGTGCAGCCGGTTGCCGCAGGTGCGGCTGTCGCAGTAGCGGCGCGAGCGGTTGCGGGAGAGGTCGACGAAGGCCCGGCCGCAGTCCGGCGCCTCGCAGCGCCGCAGCCGCTCCTGCTCGCCCGCCACCACGATGAACGCCAGCGCCATGCCGCAGTCGGCCGCGAGGTGGTCGGCCACCGAGGCGCCCGGCGCGAAGTAGTGCACGTGCCAGTCGTAGCCGTCGTGGTCGGTGAGCTGGGGCGTGGTCCCCGCACCCGCCACCAGCTGATTGATCAGGGGGGCCGCGATCCGGGCCTCGGGCGCCGAGAAGACCGCCGCGAACTTCTCGCGCACCTCGCGCACGGCCCGCAGATCGGCCGCATCGAGGTCGCCCACATCGCTGATCTTGTGGGCGCGTACGAAGATCCGCAGCCCCTGGATGTCCGCGAGCTCGTCGGCCCGGTCGCCCTGCGGCGCGGTGTTCATCAGATCGACGACTGTGTCGAGGGCGATCCGGGTGTCGTGGGGGATCAGCACGATTCGCTCCCTGGCCGGCCGCGGGCGGGCGCCCGCGGAATGGCGCTGACTTTAGCGCGACCGGGAAAAGGACAACGGCGCCCTCCACCGCGCCGGCTGCGCGGTGGGGAGCGCCGGTGTCGTGCCTATGTGGCTGCCCGCGCGGCGCCGTCGCCCCGAGTCGGACGGCGCCGTGCGGCTCTCGGCCTGGCTCAGCTGTCGGCCAGGATGTGGGAGAGCTCCGTATCGAGATCGAAGTGCCGGTGCTCGGTGCCCGGTGGCACGGCGGCGTCGGTCCGCTTCAGGAACGACTCCAGGGCCCGCGCCGGGGCCTCGAGCAGGGCTTCTCCCTCGGGGGAGCTCAACGCGATGCAGACGACTCCTTGACCGTGACTCCGGGACGGCCAGACGCGGACGTCGCCCGTGCCGGTGGGCCGGTGCAGCCCCTCGGCGAGAAGGTCGCGGGCGAAGACCCACTCGACCGTCTCCTCGGCTCCGGTGTGGAAGGTGGCGTGCACGGCATACGGATCGGCCGTGTCATACCGCAGGCCCGCGGGTACAGGCAGTGAGGACTCGCTCGACACAACGAGGCGCAGGTGCAGCTCGCAGCTGACCGTGGTGTTCATAAGCGCCAGGGCCTTTCGCTCAGTGTGCGCTCGGGGATTCGCACGTCGGCGAAATCGACATGCCACCTCAGGTGCCGTTGTAAACCCCTCTGTCGGTTTTGTGATCGTTCAGGTAGCTCGTTCGGGGGCGTGTGACCTGCGGTAATACCTCCATTCCGGTGAGGGCTCCGCGTCCGGTAAGTTGGGGACCATGAATGCGGAGAGTGACGAGCGCACCGGGGAGTCCGCAGACGGCCAGGAAGCCGAACTGGGATCCCGCGCACCGGAGTTCATCAAGTCCCGACGAGGCCTCCACCTGAGCTGGCAGGTCGGCGTCTTCATCGTGGGACTCGCCGTGGTCGGCGCCGGCGTGGTCATGCTGCCCCTCCCGGGGCCCGGCTGGCTGGTCATCTTCGGCGGCATGGCGATCTGGGCGACCGAGTTCGTCTGGGCGCAGCTGGTGCTCCGCTGGACCAAGCGCAAGGTCACGGAGGCCGCACAGCGCGCACTCGACCCCAAGGTCCGCCGCAGGAACATCATCCTCACCACCGTGGGCCTGGTGATCATCGCCGCCCTGCTCGGCGTCTATCTGTGGAAGTTCGGCTTCGTCATGCCGTGGAAGATCGACCAGTGACCCGGGCATGGTGCGGGAGCCCCGCTGACATGCGGTAATGTTTGCGGTGCACCGGGGCGATTAGCTCAGTGGGAGAGCACTTCGTTCACACCGAAGGGGTCACTGGTTCGAACCCAGTATCGCCCACCACCCGGTCCGAAGGCCCGAGACGGAACATCGTCCCGGGCCTTCGGCGTGCCCCCTCCGCTACCGCATCCGCGCGACCCGGTCCCGGAGCCGCCGCGCGTCCCGCAGCCGCTGCTCGTACGTGGCGCCCACCGCGAGCAGCAGGAGCCCGGCGAGGGCCGGCGGCAGCCAGCGCGGCAGCGCGCCCACCGCCTGCACCACGTACGGCGCCAGCTCGTGCAGCCCGTCCAGGGCGAGTACCGAGCCGCCGACGACCAGGAGCGCCTGCAGCCGGAACCGTGCGCCGAGCAGTGTCACGACCAGGGCGGCGACCCCCAGGGCCAGCGGCCGCGCCCACTCCGGGTCCGTCCAGGCCGCGACGAGGCTCGGCAGCAGCGTCGCCGCGAGACCCGGGCCGTACGCCGTCCAGGACGAGGCCTCCCGGTCCCGGCGCCGCCGCAGGAGGCCGACGACGAGGGCCGGTACGGTCACCGGCAGGGTGTACGCCTCCGGGGTCGTCACCTCCCACACCGCGAGCCGCACCCAGGTGGCCAGCAGGAGGAGCACCGCCGCCGTCCACGAGGCGAACCGCCGCCGCTCGGGGCGCACGGCCGTCGCCGCCGCGATGACCCCGGCGAGGGCCAGGGCGAGCGCGAGGAACGCGGGCCGGGAGACGGCCAGCGCGAACGCCGGGAGCGCCACGACCGCACCGGTGATCTCGACCGGCAGTGCCACCGGGCGGGCCTTGGCGCCGACGGCCGCCGTCGCAGCCGGGACGAGCAGCAGGGCGAGCGCCGTCCAGTGGTCCTCGAACCCGCCGGCGGCGGCCACCGCGACGACGAGCCCGGTCGCGGTGAGCACCGCGGCGCAGGCGGCGACCACCCGGCGCGCCCCCGCCCCGAGCACCGCGACGCCCACGAGGAGCACGAGCAGCGTCCCGAGCACCGCGAACGTGGCCTCCCGCACGTCCAGGGCGAGCGCGACCGCGCGCGGGTCGCCGGAGGTCAGGGCGGTGCCGTAGCCCTCCTCCTGGAGTCTCAGCGCACCCGCCACGTCGCCGCGCGCCAGTGCCGAGAAGCCCAGCTCGGCCAGGATCAGCGCGTTGGCCGAGTCGAGGCCGACCGCCCGGTGCCAGTCGAGGGCCTCCTTCATGTGCGCCTCGGCCTCGTCGATCAGGCCCTCGCGTCTGGCGCCCAGGCCGAGGCCGAGAACCGCGTTGATCTCGCCCGCCCGGAACCCGACCTCGACCGCCCGCTCCCGGGCCGCCGCGTGGTACGCCCGCGCCTCGGCCAGATCACCCCTCAGCAGGGCCGTACGACCGATCCCGGCCAGCAGGTCCGGCACCTCGGCCGTCAGACCGAGGCCCTCCGCGGCCACCAGGCCCGCGCGCCTGCGCGGTCCCGGCCACCGCGCTCAACGGCGTCGAGTACCTGGTCCCCCAGTACCTCCAGGCCGTCGCCGGACTGCCGCCGGTCGAGGCCGGTCTCTGGCTGTTGCCCGGAGCGGCGGGCCTGATCGCCGGCTCGCAGCTGACCCCCCTCGTGGCGCGGAGGCTCCGCCCGGCGTACGTCCTCGCCGGCGGACTCCTGATGTCGCTGGCCGGGTACGCGGTGATCGCCCTGGCCGAAGGGGTGACCGTGGCCGCCCTCGGCCTCGCGGTCATCATGTTCGGCGCGGCCCCGATCAGCGTCCTGGGAACGGCCCTCGCGGTCGGCTCCGCCCCGGCGGAGAAGGCGGGCGCGGCGGCCGCGACCGGCCAGACGGCCTATGACCTGGGGCTCGCCCTGGGCATCGCGGTCACCGGCAGCGTGGCGGTCGCCGTCTACCGGGGCGGCATCCCGGCGGACGCGCCGGCCGCGGCCCACGAGAGTGTGGGCGCGGCGCTGGCCCTGCCGGACGAGGGCCTGCGGGAGCAGGCCCGGGAGGCCTTCACGACGGCCCTCCACTCGGCCTCGGCCCTGAGCGCGGTCTTCGCCCTGGTGACGGCGGCCGTGGTCCTGACCCTGCTCCGCAAGGTCCCCCGCTCGTGACCGACCCCCTGGGATCCACCGCTCGCCGCTCGCCGCGCCTACCGCGCGGCGAGCAGCATGCGCTGGGGCCCCGGGGAGAGCACGATGCGCGGGACCGGGCGTGGCGGGCGCCGGGAGACCGGGGTCAGGCGCCAGCGGGAGGCGATCGCGGCGAGCGCGAGGGTGGCCTCGGTCGTGCCGAACACGTCGCCCATGCACTTGGTCGCGCCGAGCCCGAAGGGCAGGAAGGCGTCACGCGGCACGTCGTCGGCGGCCCAGCGCCCCGGGTCGAAGACCGCCGCGTCCCGGTAGAGGTCGGGGCGCCGCTGGACGAGATAGAGGCAGCACATCACCATGGCCCCGGCCGGAAGGCTCCGGCCGGGGCCGAGCCGCGTCTCGCGGGTGGTGGTGCGGGTCACGGCCCAGGCCGGCGGGTAGAGGCGGAGCACCTCGCGTACGACGGCCCCGGTGAAGGGCAGCCGGGGAAGATCGGCCCCGGTGACCGGCCGGCGCGCCCCGTGCCCGCCGCCCGCGACCGCGTCGACCTCCTCCCGCAGCCGCGCCCCGGTCTCCGGGTGGTCCGCGAGCAGCCGCAGGGCCCAGGCGACGACGGAGGAGGTGGTCTCGGCGCCGGCCAGGACCAAGGTGGCGACCTGGTCTCCGAGTTCGCCGTCCGACAGCGGCCGCCCTTCCTCGTCGCGCGCGGCGAGG
>NZ_LIPQ01000126.1 GCF_001418135.1 Streptomyces aureus
CTGGTGCCCCGGCTCGCGGCGGTCGGTCTGACGAGCGCCGCCGGGCGGGCCGCGATGGTCGGCGCCGTCGACCCCCGGGTCTCGGTGCCGGCCGTACGGAAGCTCGTACGGTCCTTCTTCGCCCACCACCTGCCCATACCCGGGGTCGTGCCCGGGTCCGAGTCCAGGTCCAGGTCCGGGTCCGGGTCCGGGGTCAGGTCCGGGGTCGGGCCCGGGTCCGGGGCGCGCCCAGCGCCCCCGGCCCGGTGGGGGCGGCCGCCCCAGTAGATTGGATGCGTGCTCTCCAGTCTCTCCCGTCCCAAGGCGCTCGCGGTCTGCGCGCTGCCCGTCGTCGCGCTCTTCGCCGTCGTCGGGCTCGCGCCGTTGCCCTATGCCATCGCGCAGCCCGGTACGACCGCCGATGTGCTCGGCAAGGACAAGGGGCGGGAGGTCATCACGATCACCGGCGCCCCGGTCCGGCCCTCCGAGGGGCAGCTGCGGATGACGACGATCGTCGCGACCGGGCCGTCCACGGACGTGGACCTCGGGGACGTGGCCGACGCCTGGTTCCGTACGGACCGGGCCGTCCTGCCGCGCGACTCCGTCTACCCGCCGGGGAAGTCCGACGCCGAGGTCGAGAAGCACAACCTCGGCCAGATGAAGGAGTCGCAGGACGCGGCCACGCTCGCGGCCCTCGACTACCTCGACGAGGACCCCGAGAAGGTGAAGGTGAACCTGCACCTCGCCGACATCGGCGGCCCCAGCGCCGGGCTGCTCTTCTCCCTCGGCATCGTCGAGAAGCTCGACGGCGACGGCGCCGGGGGCGACCTCACCGGTGACCGGATCGTCGCCGGGACGGGAACGATCGACGCGGACGGCACGGTCGGCGCCGTCGGCGGGGTCTCGCTGAAGACCCAGGCCGCCGCGCGGGACGGGGCCACCGTCTTCCTCGTACCGAAGGCCGAGTGCTCGGACGCCCAGGCCGAGCTCCCGAAGGGGATGCGGCTCATCCCCGTCACCGCGCTCAGCGACGCGGTGGCGTCCCTGAAGGCCCTGGAGCAGGGACAGGAGTCGAAGGTTCCGGCCTGCTGACCGGTTCGCCACCGGGTCCGCCACCGGGTCCGCCCCCGGAAGGCGCTCCGTCCTCGGGTGTGCGCTCCGGCGGCGGGGCGTTCATGGCCCGCCAGGCCGGGAAGACCAGCGGCGAGAGCGTGGCGAGGAAGTAGAGCCCGCCGATTCCCAGCAGCGTCGCCGTCAGACCGGCGCGCTCGACGAGGAGGCCCGCCGCCAGGCCGCCCAGCGGGGTCGTCAGCAGCACCCCCGCGGTGCTCGCGCCCATGACGCGGCTGCGCAGGGCGTCGGGGACCTGCTCGTACATCACCGTGGTCAGGATCGGGTTGAGGACGCCGACGCCGAATCCGGCCGCCGCGAGCGTCACGAGCAGGGGTGCGGTGGTGTCGGTGAGCGCGGCCACCACGTACGGCGGGGCGCCGCCGAGCAGGAAGCCCGCCGTGAAGACGGCCCGGCGCGGGAAGCGCTGCCCGACCGCCCCGTAGAGCAGGGCACCGGCCAGGGCGCAGCCGCCGAAGACCGACACGAGCAGGCCCTGGGTGGCAGGACCGCCCAGGGCCTGGCGTGCGTGGACCGGAAGCAGCACCGAACTCCAGCTCTGGCTCAGGCCGTTGGTGACCATCACCATGACCGTGATGCCGAGCAGCAGGCGCGCGCGGAACAGGAAGGCGTACCCCTCGCGCAGATCGGACCGGTAGCGGGCCGCGGAGAGCCGGGGGCCGTCGCGCACCGGCTCCGCCGAGGGCACCCCGCGCAGGCCCGCGGTGACGAGCAGCGCGGAGAGGGCGAAGGTCGCCGCGTCGAGGACCAGGACCGTGTCGGCGCCCATGAACGCCACGAGGAGTCCGGCGAGCGCGGCGCCCGTCATCCGGGCCCCGCGCGCCACGGCGTCGTACAGGCTGGCGACCCGGGGGAGCGAGGTCCCGGCGCGCCGGGCGAGATCGGGGACCAGGACGTGCCGGGCCATCTCCCCGGGTGCGTGGAAGAGGCCGGTGACGGCCATCAGGGCGCACAGCATCCAGAACTCCAGGACGCCGGCGCGGTGCAGCAGCGGGATCGCGGCGAGCGCGAGCGCGCAGACCAGGTCGGAGGCGATGCTGACCCGGCGGCGGCCGATCCGGTCGATGACCGGGCCGCCGGCGATCGCGGAGACGAGGACGGGCAGGGCCGCGCAGAACGCGACGACACCGGCCTTGCCGGGGCTTCCCGTGGTGTCGAGGGCGAACCAGGGGACGCCGATGAGCGTGAGTGAATTCCCGGTGATGGACACGGCGTTGGCGGTGAGGACGGTCGCGAGGGGGACCCGGTCCCGCTTCGTCGTCCTCGTCCTCGTGCCCGTCGTGCTCGGCTGCCCCGTGTCCGCGTCGTTTCCCCCCGGAGTGCTCATGCGGCCAGCGTGACCGGGCGGCCGGGAGCGGGCGTGGCCAGGCGCAGGCCCAGCTCGACGAGTCGCCAGCCGAGTTGGACGCGGAGGGCGGGGCCGGGGACGCGCGGGGCGGTGGTGGCGGCCTCGCGGTGGAGTTCGGCGGCGTGCAGCTGATGGAGCTTGAGGTGAATGTCGGCGTGCATGACTCCGTGGTTCCTTCCGTCAGTTCTCGTGCTGCGGGAACGCGTGCAGATGGATCCGTACGCGCTCGGCGTCCGGCGCGTCGGCCTCCTCGACGCCCCGGTACGACTCGATGAGCGCGTGCATCCTCTTGTCGAGCTCGCGGAGCTTCTCGGGGGACAGGCGCAGCGTGAAGTCGCTCATGTCGGAGGCGCCGAGCCAGTCGTCGCTCCAGTCGTGCCGGTTGCCGAGGTACGTGCTCAGTTCCTGGGTGTGGATGGTCGCGATCTCGTGGACGTAGATGTCGAGGGCGCCGCGGACCTCCGGGTCCGGGTTCCGGGAGAGCGACTCGTCGACGGTCGTGCCCTGCTGGCCGGCCTTCCACCACCGCTCCCGTCCCTTGCCGCGCGTCGGGTCGTCCTCGACGAAGCCGTGGGCCGCGAGCTGGCGCAGGTGATAGCTGGTCGCTCCGCTGGACTCGCCCAGTCGCTCCGCGAGCTGGGAGGCGGTGGCGGGGCCGTGGATGCGCAGGGCGCGCAGCAGCTGGATGCGGAGGGGGTGGGCGAGCCCGCGCAGGGTGCGCGGGTTCAGGGGGCGGCTCAGGTATTCCTCGGGCTCGGGCATGGCTTGAGCGTAGAGTTGCAAAGGACCAGTTGCAAGCAGTTCTTTGCAACTAGTCCTTTGCAGCCATCTCTTTGGAGCGTCTGGCCCACTCCTGCGCTCTTTGTGCCATCCGCCCTACTCCTGCGCCGCCTGCTCCACCAGCGGGATGATCCGCAGCGGCACCGGGTTCTCCATCACGATCGCCGTCGACGCCCGCACGATCCCCTCGAACGCCACCACCTTGTCGATCACTCGCTGAAGGTCCGCGTTCGAACGGGCGACGAGACGGCAGAGCATGTCGCCGTGGCCCGTCGTCGTGTGCAGCTCCAGCACCTCCGGCACCGTCGCCAGATGCCCCCGTACGTCCGCTCCCTGCCCCTGCTTGATCTCCAGGGTCGCGAACGCCGTCACCGGATAGCCGAGCGCCGCCGGGTCCACCTGCGGCCCGAAACCCCTGATCACCCCGCTCGCCTGGAGCCGGTCGAGCCGCGCCTGCACCGTCCCCCGCGCCACCCCGAGCCGCCGGGAGGCCTCCAGGACCCCGATGCGCGGCTCGCGAGCGAGGAGCGTGATGAGCCGGCCGTCCAGATGATCGATCGCCACAGCGGTCTCCTCATGGTCAGGATGTACAAGTCGCACGGCCATACTCGCCCGTCGCTGTGCAACATGACCAGTGGATCAGAGAACTCTTGCGCACCTTGCCGAACGGCGGGACATTGCTGCCATGACTGAGACCATCGATCACACCCCCTCCACCGCGCGGCAGGCCGATCCCTTCCCCGTGAAGGGAATGGACGCGGTCGTCTTCGCCGTCGGCAACGCCAAGCAGGCCGCGCACTACTACTCCACGGCCTTCGGCATGAAGCTCGTCGCCTACTCCGGACCGGAGAACGGCACCCGCGAGACCGCCAGCTACGTCCTCACCAACGGCGCCGCCCGGTTCGTGTTCACCTCCGTCATCAAGGTCGCCACCGACCGGGGCCGCTTCCTCGCCGACCACGTCGCCGAGCACGGTGACGGCGTCGTCGACCTGGCCATCGAGGTGCCGGACGCCCGCGCCGCGTACGCCTACGCCGTCGAGCACGGCGCCACCGGCCTCACCGAGCCGTACGAGCTCAAGGACGAGCACGGCACCGTCGTCCTCGCCGCCATCGCCACGTACGGCAAGACCCGCCACACCCTCGTCGAGCGCTCCGGCTACGACGGCCCCTACCTGCCCGGCTTCGTCGCCGCCAACCCGATCGTCGAGCCGCCGGCCAAGCGCACCTTCCAGGCCATCGACCACTGCGTCGGCAACGTCGAGCTCGGCAAGATGAACGACTGGGTCGGCTTCTACAACAAGGTCATGGGCTTCACCAACATGAAGGAGTTCGTGGGCGACGACATCGCCACCGAGTACTCCGCCCTCATGTCGAAGGTCGTCGCGGACGGCACCCTCAAGGTGAAGTTCCCGATCAACGAGCCCGCGATCGCGAAGAAGAAGTCGCAGATCGACGAGTACCTGGAGTTCTACGGCGGCGCCGGCGTCCAGCACATCGCCCTCGCCACCAACGACATCGTCGCCACCGTGCGCGCGATGCGGGCCGCCGGTGTCTCCTTCCTCGACACCCCCGACTCGTACTACGACACCCTCGGCGAGTGGGCCGGCGAGACCCGCGTGCCCGTCGAGACCCTGCGCGAGCTGAAGATCCTCGTCGACCGCGACGAGGACGGCTACCTGCTGCAGATCTTCACCAAGCCGGTCCAGGACCGCCCGACCGTCTTCTTCGAGATGATCGAGCGCCACGGGTCCATGGGCTTCGGCAAGGGGAACTTCAAGGCGCTGTTCGAGGCGATCGAGCGCGAGCAGGAGAAGCGCGGCAACCTCTAGCCACCGTCCGCACGGCGAGGGGCCCGGGGCCACGCCCCGGGCCCTTGCGGTGCGCCCGTCGCGGCCCGCGCCCGCCGTTCCCCCAGTCTTGGTCATCTGTCCCGCTGGGGCGACGCCCACCCTGCGCACCCACGTTGTGGGCATCTGTTCCTCCCCCAGACTCCGTCCGGGGGGACCCCCAGGGCGGAACGGGTGGCACAACGGAACGGCGCCCCTTGCCGGGCCCAGGCTCCCCGCGCCCTGACCCGTACCCCTTGTGCACCGTGCTTGGCGGTGCGGGTCCAGGCACAAGAGGCGGAGGCGCCGCCAAGGGCCGCCCCGGCTCACGCGGCGGTGGGCCATCCGATCCGGCGGGCTCCGGCCCACGCGGGGGGTGGGCCGGAGCGCCGTCCAAGGGCGCGCGCTACGGCCGCGGTGCCGCCGCCGCTGCCTCTGCCTTCGGTGGCTTCGGCGCCGTGCCCGGACCCGCCCCCCGCCCCTTCACCGGCTCGGTTTCCGGTTCCGCGCGGAGTTCCTTCGGGAGTTCGTCCGAGGGCTCGCCGATCGCCGCCACCGCCTCCGCCGCCCTCGGCGCGAGCAGCGGCGAGAAGTGCGGGTTGATCCGCAGCGCCTCCGCCAGGTGCCGCCGGGCCGGGCCGGTCTCCGCCAGGGCCCGTTCGATCTCGCCCCGGTGGTACGAGAAGAGCGCGCTCCGCAGGCCCTCCTCCGTGGCCCGAGTCGCGTACTCCAGCGCCTCCTTGGGCCGACCCGCCCGGTACAGCGCCCACCCCAGCGCGTCCGCGACCCGCACCGAGCGGTGCCCGCGCGCCCACTCCGCCCGCATCCGGGTGACGGCCGCCGCCGCGTTGCCGTGGTCCGCGTCGAGCAGCGCGAGGGGCACCTCCCCGCCCGCCCACGTGCCGGTCCGCAGCCGCTCGTACAGCGCCCGCGCGTCCCCGTTCAGGCCCAGCGACTCGGACAGCTCACCGGCCTCCAGGACGTACTCCGGCAGCGGCAGCCGGGCCAGCGCCGCCCGCCAGTCCCGCAGCGCCTCGTCGGTGCGGCCCAGTGCCGTCAGCGCCCGCGCCCGGCCCGCGAGCGAGGGCCCGTGGTCCCGTACCTGCGTCAGCGCCGCCCCGAACCGCGCGAGCGCCTCGTCCGGTTCGCCCCGCTCCCACGCCAGGTCCCCGAGCCGGGCCAGCGCGGCAGCCTTGTCCGGGGCCGTCTCCGCGAGCGCCACGGCGTCGAGGGCGGCCGCGTCGGCGTCCTCGCGCCAGCCCCGGTCGCGGTAGGTCTGCGCGGCCCGCGTCCGCACCACCGCGCCCGCGTGGAGCCCCTCCAGGGTCTCCATCGCCTTCTGGGCCGCCTTGTAGTCGCCGAGACCGTTGTACGCGTCCATCAGGACCGGGTACGCGGGCCAGCGGTGCGGATCCGCCTTCCGGACCTTCTCGCCCCACTCCTTGGCCGACTTCCAGTCGCCGCGCGCCCCCGCGAGCGCCGCCAGACCCAGCTGGGCGGCCGTGTTGCCGCGTGCGGCGGGCCGTTCGGCCAGCGAGCGTCGCAGTGCCTTCTCGGCGCGCGGGTAGTCCCGTACGTCGCCGAGGCGCGCGCCCCGCTCCGTGTACGCCGCGCCGAGTTCCGCCCAGGACGCGTCGTCGTCCGGGTGGGCGCGCAGCCACTTCTCCCGGTCGCCGATCAGCGCGGCCAGGTCCGGGAGCGCGGCCTGCGCGCCCGCGTGGGCCGCGATCGTCGCCCGCTCCGCCGGACCGGGCGGGGGCGGCGGCCCCTGGTCGAGGAGCTCGGGGACGTAAAGGAGTGCCGTCGCCGCGAGCACCGCGCCCACTCCGGCCGCGAGGACCGTCCTCGACACGTTCTGCGTCTTCATGGCGCTCACTGTGCGCCCGTCCGCGCCTGTACGAAGAGCACACGAAGCGCCTGCCCCGGCGGGTTCACACCGATGGCCCCGGGTGCCACGCTGGAGTCATGGACGATCTTCTGACGCGGCTGCGCGCCGGGCTGCCCGCCGAGGCGCTGCTCACCGATCCGGACGTGACCGCCTCGTACGCGAACGACATGGCGAGCTTCTGCGAGGCCGGCGCCCCCGCGGTCGTCGTGCTCCCGCGCACCGTCGAGCAGGTGCAGCACGTCATGCGCACCGCGACCGAACTCCGCGTCCCCGTCGTCCCGCAGGGAGCCCGCACGGGCCTCTCCGGCGGCGCCAACGCCTCCGAGGGCTGCATCGTGCTCTCCCTGGTCAAGATGGACCGCATCCTGGAGATCAACCCGGTCGACCGGATCGCCGTCGTCGAACCGGGTGTCGTCAACGCGGTGCTGTCACGGGCCGTCGCCGAACACGGTCTGTACTACCCGCCGGACCCGTCCAGCTGGGAGACGTGCACCATCGGCGGGAACATCGGCACGGCCTCCGGCGGACTGTGCTGTGTGAAGTACGGGGTGACGGCCGAGTACGTCCTCGGCCTCGACGTCGTCCTCGCCGACGGCCGGCTCCTGACCACCGGCCGCCGCACCGCCAAGGGCGTCGCCGGCTATGACATGACCAGGCTCTTCGTCGGCTCGGAGGGCAGTCTCGGCATCGTCGTCCGGGCCGTGCTCTCGCTCAGGCCGCAGCCCCCGGCGCAGCTCGCGCTGGCCGCCGAGTTCCCCTCCGCGGCCGCCGCCTGCGCGGCCGTCTGCACGATCATGGAGCGCGGCCACACCCCGTCGCTGCTCGAACTCATGGACCGCACCACCGTCCAGGCCGTCAACAGGATGGCGCGCATGGGGCTGCCCGACACCACCGAGGCGCTGCTCCTGTGTGCCTTCGACACCCCCGACCCGGCCGCCGATCTGGCCGCAGTGGGGGAGCTGTGCGCGGCGGCGGGCGCCACCGAGGTCGTCCCGGCCGCCGACACCGCCGAGTCCGAACTCCTCCTCCAGGCACGCCGGCTCTCCCTCACGGCCCTGGAGACGATCAAGTCGGCGACGATGATCGACGACGTGTGCGTGCCGCGGACGCGGCTCGCGGAGATGCTCGCCGGCACGGCGGCGGTCGCGGAGAAGTACGACCTGACGATCGGGGTCTGCGCGCACGCGGGCGACGGAAACACCCATCCCGTCGTCTGCTTCGACCACACGGACGAGGACGAGTCGCGGCGCGCGCGGGAGTCCTTCGACGAGATCATGGCGCTCGGGCTCGCGCTCGGCGGCACGATCACCGGCGAGCACGGCGTGGGAGTCCTCAAGAAGGAGTGGCTGGCACGGGAGCTGGGGCCGGTCGGAGTCGAACTCCAGCGCGGGATCAAGGCCACCTTCGACCCGCTGGGGCTGCTCAACCCCGGAAAGCTCTTCTGACGCGGACCCGTGGGGTCGCAGGGGTACGGGGCTCACAGCTCGCCGTCCTGCGACTCGTCCGACGGCCACGGGTCGCGCAGCCACAGCTCGTCGGCGATCACGGTGGTCGCCAGGAGTTCGGCGAGCCCTTCGTCGATGCCGAGCCGCTCGCACTCGGTGCCCGGCGGCACCGCGCGCAGGGTCCGCTCCAGCCAGGCGGACACCTGCGCGGCGGGGGCTTCGAGGAGGGCGTCGCCGTCGGGGGACGAGAGCGCCATCAGGATGACGCCGCGGCCGTCGACCTTCGTGGGCCAGATCCGCACGTCGCCGTGCCCGCAGGCCCGGAACACGCCCTCGACCAGGAGTTCGCGCGCGAACGTCCAGTTGACCGGGTGGTCGGTGCCGATGTGGAACGTGATGTGGACGGCGTACGGGTCGTCCGTGCGGTAGGCGAGCCGGGCGGGGACGGGGACGGCGCGCTCGGGCGAGAGCACCAGCTTCAGCTCCAGCTCGCGCTCGACGGTGGTGTTGTCGGTGTTCTGCATGGTCGTACTCCCTCTCGTGGGCCGGCCCCGTGCGGGCCTTCACCGGGAGAGAGCGGGGTACCCACGGCTCATTACGCGACTTCGGGAAGTTTTCTCGGGAAGTTTTTCCGAGCCGGGGAGCAGGGCGCATGTCCCGGCCCGAACATCACCGGGAGTGATCGATTCCGGTACGTGTCCTCCTCGAAGGCGGGCTTTCTCACGGGCTCTTTGTTCCCTCGGGGACGTTCTTCGTTACTGTCCTCCTTGGGCGCGGCACGCCCGGCACGCGGCCGCGCGGATCAAGGGCGTTGTGACTGAACGGAGTCGGGGCAGTGGCTACTCCTCCTGGAGGCGGCGGAGAGGTACCGCAGGCGGGGTACTACCCGGACCCGTCCATTCCCGGATACATCCGGTACTGGAACGGGGGCGCCTGGGTTCCCGGTACGAGCAGGCCCGCGCCCACGGACGGTGAGGTTCCGCCGGGTCCGCCGGCCTCGGCGATCCCGGGCGGCCCGATCCTGGCCTCCGGTCCGGCGCCGGCACCGGCCGCCGCACAGCAGACCCGGCCCGAACCGGAGCCGGTCCAGCCGCATCAGCCCGCGCAGCAGCAGCCCCACGAGCCGCAGCAGCAGCCTCACCAGCCCCACGAGCCGCAGCAGCAGCCTCACCAGCC
>NZ_LIPQ01000127.1 GCF_001418135.1 Streptomyces aureus
CGGCTCCGTCGACCACCGCGTCGGCAACAAGGAAGCGCTCGTCCTCCTCGGCGTCCCAGACCACCCCCGGCGCCTCATGGAAGCCTGCATGGACCTCGACGCCGCCTACCCCGACCGACGACTCCACGCCTGGGCCCACATGCTCGGCTTCCGCGGCCACTTCTCCACCAAATCCCGCCGCTACTCCACCACCCTCGGAGCCTTACGCCAGGTCCGCGCCGACTACCGCGCCCACCAGCAACGCACCGTCCTCGGCCTCCCCGACCCCGACGAGCACCCTGAATCCACCCTCCTCGTCGTCGCCCACTGGGCCTACGCCGGCCACGGCTCCACCCCCGGCGAATCCTGGCTCGCCGCCAACATCCGCCGCGACATCCAGCACAACCGCGAACACGCCCGCGAGATCCGCGCCCAGCTCGAAGCGTCAGCCGAAGAGGAGTGGTGACCATGTCCGCCCGTCTGCTCACCGTCGACCAGGTCGCCGAACTCCTCGGCACCACCGTCCGGTTCCCCCGGCGGCTGATCGAGGAACGGCGCATCACCTTCGTCAAGGTCGGCCGTCACGTCCGCATCCCTGAGCCCGCCGTCCTGGCGTACATCGAGACCCACACCGTGCAGCCCATCGTGCGGCGCTTCGGGAAGGCGGCCTGATGGCGAACCGCAAGGGCCAGCGCCGCCGGTTCGGCACTGTGCGACAGCTCGCGTCCGGCCGCTGGCAGGCTCGCTACCGCGACCCGCTGTCCGGGGAAACGAAGTCGGCGCCGCACACCTTCGACACCAAGACGGACGCCCTCGTCTGGCTGACCACCATCGAGGCGGAGATCATCCGGGGTACCTACCAGGCGCCCGACGCGGGCAAGGTCGCCTTCGGGCCGTACGCCGACGACTGGCTGAAGCACCGCAAGCTGGAAGACCGCTCCCGGGAGCGAAATGAGGGCGTGATCCGGCTGCACATCAAGCCGACCTTCGGCGCCGGGACGCTCGCCGCGATCACCACGCCCCGCGTACGGGCCTGGCGGACCGCCCTGCTGGAAGACGGCGTGGGAGAGCCGACCGTCGTCAAGGCGTACCAACTGCTCCGCGCGATCCTGAACACCGCCGTCGACGACGAGCTGATCCGCCGCAACCCGTGCCGGATCAAGGGCGCCGATCGCTACGACGTCCCTGAACGGCCCGTCCTCACCGTGGCCGAGGTGTACGCCGTGGCCGACGCCATCCAGCCGCACCACCGCGTGCTCGTCCTCCTCGCCGCCTTCACCACCCTCCGCTTCGGCGAGCTGGCCTCGCTGCGTCGCCGGGACCTCGACCTGACCCGCTGCGTGGTCCTGGTCCGCCGTGCCCAGTCCGAGCTGCAGAACGGCACGCTGGCCGACAAGGCACCGAAGTCCGCCGCCGGCGTCCGGCCGGTCGCCTTCCCGGCCGAACTCGTCCCCGAGCTCGCTCACCACCTGCAGCACTTCGCCGGTCCCGGGCAGGACGGTCACCTCTTCCGGGGTCCCCGCGGCGGCCTCCTTCGACGCAGCAACTTCCGGGACGACTGGACCGCCGCCCGCGCCACCGCCGGCATCTCCGATGACGTGCACTTCCACGACCTCCGCCACACCGGGAACACCCTCGCCTCCAGCGCCGGGGCCAGCACGCGTGAGCTCATGACGCGGATGGGCCACAGCACGACCCGGGCCGCCCTGATCTATCAGCACATGACGAGCGACCGTGATCAGCACATCGCGGGGAAGCTCGGAGAGATGATCCGCCAAGCCCGTAAAGACAAGCCATCTGGCACGTAGGTGGCACGGCCGTGATCATGCGAAAGGGCCAGCGCCGGGGAAACATGTCCCTGCGCTGGCCCTTTGCCGTGAGCCCCCTGTCGGGTTCGAACCGACGACCCCCGCTTTACAAGAGCGGTGCTCTGGCCAGCTGAGCTAAGGAGGCAGCGAGTGCAGTGTAACCAACCTCGTCCCGGCGACGGTCGGAAATCTCACCCCGGGTGGAGTGCTGACAGATCCCGCGGCGCCAGGTAGCGTCACATGCGGTTCACCCAGGTGGACTAGACCTCAATCCTTCCTTTACTCGGATCGTCCGGCACGTTCCTGCCGGTGAAGGGACACATCACCATGGCTTCCGTCACTTTCGACAAGGCGACCCGGGTGTACCCCGGTGCCACCAAGCCCTCCGTCGACCAGCTCGACATCGAGATCGCCGACGGCGAGTTCCTCGTCCTCGTCGGGCCCTCCGGCTGTGGCAAGTCGACCTCCCTGCGCATGCTCGCGGGTCTCGAGGACGTCAACGCCGGCTCCATCCGCATCGGTGACCGCGACGTCACGCACCTGCCGCCCAAGGACCGGGACATCGCGATGGTGTTCCAGAACTACGCGCTGTACCCGCACATGAGCGTCGCCGACAACATGGGCTTCGCGCTCAAGATCGCCGGTGTCAACAAGTCCGAGATCCGCGCCAAGGTCGAAGAGGCCGCGAAGATCCTGGACCTCACCGAGTACCTCGACCGCAAGCCGAAGGCGCTCTCCGGCGGTCAGCGTCAGCGTGTCGCCATGGGTCGCGCCATCGTGCGTGAGCCGCAGGTCTTCCTCATGGACGAGCCGCTGTCGAACCTCGACGCCAAGCTCCGTGTCTCGACCCGTACGCAGATCGCCGGCCTCCAGCGCCGTCTCGGCATCACCACGGTCTACGTCACCCACGACCAGACCGAGGCCCTCACCATGGGCGACCGCGTCGCCGTCCTGAAGGACGGTCTGCTCCAGCAGGTCGACTCGCCGCGCAACATGTACGACAGGCCGGCCAACCTCTTCGTCGCCGGCTTCATCGGCTCCCCCGCCATGAACCTGGTCGAGGTCCCGATCGTCGACGGCGGCGTCAAGTTCGGCAACAGTGTCGTCCCGGTCTCCCGTGACGCCATCGCCGCCGCCTCCGCCAAGGGCGACACCACCGTCACCGTCGGCGTCCGCCCCGAGCACTTCGACGTCTCGGGCCCGACGAGCAAGGACGGCCTGGCCGTCACCGTCAACGTCGTCGAGGAGCTCGGCTCCGACGGCTTCGTCTACGGCTCCACCCGCGTCGGCGGCGAGGACAAGGACCTGGTCGTCCGCGTCGGCGGCCGTGACGTCCCCGCCAAGGGCACCACGCTGCACGTCGTCCCGCGCGCCGCCGAGCTCCACGTCTTCTCGACGTCGACCGGCGCCCGCCTCAGCGACTGACCCTCGCCGGACACCAGCGCCACACTGTGGCCGAACGGCCCCGTATCTCCTGCAGATGCGGGGTCGTTCGTCCTAGTGCGGGACCCGGTGGGGGTTTACCGGGGAAAACCCCGGCATTCCCGGCCCACCCCCACCCCTCGCGTCAACACGGAATTCGAAAAGCCACTTCGAACCATCCCCCGCGAGAGTGACTAAATGTCGCCATATCACTACCGGCCGCTACGCTCGCCTGCGTGACGCCTACTGCCCGCCGAATCGGCCGCTCTCTCGCCCTCGTCCTGCCCGTCGTCCTGGTGCTCTCGGGAACGCTCGCGGTGTCCGCCGTTCCGTGGGCCGGCAAGGACTCCGGGACCCAGCTGACGGCGTCCTCCTCCAAGGTCTCCGTCCGGGCCAAGTCCCGTGCCCCGCAGGACATTCTGCGCGACCAGCTCCTCGCCGAGCTCCAGGAGAAGGACCCCGGGGTCGCCCTCACCCACCTCCAGCGCGAGGTGGAGAACCGGCCCTCCCTCGCCAAGCACTGCATGTCCATCGCCCGCTCCCTCGGCCGCGCCGCCGTCGAGCAGTACGGCCCCTCCCGCGCCCAGGCCTTCTCGCGGCCGGTCTGCGACACCTCGTACGCGACCGGCGTGATGCGCGCGAGCTGAGCGACGACGCTGAGCCACGACGCGCGTCCGGCCGTCGGGCGTCCGACCGCCGGACGTACGGGGCGCCTATCGTTCCCCGTATGCACACCTCTCCGACGCAGGCCGTGGTCCTGGCGGGCGGCCAGGGCTCACGGCTCCGCCCGTACACCGACGACCGCCCCAAGCCGATGGTCGAGATCCCGGGCACCGGGACCCCGATCATCGGCCATCAGCTTTCCTGGCTTGCCGCCGAGGGCGTGACCGACGCCGTCGTCTCCTGCGGCCACCTCGCCGAAGTCCTCCAGGAGTGGCTGGAGAGCGCCGACCTGCCCCTCAAGGTGACGACGGTCGTCGAGACCGAGCCCCTGGGCCGCGGCGGAGGCCTCAAGTACGCCGCCGCGCATCTGCCCGCGCCGGACCGGCCCTGGTACGCCACCAACGGCGACATCTGGACCCGTTTCTCGCTGCGCGAGATGGCCGCCTTCCACGAAGAGCGCGACGCCGTCGCCACCCTCGCCCTGGCCCGCCCCCGCATCCCGTGGGGCGCCGTCGAGACCGACACCTTCGGCCACATCACCGACTTCGTCGAGGCGCCGCCGTCGCCGTACCTCATCAACGCGGGCGTGTACGTCTTCTCCGCGGCCTTCACGGAGCTCCTCCCGGACCTGGGCGACCACGAGCGCACCACGTTCCCCCGGCTCGCCCGTGAGAAGCGGCTGGCCGGCTTCCCGCTGCCCCAGGGGGCCTACTGGCGGGCCATCGACACCGCCAAGGACCTCACCGAGGCCGCCAAGGAGCTCGCCGCACAGCGGGGATGACCGAAGCGGCGACCTCCAGCCGCGGATGACCGAAGCGGCGCCCTCCCGCCGGGGATGACCGAAGCGGCCCCCTCCCGCCGGGGATGACGCCACCACGTACGGAAGGGCGGCACCGCGTTCTCGCGGTGCCGCCCTTGCGTGTCCGTCGCTCGGCCGGATCTCCGTACGGACGGAGTCCTCAGCCCAGCAGTCCGCCGATCGGGTTCCTCGCCCCGCCCGACGTCGAGCTGCTCTCCGACGGCGTGCCCGTCGAGCCGCCGCCGGAGCCACCGCCCGAGCCGCCGCCCGACGTGCTGCCGCCCGTGCTGCTCGGGGTGTCGCTGGTGGACGGAGGAGGCTCCGGGTTGGACCGCGTGGGCGTACGGCTGCTGCTGCCGCCGGTGCCCGTGCCCTGCGTGGCCGTCGGGCGCTGCTCCTGCGTCCGGGTGGTCTCGCGGGTGGTCTCGGTGGGCCGGGTCGCCTCCTGTGTCTCCTCGCGCTCCGCCGGGGCCTCGCTGGTCGCGGCGGGCGTGGGCACCTTGGTCGCGGCCTTGGAGGGGGCGTGGCGCTTCGGCTCGGTGGGGAGCGGCCGGCCCGGGAGGTGGTTGATCGGGTCGTCGTTGGGGCCCGGGACGGTGACCATCTCGGTGGAGCGGACGGCGCCGCCGAGGACGGAGCCGATGAGGAGGGTGAGGCCGACGACGACCGCGGCGACGAGGGTGCTGCGGCGCATGACGCGACGGCGCAGGTCCCACAGGTCGGCGCGCGGGCCGAGGGTGCGCCAGGCCTCTCCGGCGAGGCGGGCGTCGATCGAGTAGACGGGGGCACCGGCGATGATCAGCGGGGACCAGGCGGCCAGGAAGATGATGTCGGCGGAGTCGTAGACCGGGACGGTCTTCCAGCTGACCGTGAGGAGCAGCGCGGCGGAGAGCAGGGCTCCGACGACGCCGGCGACGCGCTGCCAGAGGCCGAGGACGGTGAGGACGCCGACGACGACCTGGAGGAAGGCGACGGTGAGTCCGGCGCCGACCGGGTGCTGGAGGGCGAAGTCGCGGAGGGGTTCGGCGAGGGGCCAGGGATGCAGGGAGTTGAGCCACTTCACCATGGAGCCGCGCTCGCCGCCGTCGAAGTAGACGGGGTCGCAGAGCTTGCCCATGCCCGCGTAGATGGAGATGAAGCCGAGGAAGACGCGGAGCGGGAGGAGGACGACGCCGAGGTTCATCCGGCGGCCGGGGTAGTAGGCGTGCCGGACGGTGTCCTGCCCGTGGCGCTGCGCGGCCCGGGCCCCCGCCGTCTCGTCCTCGTACGCCGCCGAGCCGGGCCCGTCGGTCTCGGGGCGGAGCTCGTACAGGTCGTCGTACGCGCCCTCGGCGCGGCGCATCGGCGGCAGCAGGGGGCCGGAGCCGGCGGGCACCACGGGGGTGGGCATGGTGTCGTCGATGCGCGGGACGGCCTGGGTGGAGCCGCCGTCCAGACCGGCGTGGCCGGCGCGGCCGCCGTGTCCGACCGCCGGTTCGAGCGTGGAGACGGAGGACTCCCGTACGGCCTGGAGGAGGCCGGTCGCGCCCGGCGAGGACTTTCCGGTCCATACGACGGGACGACGGCGCGGTCCGCCCGCTCCTGCCACGGCCCCGGACAGGGCTGCGGTGCGGGCGCCGGCGCCGATCTTCGGCTGCGGGGCCGGCGCGAGCCGCACACGGAAGCTGGCGTGGTTCACGATCACCTGGGCGGGATCGGAATCCACCTTGACCATGCTCAACGCGGGCTGATCGTCGAACCCCGGCCGGGGCGTTCTGGTGTCCACACTCATCTAACCGAGTGATCTGGGTTTAGGACACTGCCTTGACGGCTCGCAAATGTCCGAGACCCGTCAAGATCAACGGCGCCAGGGGAACCGATGCTCGGTGACCGTTCGTCACTCTTCCCTAGAATCACATGAGTTGTCGATCGGCCCAGGCCGATCGACAACTCATGTG
>NZ_LIPQ01000128.1 GCF_001418135.1 Streptomyces aureus
CCGCCCGGTGCCTCACCTACGGGGAGGCCTGCGACGGCACCCCCGGCTTCCTGTACGTCGCCGCCCTGGCGATCGCCTTCGCGGCGCTCGTCACCGTGCAGAGCTCCTCCCGCCCCGAGATCCGCCGGGCGGCGCTCTGGGCCCAGCTCGGCGCCGAGGGCGTCTTCCTGCTCTTCCTCCTCACCGCGTTCGCCTAGGGGGGCTTGGGGGCGCCCAGGTCGGAGGCAACCATTCCGCGGTGGGGCGCGTCGTACGCCTGTACGTCGATCCACTCGGGAGGGGAACGCATGTCCATGGACACGCAGCACGCACGACGTGGCCCACGGCTGCTCGCCCGGGTCCTCGCGCCGCTCCTCGCCGCCCTCGCCCTGGTCCTGACCCCGGCCACCCTCGTCCCCGGAGCCGCCGCCGGCACCGCCGAGGCCGTCTCCGTCTGCCAGGGCCGCCCCACCCGGACCATCCCCTTCGCCACCGGCGAGCTCCGCCTCTACCGCACCCGCCACTACGTCTGCGCCGTCACCGTCGCCAAGCACCCAGGCGCCCGCCGTCCGATGGCCGTCTCCCTCCAGCCGCGCGGCGGCCGCCCCGCCGTCCGGGCCGGACGGTTCGACCGGCAGGCCGGGCCCGTCACCGTCCACGCCCTCAACCGCTGCGTCCGGGCGAGCGGTTCGGTGGCCGGTCGGGGCACCTCCACCACCTGGATCCTGTGCTGATGTACAGGAAAGTCCAAGGGTAAGGAGCAACTGGGGCTGGCGGTCCACACGTTGCCCCCGCTAGGTTCGCGACACCGTTGTGAACCAAGGGGAGGGTGAATGCGCAAGTCGCTGAGATGGGCGCTGTCGCTTTCGGTGCTCATAGGCACCGTGGCACCGACCGGCGTGGCTACCGCCGCGGACACGGACACGGGCAGCACGGCCGTCGTCGACTCGCAGAGCACGGACATCAAGGACCGCATCCTGGCGATCCCCGGGATGAGTCTGATCGAGGAGAAGCCGTACGCGGGCTACCGCTTCTTCGTCCTGAACTACAAGCAGCCGATCGACCACCGGCGCCCGTGGGCCGGCACGTTCGACCAGCGGATCTCCGTCCTCCACAAGGACACGAGCCGCCCGACCGTCTTCCGCACCAGCGGATACTCGCTGAGCACCACCCCGAGCCGCGCCGAGCCGACGCGGATCATCGACGGCAACCAGGTCTCCATGGAGTACCGCTTCTTCACGCCGTCCCGTCCGCAGCCCGCCGACTGGTCGAAGCTCGACATCTGGCAGGCGGCCAGCGACCAGCACCGGATCTTCACCGCGCTGAAGAAGATCTACGGCCAGAAGTGGCTCTCCACGGGCGCCTCCAAGGGCGGCATGACCGCCACCTACTTCGAGCGCTTCTACCCGCGTGACATGGACGGTGTCGTCGCCTACGTCGCCCCGAACGACGTGGTCAACAACGAGGACTCGGCCTACGACCGGTTCTTCGCGACCGTCGGCACCAAGGAGTGCCGCGACCGCCTGAACGACATGCAGCGCGAGGCCCTCGTCCGCCGCGCGCCCCTGGAGGCCAAGTACAAGGCGTGGGCCGAGTCGGAGGGCGCCACCTTCAACACGATCGGCACGCTCGACAAGGCCTTCGAGGCCGTCGTCCTCGACTTCGTGTGGGGCTTCTGGCAGTACTACGGCGAGGACGTCTGCGACCAGATCCCGGACGCGAAGACCGCCGGCGACGACACCGTCTACGAGACGATCGACGCCTACTCCGGCTGGGCCGCCTACACCGACCAGGGCCTGGAGCCGTACACGCCGTACTACTACCAGGCGGCGACCGAGCTCGGCTCGCCCGACATCGAGCAGCCGCACCTCAAGGGCCTGAGCCGCTACGGCTACCAGCCCGCGCGCAACTTCGTGCCGCGCGAGATCCCGATGAAGTTCAAGCAGCACGCGATGCGTGACGTGGACAACTGGGTCCGCAAGAACGCGGACAAGATGCTGTTCGTGTACGGCGGCAACGACCCGTGGGGCTCCGAGAAGTTCCACCTGGGCAAGGGCGCGCGCGACAGCTACGTGTACGTGGCGCCGGGCGCCAACCACGGTGCGAACGTCGCCGGGCTCGTCGAGGCCGAGCGGAACAACGCCACCGCCCGCATCCTCGCCTGGGCCGGCGTGCCCGCCCCGGCCGTCCAGGCGGCGCAGCCGCTGGCCCGCTTCGACGCGCGCCTCGACAAGCAGGTCGACGAGGACGCGACGAAGGAGCACGGCCTGCGGCCGTAACCGCTTCGAGGGGGTGGGGTGCGTCCGGCGGCGCGCCCCACCCCCTTCGTCGCATCAGCCCTGTCAGCGGTACGACAGGCCGTGTCCCACCGGGTAGAGCACCTTCGCCGGGTCGTCGGCGCTCAGCACCGGGACCGGCAGGCGGCCCCCGGGCCCGGCCCTGCCCGCCAGGACCCGTGCGGCGGCCCGGAGTTCGACATCGGTCCAGGAGTAGGCGGCGAGCGTCGCCCGCTGGCCGCCGATCCGGGCGATGTCGTACGGGTTGCGGATCGCGATCGTCACGACGGGCACCCCGGTCGCCACGAGCCGCGCCACGAGCGTGCGTTGCGGGCTGGTCGCGGTGACGTTGTACGTCCCCACCACGACGACGTCCTTGCCCGCTGCCGCCGCCACCGCCTCCTCGATCTTCGCGGCCGTCGGGGTGATCCCGGTGGACAGCGAGGTCGCGGTGAACCCCAGCTCCGTCAGGGCGGTCGCGAGCGTCGTCGTCGGAGGGCCCGTCGTACCGGACGGGGAGGCCGGGTCGGCGCCGACGACGAGGACCGAGCTCTGGCGGGCCGGGCTCAGCGGCAGGAAACCGCCCTCGTTGAGGAGCAGGGTCGTGGTGGCCTCGGCGATCCGGTCGGCCTGGGCGAGATGGGCTGCGGTGCCGACCACCCGCTCGACGCCGGCCCGGGTGACGTACGCGTTCCGGAACAGACCGAGCTTCGACTTGAGCCGCAGGATCCGCAGGATCGATTCGTCGAGCCGGGCCTCCGTCAGTTCGCCGTCCCTGACGGCCTTCAGGACCGCGTTCCAGGCCACGTCCAGCTTCGGCGGGTTGAGCAGCTGGTCCACACCGGCCTTCAGGGCGAGGACCGGGACGCGGTCGTCGCCGTACTTGGTGCGCACCCCCTCCATGCCGAGCGAGTCGGTGACCACCACACCGTCGTAGCCGAGCTCCTCGCGGAGGATGCCGGTGAGGATCGGCCGGGACAGCGTCGCCGGGTCCTCGCTCGGGTCGAGCGCCGGGACCACGATGTGCGCGGTCATGATCGAGTCGATCCCGGCGGCGATCGCGGACCGGAACGGCGGGGCGTCCAGCTCGCTCCACTGCGCCCGCGTGTGGGTGATCGTCGGCAGGCCGTAGTGGCTGTCGACGGCGGTGTCGCCGTGCCCCGGGAAGTGCTTGGAGGTGGCCGCGACCCCGGCCCGCTGGTAGCCCTTGACCTGCGCGGCGACCATGCCGGCGACCGCCGTCGGGTCGGAGCCGAAGGAACGGACGCCGATGACCGGGTTGGCCGGGTTGACGTTCACGTCCGCGACCGGGGCGTAGTTCTGCCGGATGCCGACGGCCGCGAGCTCCGCGCCCGCGATCTGCGCCGCCCTGCGGGCGTCCGCGTGCGAACCGCCCGCCCCGAGGGCCATCGCACCGGGCACCAGGGTGGCGGGCTCGCCCACCCGGCAGACGATGCCGTGCTCCTGATCGGTGGAGATGAGCGCGGGGATCGGCGTGGGCTGCGCGAGCGCCGCCTGCTGGATGCCGTTGGAGAGCGCGGCGATCTGCTGCGGGTCGCGGGTGTTGTGGGCCCAGGAGAAGTAGATGACGCCGCCCACGTGGTAGCGCTCGACCAGCTCGGCGGCCGTACGGACACCGATCTCCGCGAGGTTGGCGTCGATGTCGGCCTGGTCGGGTGCGGTGGCGGAGTGGCCGTACACCCGCATCACGAAGAGCTGGCCGACCTTCTCCTGAAGGGACATGCGGTCGATGATCCGCCGGAGCTTCCGGTCGTCGTGCCGGTCCTGCCCGGCGAGGGCGGGGGTGCTCACCCCGGTGACGGCGGCCGCTGCCGCGGCGGCGGTCACCGTGAGGAGGGTGCGTCGGGAGGGGGCGGGGGCGCGGTGGTGCACTGATGCTCCTTCCGGCCGTGCGAGGTTGAAGGGATCCATGCGCGAAATCCTCGGAAGCCGCCTCTGAAGGAAACTTCCAAGGAGTCACGGATAGCCCGAAAGTAACTGCCAGGTCAAGGACCCGCGCACGAATCGCCCACGGCGGCGATCCCGGGCCAGAGCTCCTGGAGCGTACGGACCGTCTCCCGGATCGCCGGGCGCCGCGCCGCCCCGGTCCGCCACATGGCGTGCAGGCGACGCGTCGGCATCGGGTCCAGCCGCACCGGCGTCACCTCCGGCGGCAGCGTCCCGCGCCCCAGCCGCGGCACCAGCGCGATCCCCAGACCGGCCGCGACCAGGGCGACCTGCGTGTGGTTCTCCTCCGCCTGATGGGCGATCAGCGGCTCGAAACCCGTCTCCCGCAACGTCCGCGTCAGCCAGTCGTGGCAGACCGTCCCCGGCGGCTGCGAGATCCACCGCTCCGCCGCCAGCTCCTCCCGGCGCACCGAGTCCCGCGCGGCGAGCGGATGGCCCCGGTGGACGAGGATGTCGCACAGGTCGTCGCCGATCACCGCCTGCTCGACCCCCGGCGGCACGGGAAGCGGGGCGATGTCCCAGTCGTGCGCCACCGCGAGGTCGATGACCCCGCGCGCCACCAGGTCGATCGACACATGCGGATCCACCTCCGAGAGCCGGGCGTCGACATCGGGATGGACCCGGCCCAGCTCCGCGAGCACCCGGGGCATCAGCCCGCGCGCCGCGCTCGCGAAGCAGCCGATCGCGAGCCTCCCGGCGGGCCGGCCGCGCCGCTCCTCCAGCCGCACCTCCGCCTCCTCCACGAGGGTGAGCAGCTGCCGGGCGGTGGCGGCGAGGTGATGGGCGTCGTCGGTGAGGCGGATGCCGCGGCCGCTGCGTTCGAGCAGGGTCGTACGGGTCTCCCGCTCCAGCTTCGCGATCTGCTGGGAGACCGCGGACGGCGTGTAGCCGAGGGCGGTGGCGGCGGCGCCGACACTGCCGTGGACGGCGACGGCGTGCAGGGCGCGCAGACGGCCGAGGTCCAGCACGGCGCTCCTCCTCTTCGATGCGCGGGACGGATGGATGAAGCGTCGCTACATCCCACCATGAAGGAACCCGTGCTGGTGCTACACAGTCCACGGCGGCCATGCTCGATCGCATGCGCCCCGCCCACCTCGCCCTCGCCGCCCTGGTCGCCGCCGTCTGGGGAGTCAACTTCGTCGTCATCGAGATCGGCCTCGACCACTTCCCGCCCCTGCTCTTCTCGGCCCTCCGCTTCCTCGCCGCCGCCCTGCCCGCCGTCCTCCTGGTGGGCCGGCCCACCGTGGCCTGGAAGTGGATCCTGGCGGTGGGACTCGTCCTCGGCGTCGCCAAGTTCGGGCTCCTCTTCACCGGCATGGACCTCGGCGCCCCCGCCGGGCTCTCCTCCCTCGTCCTCCAGGTCCAGGCCGTCTTCACCGCCCTCTTCGCCTTCACCGCCCTCGGCGAACGCCCCGGCCGCCTCAAGCTCGCGGGCATGGGAGTCGCCCTGGCGGGCATCGGTGTGGCGGCGGCCGACGAGGGCGGGGCCGGTTCCCTCACCGGCTTCGCCCTCGTGATCGCCGCGGCGGCCTGCTGGGGCGTCTCCAACGTCCTGACCCGCAAGGCCTCCCCGCCGGACGCGCTCAACTTCATGGTCTGGGTCAGCACCGTCCCCGTCCTGCCGCTGCTCGGCCTCTCCCTCCTCCTGGAGGGCCCGGAACGCGACCTCGCGGCCCTGCGCGGGCTCGACTGGACCGGCGTCGGCGTCATCGTCTACGCCGCCTGGATCACGACCGTCTTCGGCTTCGGCGCCTGGGGCCTGCTGCTCCGCCGCTACCCGGCCTCCTCCGTCGCGCCCTTCTCCCTCCTCGTGCCCGTCTTCGGGATGTCCTCGGCGGCGCTCGTCCTGGGCGAGGGAGTGAGCCCGGCCCGCTGGTGCGCGGCGGCGCTGCTCGTCGGGGGAGTGGCCCTGACGTCGTTCGCGCCGGGCCGGCGGGCCACCGGGGCCGGGAATCCGATGGCGACGCCGGAGCCCGTGGCCGTATCGTCGACCGGCCGTCCGCTCGTTGGGGAACGGCGTACGACCAGCGAGGAAAGGCCCGCATGACCTTCGAGAACATCACCGTCGACGCCGCGGAACCCGCCCCCGGAGCCGTGCTGCTCGTCGGCATCCCCGGAAGCGGGAAGTCCACCGTCGCGGCCGCCCTCGCGGCCCGCTTCGCCCGTGCCGCGCACATCGAGGTCGACGGCCTCCAGTCCCTCATCGTGAGCGGCTGCCACTGGCCGAGCCCGGACGGCGACCCGGAGGCGGACCGCCAGATCCTGCTGCGCGCCCGCAACGCCTGCCTCCTCGCCGACAGCTTCGCCGCGGCCGGCTTCCTCCCGGTCCTCGACGACGTGGTCGTACGCCGCTCCCACCTGGACCACTACCGCGCCCACACGAAGGCGGCCGCGCTCCACGTGGTGATCCTGGCCCCCGGCCCCGACAAGGCCTGGGAACGCAACAACGCCCGCGACAAGCGCCTGACGACCAACTGGGCCTTCCTGGACGAGGCGATGCGCGCGGAGCTGTCGGGCGAGGGCGTCTGGATCGACAACGCGGAACTGACGGTGGCGGAGACGGTGGACGCGGTCCTCGCGGCGACCGGCCTGGCCCCGTAGAAGGAGCCCGGCGGACCCCCACCTCGGTGGTGGTCCGCCGGGCTCGCTCCCGTCCGTGGCGTCGCGGTCAGGCGAACATGTCGGCGAGCAGCTCGGGGCCGATCACGATGGGGGCCGGTCGGTAGGCGGGCGGCAGCGTGCCCATCAGCTCGCGGACCAGGAAGTCCCAGCAGCGGGTGCGGACATGGGCCAGGCAGTCGATGAAGGTGTGCTCGGCGCCCGGCACGACGTGCAGTTCGAAGTCCTTGCCGGCGGCGAGGAGCCGGTCGGCGAACCGCAGGGTCTGGTGCGGGTGGACCTGGTCGTCCATGTCGCCGTGGACGAGCAGCAGCTTGCCGGTCAGCCGGTCGGCGAGGTCCAGGTTGGACGTCCGGGCCCAGGCCTCGGGGTTGTCCGCGCCGTCGTAGGACTCGACGAAGCCGGCGTTGAAGGTGCGGGCGTCGTGCGAGCCGGAGAGGGCGGCCCCGGCCTTGTACGTCCCGGGGAAGTCCAGCATCGCGCGGGCCGCGGCGAACCCGCCCCCGGAGTGGCCGAAGACGCCGACCCGCTCCAGGTCCATCCACGGCCGGGTCTCGGCCAGCTGCCCCAGGGCCGCGACATGGTCGGCCAGGGAGCCGGCGTCGGCCAGCCGGCCGAAGGAGGCGTCGTGGAAGGCCTTGCTCCGGCCAGGAGTGCCCCGGCCGTCGAGCGCGATGACCACGAAGCCGAGTGCCGCGAGGGGTTCGGCGTCCATGCCCATGCCGCCGGGGTCGAAGCACGGGGCGACCCGGTTGACCTGCGGGCCGGGGTAGAGGTTGTCCACCACCGGGTAGGACCGGGCGGGGTCGAAGTCCCGCGGCCGGTAGAGCACCCCGTAGATGTCGGTCTCGCCGTCGGCCGCCTTGACGCGGAAGCGCTCCGGAGCGGTCCACCCGGTGGCGGTGAGCCTGGTGATGTCGGCGCGCTCCAGCTCGACGAGCACCCGCCCGGTCCAGTCGCGGACCGTGATGACGGGGGCGGTGTCGACGGCGGACGCGGAGTCGATGAAGTACTCCTGGTCGTACGGGGCTTCCGGCAGGACCGCCAGGTGGTCGAGCGTGTCGGCGGTGACCTTGGCGAAGCCGGAGCCGTCCAGGCCGACCCGGCACACCGTGCGCCGGTACGGGTCCTCGTCGACGAGCCCGGAGGCCGTGAAGTACACGACGCGCGCGGCCTCGTCGACGCGCAGTATCTGCCGCACCAGCCACGGCCCGGCGGTGACCCGGCCGAGCAGCTCACCGGTGTGGAGGTCGTAGCGGTAGAGGTGGCCCCAGCCGTCGCGCTGCGAGAACCACAGCACCTCGTCGGCGAGCACGCGCACGAGGGGCGGCTCCGTCATCCACTGGTTGGGCTCCACCCGGGTCTCCCCGGACTCGCTGATCACGGTGGTGACCTCGCCGGTGACCGGGTCGAGGCGGTTCAGGGTGAGGGAGTGCTGGTCCCGGGGGCGGGCGAGGAAGTAGACGGCGGAGCCGTCCGCGGCCCACCACGCCCACTTCACGGTGATCGGGGACACATGGGTCATGATCAGCGGCTCGGTCCGGGCGCGGACCACCGTGCCCTCGGCGACGTCGAGGACGACCAGCTCGGCCAGCGGCAGATGCTCGTCCCCGGCGTACGCGAACGGCTGGGTGTGCAGGCGGGGCGCATCCCCGTCGGCGGGCATCGCCTCCACGAGGTGGGTCCCGCGGACCTCGCGCTCGTCGGTCCGGTGGGCGAGGACCTTCGTGGAGTCCGGCGACCAGGCGACCGCGGGCGGCAGGTAGGGCACGCCGAGCTTGCGCAGCAGGGTGGCGTTGGCGGTCGCGGAGGGACCCGGACCGTAGGCGTGACCGGGTGCGCCGTCGGTGGTCAGCGGCCACTCGCGGCCGTCGGACAGCGAGCGGGCCCACAGGTCGTGCCCCCGCTGGGACACCGCGGACTTCCCGTCGGGCGACGTCACGTCCAGCGGGTTGCCCGGGGCGGTGAACTCGGCCGGCTCACAGACGTAGCTGTTCAGATCGCAGCGCCAGTACGCGCCGAACGCCACGAACGTGACCTCGTTCCCGGCCGGTTCGATGCCGGTGAACGGCAGGGCCTCGGGGTCGACCTGCCGCTCGGCGGCGGTGGCCAGCGAGGCTGCCAGCCGGGCGTGGTCGAAGGCGGGCTCACGCGTGCCCGCCGCCGGGTCGACCAGCATGAACCGCCTGCCGGTCCCGTTGCTCACCGCGTACCAGAACCGGGCGCCCCCGTCGATCCACTGCGGTCTGACCCTGTCACCGACGACGAGCTCGCCCGGGCGGGCGGGACGACGGAGGAGCTGCTCGGCGGCCTGGTAGTTCTGAGTGGTGCTCATTCTGCTTGTCCGTCCTCGGAGTCGGTCGATGAAGCTCGTGGGACCGGCGGTCGCGCCGCCGGGGTGGTTCAGAGGCTGCGGGCGGTGATGTCGCCGTACGAGGTGGTGGCGTGGATGTTCAGGCCGGCCTCGGCGCCGTCGGTGTTGGTGAGCGCGTTGTGGACGCGGCCGTAGGCGGTGCCGGCGTTCAGCGTGGCGGAGACTCCGCGGGCGGCGCCGACCACGATCTCGCCCGACTCGGTACGCAGCACGACCGTGCCCTGCGTGGCCTCCTCGACGCGGAGGTCGCCCTTCTTGGTGCTGATCTCGGCGGCGCCGCCGAGGCGGCCGACCGTGATGTCCCCGGCGAGCAGGGTGAGGTGGGCGCTCGCGGTCTCGTCGAGCTTGACCGTGCCCTGCGCGCCGTCGAAGACGACGTCGCCGAGCCGTCCGACGCCGCGGAGTCCGGCGGCGGCGCTCTTCGCCTCGACGCGGGAGCCGGCCGGGAGCTGGACGGTCACCTCGACGGAGCCGGAGTCGCCGAGGATCTTGTTCTTCGCGGG
>NZ_LIPQ01000129.1 GCF_001418135.1 Streptomyces aureus
GTGCCAGGCCCCGCACGGGGCCCCGCACGCGTCCCGCACGCGGCTCCGGACGGAGTCCCGCCCGGAGGTACCCGCCCCACCCCCTGACCGGACCGGGGCGGGTCCGCCGTCGCCTAGGATTCGTACCCTGATGACTGCAACCCTCGTCGCCAAGGACCTCGCCGCCGGCCACGGCGAACGCACCCTCTTCGCCGGGCTCGACCTCGTCGTCGCCCCCGGCGACGTCATCGGCCTCGTCGGCGTCAACGGCGCCGGCAAGTCGACCCTGCTGCGGCTGCTCGCCGGGCTCGACACCCCGGAGGAGGGGGAGCTCCGGCTCTCCCCGCCCACCGCCGCCGTCGGCCACCTCCCGCAGGAGCCGGAGCGGCGCGCGGGGGAGACCGTGCGCGAGTTCCTCGCCCGGCGCACCGGCGTCGCCGCCGCCCAGACGGCGATGGACGAGGCGACGCAGGGCCTCGTCGACGGCACGCCGGGCGCCGACGACGCGTACGCGATCACCCTGGAGCGCTGGCTGAACCTCGGCGGCGCCGACCTCGACGAGCGCGCCGAGGAGGTCGCCGACTCGCTCGGCCTCACCGTCGGCCTCGACCAGCCGATGACCTCCCTCTCCGGCGGCCAGGCCGCCCGCGCCGGCCTCGCCTCCCTGCTGCTCTCCCGCTACGACGTCTTCCTGCTCGACGAGCCCACCAACGACCTCGACCTCGACGGGCTCGAACGCCTCGAAGGCTTCGTGAAGGGGCTGCGCGCCGGCACGGTCGTCATCAGCCACGACCGCGAGTTCCTCACCCGTACGGTCACCAAGGTCCTCGAACTCGACCTCGCCCAGCAGCAGATCACCCTGTACGGCGGCGGTTACGAGGCCTACCTGGAGGAGCGGGACAGGGCCAGGCGGCACGCGCGCGAGGACTTCGAGGAGTACGCCGGCAAGAAGGCGGCCCTCGAGGCACGCGGTCACATGCAGCGGTCCTGGATGGACAAGGGCGTCAAGAACGCCCGCCGCAAGTCCACCGACAGCGACAAGCTCGGCCGCAACGCGCGCAGCGAGGCCAGCGAGAAGCAGGCCGCGAAGGCCCGTCAGACCCAGCGCATGATCGAGCGCCTCGACGTCGTCGACGAGCCCCGCAAGGAGTGGGAGCTCCGCATGGAGATCGCGGCCGCCCCGCGCTCCGGCTCGGTCGTCGCGACCCTCCGCGAGGCCGAGGTGCGCCGCGGCGACTTCTCCTTCGGCCCCGTCACCCTGCAGATCGACTGGGCCGACCGGGTCGCCGTCACCGGCGCCAACGGCGCCGGGAAGTCGACCCTGCTCGCCGCCCTGCTCGGCCGGCTGCCGCTGGACTCCGGGGACGCGGTCCTGGGCTCGGGCGTCGTCGTCGGCGAGGTCGACCAGGCCCGCAAGCTCTTCCACGGTACGGAGACGCTCCTGGAGGCGTTCTGCGCGGCCGTGCCGGAGACGGAGCCCGCCGAGGTCCGTACCCTGCTGGCCAAGTTCGGCCTCAAGGCCGTGCACGTGATGCGGCCCGCCACCACGCTCTCCCCGGGCGAGCGGACCCGCGCCGCGCTCGCCCTGCTCCAGGGCCGGGGCGTGAACCTGCTCGTTCTCGACGAGCCGACCAACCACCTGGACCTGCCCGCCATCGAGCAGCTGGAGTCCGCCCTCGACTCGTACACCGGCACGCTGCTGCTCGTCACCCACGACCGGCGGATGCTCGACGCGGTCCGCACCACGCGGCGTGTCGAGGTCGCCGACGGCAAGGTCACCGAACTCTGATGACGGCCTCGCACACGGCGGGCCGGGTCCTCGGGGCGTCGGCCGCGTACGCGGCACGGCGGGCCGCGACGGCGGTCCCGTGCGCCGGCCGGGGCCCGCGATGACGGTCTCGTTCGGCTGGGGACCCGTCGAGGCGCGGGTCCTCGCCCCCTCGGCCGCCTGCGTGGTCGTCGTCGACGTGCTGTCCTTCACCACGGCCGTGGGCGTCGCCGTCGAGGCCGGCGCGGCCGTCCACCCGTACCGGTGGCGGGACGCGACGGCCGTCGCGTACGCGGAGAGCGTCGGCGCGACCCTCGCCGTCGGGCGCCGCGAGGCGACCCCCGAGCACCCGTGGTCGCTCTCCCCGGCGGCCCTGCGCGCCGCCCCGACGCCGCCGCGCCTGGTCCTGCCCTCGCCGAACGGCTCCACCATCGCCGCGGAGGCCGGGACCGCGACCGTCGTCGCCGCCTCCCTGCGCAACCACTCGGCCGTCGCCCGCTGGCTCACGCGGCAGGGGTACGGCTCCGCCGAACGCCCGGTCGCGGTCATCGCGTCCGGCGAGCGGTGGCCGGACGGTTCGCTGCGCCCGGCGCTGGAGGACCTGCTCGGCGCGGGCGCCGTCCTCGCCGGGCTGCGGGCCGCGGGCCCGCACGCCCTCACCCCGGAGGCGACCGCGGCGGCCACGCTGTGGTCGGCCACCGAGGACCCGGTGGCCGCCTTGCACGGCTGTGACTCGGGTCGTGAACTGTACGAGTACGGCTTTCCGCAGGACGTGGCCGTGGCCGCCGAGACCGACAGCTCGACGACCGTCCCCGTTCTCGTGGACGGCGCATTCCAGGAGGCACCATGACCGACCTACTGACCCGGCTGACCGAGATGCTGGACGATCTCGACGCCGACGTGGACGAGACGATCGACCTCGCCGACGAGATCGCCGCCTCGGGTGACGCCGGTCTCCTGCCGCGTCTCCAGGCGGAGCTGGATCGCGCCCTCACCGAGCGGAACGCCTACGCCCGTGAGCTCCTCGGCGGTGTCGTCGCGGCGATCGGCGGCCCGGAGGCCCTGCCGACCCTGATCCGCGCCTCCGCCGTCGACCTCGGTGACGACCAGGACGGTCTGGCCACCGAGATCGTCGATCTGGTCCAGGCCGACCCGAAGGCGGCCCGGGACCTCCTCCAGCCGCTGACGGAGGACGACGACCTCTCCGTCGCCAACCGCGCCGACTGGGCCCTGCGCTTCCTGCCGTAGCGGCGGCAGGGCCACGCGGCCGTCCCCGTGGCCCGGACGGGACACACGGGGACGACTCCGACGGCGCCTTCGGTCAGCGGCGCTTGCCGCCGCCCTCGCCCAGCAGACCCGCCTTGCGGAGGGCGTCGGCCATCGCGCTGTTCGCGGGCGCAGGAGCGGACGACCGGTCCCGGCCACCCCGCTCGGACTGCCCGCCGCGACCGCCCTGGCCGCCCTGCCCGCTCCGGCCGCCGCGGTCGCCCTGACCGCCACGCTCGGCCCGGCGGCCACCGGCACCGCCCCCGCCCTGCCGCTGCTGCGGCGGGCGGCCGGAGCGCTCGCCCCGGTCGCCGCGCTCCCGCTGGGGCGCTCCGTCCCCGGTCTCCGCACCGGACTGGTCGTCGAGCCGCAGCGTCAGCGAGATCCGCTTGCGCGGGATGTCGATGTCGAGGACCTTCACCTTGACCACGTCGCCGGGCTTCACCACGTCGCGCGGGTCCTTGACGAAGGTCTTCGACATCGCGGAGACGTGCACCAGACCGTCCTGGTGCACACCGATGTCCACGAACGCACCGAACGCGGCCACATTCGTGACGACGCCCTCCAGGACCATCCCGGACGCCAGGTCGCCGATCTTCTCGACGCCCTCCGCGAAGGTCGCTGTCCGGAACGCCGGACGCGGGTCGCGGCCCGGCTTCTCCAGCTCGCGCAGGATGTCCGTCACCGTCGGCAGACCGAAGGTCTCGTCCACGAAGTCGTCGGCCCGCAGCGAGCGCAGCGTCCCGGTGTCGCCGATGAGCGCCGCGACCTCGCCGCCCGTCGCCTTCACCATCCGGCGCACCACCGGGTACGCCTCCGGGTGCACGGAGGAGGAGTCGAGCGGGTCGTCGCCGCCCCGGATGCGCAGGAAGCCCGCGCACTGCTCGTACGCCTTCGGGCCCAGACGGGCCACGTCCTTGAGGGCCCGGCGCGAGCGGAAGGGGCCGTTGGCGTCCCGGTGCGCGACGATGTTCTCCGCGAGGCCCGAGCTGATGCCCGAGACCCGCGAAAGGAGCGGCGCGGAGGCGGTGTTGACGTCGACGCCGACACCGTTCACACAGTCCTCGACGACCGCGTCGAGCGAGCGGGAGAGCTTCACCTCGGCCAGGTCGTGCTGGTACTGGCCGACGCCGATGGACTTCGGGTCGATCTTCACCAGCTCCGCGAGCGGGTCCTGGAGACGGCGGGCGATGGATACCGCACCGCGCAACGACACGTCGAGGCCCGGGAGTTCCTGCGAGGCGAACGCGGAGGCCGAGTAGACCGAGGCGCCCGCCTCCGAGACCATGACCTTGGTCAGCTTCAACTCGGGGTGCTTGGCGAGGAGTTCGGCCGCCAGCTTGTCGGTCTCGCGGGAGGCCGTGCCGTTGCCGATCGCGACCAGCTCGACCGCGTGCTCCTTCGCCAGCCGCGCCAGCCTGTCCAGCGCCTGGTCCCACTTGTTGGCCGGCACGTGCGGGTAGATCGTGTCGGTGGCGACGACCTTGCCGGTCGCGTCGACCACGGCGACCTTCACGCCCGTACGGAAGCCGGGGTCGAGGCCGAGCGTCGCCCGGGTGCCGGCCGGCGCGGCGAGCAGCAGGTCGCGCAGGTTCGCCGCGAAGACCCGGACCGCCTCGTCCTCCGCGGCCGTCCGCAGCCGCAGCCGCAGGTCGATCCCGAGGTGCACGAGAATGCGGGTCCGCCAGGCCCAACGGACCGTGTCCTGAAGCCACTTGTCCCCGGGGCGCCCCCGGTCGGCGACGCCGAAGCGATGCGCGACGATCCCCTCGTACGAGGAGGGGCCGGGGATCTCGGAGGGCTCCTCCGGCTCCAGGTCGAGGCTGAGCACGTCCTCCTTCTCGCCACGGAGCATGGCGAGCACCCGGTGCGAGGGCAGGGCGGTGAAGGGCTCGGTGAAGTCGAAGTAGTCGGCGAACTTCGACCCCGCCTCCTCCTGACCCTCGCGCACCTTCGCCACCAGGCGGCCGCGGCCCCACATGCGCTCGCGCAGCTCGCCGATGAGGTCGGCGTCCTCGGAGAACGTCTCGGCGAGGATCGCCCGCGCGCCCTCCAGGGCCGCGGCGGCGTCGGCGACGCCCTTGTCCGCGTCCACGAAGGCCGCGGCGGCGGCCGTCGGCTCCACGGACGGGTCGGCCAGCAGCCCCTCCGCCAGCGGCCCCAGACCGGCCTCACGGGCGATCTGGGCCTTCGTCCGGCGCTTCGGCTTGAAGGGCAGGTAGATGTCCTCCAGGCGCGCCTTGGTGTCGGCCGCCCGGATGCGGGCCTCGAGCTCCTCGGTCAGCCTGCCCTGCTCGCGTACCGAGTCGAGGATCGCCGACCGGCGGTCCTCCAGCTCGCGCAGATAGCGCAGCCGCTCCTCCAGGGTGCGGAGCTGCGCGTCGTCGAGCATCTCCGTCGCTTCCTTGCGGTAGCGGGCGATGAACGGCACGGTCGAACCGCCGTCGAGCAGCTCGACGGCCGCCTTCACCTGTCGCTCGCGTACGCCGAGTTCTTCGGCGATCCTTGCTTCGATGGACGTCGTCACGGTGTCCCGACTCGCCTTCTCGTGCCTCAAGCTTGCGAGTGCATTCTGCCGGGTCGGTCACCCGGACGCGGTAACCGGCCCGTCCCGCGCGCGTCCCGGGCGCCTCCGGGCGCCCCGCGGTCACCCCTTGCCGACGAGATCCGCCGGGAAGGCGCCCGCGACGGCGGCCGTGACCAGGAAGCCGCGCCCCAGCTCGGTGAGCCGCTCGACCCCGGCCGCCCCGAGGTGCTCGTACGGGGCGGCGTCGAGCCGGTCGGTGTGCTCCTCGATCTCATCGCGGAGGGCCGTACCCGCCTCGGTCAGCTCGCCCTCGGCGTCGAGCAGCCCGCGTCCGCGCAGCCGCTCCGCCGCGGCCTCCCAGTCGCCGCGCCGCCAGCCGCGGGAGCCGAGCACCCAGCGCGGGGCCATGCCCTTGCCGGTGGCGGTGTGGGAGACGAGGGCCTCGACGGGGTCGAGCCCGGCCGAGAGCAGGGCCGCGAGGTGCCCGTCTCCCCGGTGTTCGCGCAGCAGGGTGGCGGCGTACCAGTAGGCGAGGTGGGGCTCCTCGGGCACCGGCAGGTCCGCGTGGGCCGAGTAGAGCGGCCGGGCGTGCCGGGTGCAGGCCTGGGTGGCGCGCAGCGCGAGCTCCGCCGCCTCGGCCATCGCCGCGGAGGTGACCGTCTCCTCACCGAGCAGCCGGCGCAGGGTGGTGTCGGCGGTGCGCAGCCGCGCGTCCAGGACCCGGGCGGGGGAGGCGGTCTCCCAGACGGCCGGGAGGTGCCGGGCGAGCAGCTCGTGGCTGTAGTTGTAGAAGGTCGCGGCGACCGTGCCCGCGCCCACCGCGCCGAGGGCAGCGCTGCGCGAGGCGAGCCGCATCGCCGTCTGGTCGGTGAAGCCCAGGGCGCCGAACTCGCGGTCCAGGTCGGGCGAGAAGTAGAGCGTGGAGTGCAGCGGGTTGAGCGCGTTGTGGCAGCGGCGTCCCGCGCGGGGCGGCAGAGCAGTCGTCATGGCCGAAGGTTACCGACTGGTCGGTACGACGGGAACGGCCGGGACGGATTCGGGGTCCGCTCCCGGGGCCGCTCCCCGGCACGCCATGGCAGAAAAGGTGGGGTCGGCGTCATTGCGGCCGTCCCGGGCTCCTCCCAGGATGGAGGCATGACGCAGCGACCCGTACTCGTCGTCCTCTTCGACGGCGTGCAGAGCCTCGACGTCACCGGCCCCTACGAGGTGTTCGCCGGTGCCGGCCGCGCCTCCGGCGACCCGGACGCGTACACGATCCGCACCGCCTCCCTGAACGGCGGACCCGTGCGCGCCCACAGCGGACTGCGTATGCTCCCCGACACCACCCTCGCCGAGGCGGTCGCCGGCGGCGCACCGCACACCCTGGTCGTCCCCGGCGGCGAGGGCACCCGGGAACCCGATCCAGCCCTGGTCGGGTGGCTCCGCACCCACGCCCCGGACGCCGGGCGGCTGGTCTCCGTCTGCACGGGGGCGCTGCTCCTCGCAGAGGCGGGGCTCCTCGACGGACACCGGGCGACCACCCACTGGGTGGCCTGCGACCACATGGCCCGCTGCTACCCCGAGGTCGAGGTGGACCCGGACCCCATCTTCGTCCGGGACGGGCGGCTCTCCACCTCCGCCGGGGTCACGGCCGGCATCGACCTGGCCCTCGCGCTGGTCGAGGAGGACCTCGGCCGGGACGTCGCCCTCACCGTCGCCCGTCACCTGGTCGTCTTTCTGCGCCGCCCCGGCAACCAGGCGCAGTTCAGCGTCCAGCTCGCCGCCCAGACCGCCCGCCGGGAACCGCTGCGCGACCTCCAGCAGTGGATCACCGAGCACCCCGAGGGCGACCTCTCCGTGGAGGCCCTCGCCGCCCGTGCCCGGCTCTCGCCGCGTCACTTCGCCCGCGCCTTCCAGGCCGAGACGGGCACCACCCCCGGCCGCTACGTCGACCGGGTACGGCTCGAACACGCCCGCCGCCTCCTGGAGGAGACCTCCCGCGGCGTCGAGGAGGTCGCCCGTGCCTCGGGCTACGGCACCTCCGAGGCGATGCGCCGCGCCTTCACCAAGACCCTCGGCACCGCGCCGGCCGACTACCGCCGCCGCTTCCACTCACCCGTCAACTGAAAGGCAGCAGCATGCAGATCGCCGTCCTGCTCTACCAGGGCTTCACCACGCTCGACGCCGTCGGCCCGTACGAGCTCCTCGCCCGGATCCCCGGGGCCGAGACCGTGTTCGTCGCCAAGGAGAGCGGTCCCGTCCGCAACGACCAGGGCAGCCTCGCCCTCGTCGCCGACAAGACCCTCGCCGAGGTTCCGCGCCCCGACATCGTGCTCGTACCCGGTGGCCCCGACTCGCGCGGTGCCATGACCGACCCGGAGATCCAGGCCTGGCTCCGCACCGCCGACGAGACCAGCACCTGGACCACGTCCGTCTGCACCGGATCCCTGGTCCTGGCCGCCGCGGGCGTCCTCGACGGCCGCCGCGCCACCACCCACTGGCTCGCCGTCGAGGAGCTCAGGGAGCTGGGCGTCGAACCCACCGGCGAGCGGGTCGTCTTCGACGGCAAGTACGTCACCGCGGCCGGGGTCTCCTCGGGCATCGACATGGCGCTGCACCTGATCGGCCGGATCGCCGGGGACGAGGCCGCCCAGACCGTCCAGCTGCTCACCGAGTACGACCCGCAGCCGCCGTACGACGCGGGCTCGCCGGAGAAGGCCCCGGCCGAGATCGTCGCGCGGTGGCGGAGCGTGAAGCCGGAGGACCTTCCCCAGGGGCGCTGAGCGGGGGGCCGCCGGGCCTCAGCTCCCGTAAGTGAAGCGGGGAGCCCGGCGCTCCAGGAAGGCGGCGACACCCTCCGCGGTGTCGCCGCTGCCGCGTGCCTGCTCCGCCCAGTGGGCGTCCCGGTCCAGGCGCCCGTCGGCGAACTCCTTGGCCGCCGCCTGGGTCAGCAGCGAGCGCGAGGCGAGCACCCGGGCGAACTCGGCGACCCGCTTGTCCAGCTCGCCCACCGGGTGCAGCTCGTCCACGAGTCCGGTCCGCAGGGCCCGCTCCGCGTCGATCAACTCGCCTGAGAACAGCAGGTACTTGGCGGCCGAAGGGCCCACCAGGGCGGCGAGCCGCCGGGTCGACGAGGACGCGTAGACGATGCCGAGCTTCGAGGGGGTGATCCCGAAGCGGGCGCCCTCCTCGGCGAACCGCAGGTCGCAGGCGGCGGCGAGCTGGCTTCCGCCGCCGACGCAGAAGCCCCGGACGGCCGCAAGGGTCGGCCGGGGGAACGCGGCGAGCGCCTCCTCGGCCCGTACCGCGAGCGTCTGCTGCTCGTCCCCGGGCTCCCGGAGTGACGAGATGTCCGCCCCGGCGCAGAAGGTGTCGCCCTCACCGGTCAGCACCAGGACCCGGACGGCGGGGTCGGCGGCGAGCCGGTCCAGTACGCCGGGCAGCGCCCGCCACATGTCGGCGCTCATCGCGTTGCGCTTGGCGGGGTTGGCGATGACGACGGTGGCGACGCCGTCCGTGACGCTGTCCTTCAGCTGCGGCTCCATGGGCCGGATGCTATCCGCCCTGCCCGAACGTACGATCAGGAAGGGGTCGTCCCGACGAGGCACGGCAGGGCCGGGGACGTCCACGAGCCGGACGAGGCTCGGGGTCCTCTTCCCGCTCGCGGTGCTCTTCGACGGCCTCGGTCCGATCGTCGTCGGAGTGGGCGGGCGGCGGATCGTCGGTAGGGTGACGCCGGTTGCCGTGTCCAGCGCGCCCCCGGAGCGGTCAGAAAGTGCGCCCGATCAGTCGAACAACTGACATCGGCATACTCACCTGATCGGAAAGCGGCCGATAGGTGTCGACTTCTGGTCAGTAGGCCGGTCCGCCTGCGCGCATTGCCAAGACTCGATCCGTGGCGAGAATCGAGCACGAGGGTGGGAACCGTACCGTGGAGGACCACGGAGGTGGCCCCGCCCGGCAACCGTCCTACGAAGGAGTCTGGCGCTTCACCGCTGCCGCGGTCGACGTCTCCGTCCCGCAGGCCCGGCACGCCGTACGCGACCTGCTGGTCCGCCAGGGCGTCCCCGTCCATGAGGAGATCATGGACGGCCTGCTGCTGATCGTCTCCGAGCTGGTGACCAACGCCGTGCGGCACGCGGCGCTGCTCTCCCCGGAGATAGCGGTGGAGGTGGCGATCGGGCCCGAGTGGATCCGGGTGTCCGTCGAGGACAACCACCCGTACCGCCCCAAGGCCCTCGAGGCGGACTACGGGCAGACGGGCGGCCGCGGACTGCTGCTGGTCCGCGAGATCGCCCAGGAGTCCGGCGGCGCGTGCGACGTGGAGCACACCGCGAGCGGCGGCAAGATCATCTGGGCGGCGCTGCCCCTGGCCCCGATGGCACCGGGGCCGGGAGCGGCGGTCCACCAGCCGGTCGTCACCAGCCCCCGGACGGACCCGTCAGTTCCCTGACCGCCGGACGCGCCGCGTCGAGCACCGTCATGAACCAGGCGGAGAACGGCGCGGCGGCATGGCGCTCGGCCAGCTCGTCGGCGGTGACGAAGGCGGTGTCCTCGATCTCCTCCGGGTCCGGCCGCGGCGCGGCCTGGACCAGGCCGACGAAGAGGTGGTTGAACTCCTGCTCCACCAGGCCGGAGGCCGGGTCCGGGTGGTTGTAGCGGACGGTGCCGGCCTCCGCGAGCAGCGTGGGCGAGACGCCGAGCTCCTCGAAGGTCCGCCGGGCGGCGGCGGCGAACGGCGCCTCGCCCGGGTAAGGGTGGCCGCAGCAGGTGTTCGACCAGACCCCGGGGGAGTGGTACTTGCCGAGTGCCCGGCGCTGGAGCAGCATCCGGCCCGACTCGTCGAACAGGAAGACGGAGAAGGCGCGGTGCAGCAGCCCGGGCGCCTGGTGCGCGGCGAGCTTCTCCGCCGTACCGATGGTCGTCCCGTCCTCGTCGACCAGTTCGAGCATGATCGGCGCCGGGGCCTCGGACGGCTGGACACCGTTCGACATGATCTCCGGCGTCTCCGGCGAGATCTGAGCCGCGGTGGCTGGTGTGGTCGGCATACCCATCCTTCGCTTCGGTCCTCGCCCCGGTGGGGCCACCTCAGTCTGCCGTACAAAAGCGGCTTGTCCGTACTTCAGAGGCCGGACGTGGCCGCTCCCACCGCACCGGAGTACCACCGGCGCGGCGGGAGCGGAACGGCGTCACGGGGTGGCTAGACCCCGAAAGCCGCCGGATAGGCGATCGTGCCGGGCGGAACGGGCACGGAGTCGTCCAGGACGAGCGCCATCATGGCCTCGTCCGGAACCTCGAAACCTGGCTTGATTCCATACTCGGACGCCCGTACGAACCCGAACTGCGGGTAGTACTCCGGGTGCCCCAGGACGAGCACGAGCGACTCACCCCGCAGCCGCGCGGCGTCGAGCACCGCCCGGACGACGGCCTTTCCGGCCCCCGTCCGCTGGTGCGCGGGTGCCACCGCGACCGGAGCGAGCGCCGCCGCGGGGGCGCCGTCCACCAGGCAGCGGGTGATCAGGGCGTGCGCCGCGATCGAGCCGTCCGGGGCCTCGGCCACGTACGACAGGCCCGGGAGCCAGGCGCCGGGGTCCCGCCGGAGCGCGTCGACCAGCTCGGCCTCCGCCTCCGAGCCGAAGGCGGCCGCCACGAGCGGCCGCACCACCGAGGCCTCCTCGGCGGTCTCCGGACGGGTGCGCCAGCGCGGATCCGCGGGCCGCAGGACGAACCCCGCGTACCCGTAGTCGGAGCCGTGCTCGCGCCGCATCGCGATCTCGGCGCGGGCCCCCGCCACCGCCTCGGCCATGCCGGGCACCGTGGTGTCCGCCGCGTCGGCGTGTGCGGCGAGCGGACCGTAGTACTCGGCCCAGTCGCCCTCGGGCTGGTGGACGGTCCCCAGGACGTGGTAGCCGGCCGCGACCGCCGCCGCCGAGAGCTCGGCGACGGTGCGGAGCGCGTAGTGCTCCTCCCAGAAGGCGCGGGCCGCCGGGTCGGGCTCCTCGGTGGTCCAGACGCACTCGGTGAGCACCAGGGTGCCTCCGGGGGCCAGCAGCCTGCGCCATTCGGCGAGCGCTCGGTCGAAGCCGAGGACGAAGACCGAGCTCTCGGCCCAGACCAGGTCGAAGGAGCCGTCCGGGAACGGCAGTGCGCCCATGTCGGCGCGGAGGGTGTGGATCGAGCCGTCGAGCCCGCGGTCGGCGGCGGACCGCCGCAGTTCCGCGAGGAACGGTTCGTGGAGATCGACGGCGGTCACCTCGGCGCCCGCCTCGGCCGCCAGGAGCAGCGCGGAACGGCCGGGGCCGCAGCCCAGGTCGAGCACACGCGGACGCTCGGGCAGCGTTCCGGAGAGCGCGAGGAGCCGACGCGTGGTGGCGTCGGAGCCGGGACCCTGCCGCGGAAGGCCGTGGTGCAGGGCGAAGAAGGAGTCGTGCAAGGCGTTGTCGGACAACGTGGGAAACCCTTTGTGAGAGGGCCCCGGCCGACGACGTGACGGACCGGTGGGAACCGGGATCAGGTCAGCCGGAGACCCGGAAGCTGAGGAAGGACCGGGTGCTGCCGCTCGGGACAGCCTCCATCGCGACGGTCATCAACCTCAGCTCCTCTCTCCACGCGTCAGTGCGGAAAGGCTAACAGGTGGCCCGGTTCTCACAGGCAGAGTTTCGCCTCGTGCTCCGCGTGCCCCACCGGCTCCAGCTGGAAGGTGCAGTGCTCCACGTCGAAGTGCGAGCCCAGGCACCCCTGCAGGGAGTGCAGCATCTTCTCGTGCCCGACCGAGTCGAGCGCGTCCTGGTCCACGACCACGTGCGCCGAGAGCACCGGCATCCCCGAGGTGATCGTCCAGGCGTGCAGGTCGTGGACGTCCTCGACGCCCGGCAGGGCCAGGATGTGGGCCCGCACCTCCGTCATGTCGACGCCCTTGGGAGCGGCCTCAAGAAGGACGTCCAGGGTCTCGCGCAGCAGCTTGACCGTACGGGGGACGATCATCAGACCGATCAGGATCGAGGCGATCGGGTCGGCGTACTGCCAGCCCGTGACCAGGATGACGCCGGCCGCGACGATCACGGTGACCGATCCCAGCGCGTCCGCGAGCACCTCCAGATACGCCCCGCGAACGTTGAGGCTGTCCTTCTGGCCCCGCATGAGCAGCGACAGCGAGATCACGTTGGCGATCAGACCGATCGTCGCGACCGCGATCGCCAGACCGCCCTTGGTCTCGGCCGGCTCGAGGAACCGCTGGACCGCCTCGTACAGCACGTATCCGCCGACGCCGAGGAGCAGCAGACAGTTGGCGAGCGCCGCGAGGATCTCGGCCCGCGCGAAACCGAAGGTGCGGTTCCCCGAGGGGGGCCGGTTGGCGAAGTGGATCGCGAGCAGCGCCATCGCGAGGCCGACCGCGTCGGTCGCCATGTGCGCCGCGTCGGCGATCAGCGCGAGCGAGTCGGAGAGGACGCCGCCGATGATTTCGATCACCATCACGGAGAGCGTGATGCCGAGCGCGATGCGCAACCGGTTCTTGTACGCGGCCCCGGCCGTACCCGTCGGCGCAGGGCCGCCGTGACTGTGCCCGTGGTCGTGTCCAGCCCCCATGACATGGCCTCCAGATCATCTGTTCGCAAGTGCCCCGAGTCGCAAGTCAACTACGGGTGGGGGGTATGTGCAACACGGTACTGAACACCGTTGTCATATGCTCTGACCTGCGATGATGCATTCCGGACCGAGGGCGGCGGGAAGGCGTCGTCAGGGCCCCGGCCGGGCTCGCCCCCCGAGGCCGCGGCCGTCGTTTTGTGAGGCGGCCCGCCGATCGCCCATGATGATCTCCACGGGGCCGCGCGCACCCGTGCGGACACGGGTGGACCCGGGGGAGTCCGGCCCGCGAAGCCTCGGTGAAATCATGCTCTGTTTCATCCGATAGCCTCAGCCGACGTGTCGCCGCCCCGCGCCGGGCCGCACCGCCGCGCCCGGGGCAGCCATGGGTCCCGCCGGCCCCTCCGTCAGCTCCAAGGAGTGAGTTCGTCTGTCGACCGCCATCCTCACCGGCCCGCCGGCACCCGGATCCTCGCTCGACGGAGATCTGCGGTCGCTGGGCTTCGACGTCCGGACCGCAGCCGGCCCCGACGAGACCGGAGCCCTGCTCGCCGCGGTCCCCGCGGGCGAGCGCGTCGCGCTCGTCGACCCCCGGTTCGTCGGCCATGTGCACGCGCTGCGCCTGGCCCTCACCGACCCCCGGTTCCCCGCGGCCGCCGCACCGGGAGCGCTCACCGTGCAGAACGGGGCCCGCCCCGCGCTCGTCCGCGCCCTGACCGCCGCCGAGGCCGCCGGCACCGACGGCGACGACCTCACCGGGACGCTCGCCGACGCCCTCGACGCCGACGGCGTCGCCGTGCACCGGCCCCAGCTCGGCACCCTCGTCGCCACCGTCCCGACCGACGCCGAGGCCCGCCACGAGGCCCGCGCCGCCGTGGACGCCGTCGACGACGAGGCCGTGCGCCTCCGCTCCGCCGTGAAGGCCCACGACGGCTTCTTCACCACCTTCTTCATCAGCCCGTACTCGCGCTACATCGCCCGCTGGTGCGCGTGCCGCGGCCTGACCCCCAACCAGGTCACCACCGCCTCGCTGCTCACCGCGCTGATCGCGGCCGGCTGCGCGGCGACCGGCGAGCGCGGCGGCTACATCGCCGCCGGCGTCCTGCTCCTCGTCTCCTTCGTCCTGGACTGCACCGACGGGCAGCTCGCCCGGTACGCGCTGAAGTACTCGACGATGGGCGCCTGGCTCGACGCCACCTTCGACCGCGCCAAGGAGTACGCCTTCTACGCGGGCCTCGCGCTCGGCGCTGCCCGCGACGGCGACGACGTCTGGGCGCTCGCGCTCGGCGCGATGATCCTCATGACCTGCCGGCACGTCGTGGACTTCTCGTTCAACGAGGCCAACCACGACGCCACGGCCAACACCAGCCCCACCGCGGCCCTCTCCGACCGGCTCGACAGCCTCGGTTGGACCGTCTGGGCCCGCCGGATGATCATCCTGCCGATCGGCGAGCGCTGGGCCATGATCGCGGTCCTCACCGCCGTCACCACCCCGCGGATCGTCTTCTGGGCCCTGATCATCGGCTGCGCCTTCGGGGCCTGCTACACCACGGCGGGGCGCGTCCTGCGCTCCCTGACCCGCAAGGCGAAGCGCACCGACAGGGCCGCGCGCGCCCTGGCGGACCTCGCGGACTCGGGACCGCTCGCCGCGCTCACGAACCGGATCCTCGGCCGCACCGGCATCCTGATGCTGCCGCCGCTGGTCCTCGCGCTGATCGCCACGGGCGCCATGATCGCCGCGGCCCTGAGCCGACCCTTCGGGTCCGACCAGACCGTCGTCGCCGCCGTCTTCTACGTGGTGTTCGCCGGTGCCGCCGTCGCGCGCCCCCTCAAGGGCGCCCTCGACTGGCTGCTCCCGCCGCTCTTCCGGGCCGCCGAGTACGGCACGATCCTGATCCTCGCGGCCCGCTCCGAGGTGAACGGGGCCTTGCCCGCGGCCTACGGACTGGTGGCGGCCGTCGCCTACCATCACTACGACACGGTGTACCGCATCCGCGGCGGCACCGGCGCGCCGCCCACCTGGCTGGTGCGCACGATCGGCGGTCACGAGGGCCGCACGTTGCTGGTGACCGTCCTCGCCGCCCTGCTGGCGAGCCGTGGCAACGACTTCACCCTGGCGCTCACCGCCCTGGCGGTCACCATCGCGCTTGTGGTGCTCGTGGAGTCCATCCGCTTCTGGGTGTCCTCCGGAGCACCCGCCGTACATGACGAAGGAGAAACAGCATGATCGGTCTCGTACTGGCAGCCGGTGCCGGACGGCGTCTGCGCCCCTACACCGACACGCTTCCGAAGGCCCTCGTGCCCGTCGACGGTGAGACCACCGTCCTCGACCTCACGCTGAAGAACTTCGCCGAGATCGGCCTCACCGAGGTCGCGATCGTCGTCGGCTACCGCAAGGAGGCCGTCTACGACCGCAAGGAGGCCCTTGAGGCGAAGTACGGCCTCAAGCTCACCCTCGTCGACAACGACAAGGCCGAGGAGTGGAACAACGCCTACTCCCTGTGGTGCGCCCGTGAGGTCCTCAAGCGCGGTGTGATCCTCGCCAACGGCGACACCGTCCACCCGGTCTCCGTCGAGAAGACCCTGCTCGCCGCCCGCGGCGACGGCAAGAAGATCATCCTCGCCCTCGACACGGTGAAGAACCTCGCCGACGAGGAGATGAAGGTCATCACCGCCGAGGGCAAGGGTGTCCAGCGCATCACCAAGCTGATGGACCCGGCCACCGCCACCGGCGAGTACATCGGTGTCACCCTCATCGAGGCCGAGGCCGCCGAGGAGCTCGCCGACGCCCTCAAGGCCACCTTCGAGCGCGACCCCGACCTGTACTACGAGGACGGCTACCAGGAGCTGGTCAACCGCGGCTTCACCGTCGACGTCGAGCCCATCGGTGACGTCAAGTGGGTCGAGATCGACAACCACGACGACCTCGCGAAGGGCCGTGAGATCGCGTGCCAGTACTGACCCGGCTGATCCCCTCGCCGGTCGTCGTCGACATCCGCAGGGGAGCGCTGGACGACCTGTCCGCGCTCCTCGCGGACCAGCGGATCTCCAGCAACGGCAAGATCGCCGTCGCCATCAGCGGCGGCTCGGGCCTCAAGCTGCGTGACCACTTCGCCCCCGAGCTGCCCGGCGCCGACTGGTACCCGGTCTCCGGCGGCACCATCGACGAGGCCGTGAAGCTCGCCGACGCCATGCGCGGCAAGCGGTACGACGCCGTGGTCGCCCTCGGCGGCGGCAAGATCATCGACGTGACGAAGTACGCGGCGGCCCGGGTCGGGCTGCCGCTCGTGGCGATCGCCACGAATCTCTCGCACGACGGGATCTGCTCCCCGATCTCGACCCTGGACAACGACAACGGCCGGGGTTCGTACGGTGTGCCCACCCCGATCGCCCTCGTCATCGACCTGGACGTGATCAGGGACGCGCCGGTCCGCTACGTGCGCTCCGGCATCGGTGACGCGATCTCCAACCTCTCCGCCATCGCGGACTGGGAGCTCTCGCACCAGGTGACCGGCGAGCCCGTCGACGGCCTCGCGGCCGCGATGGCCCGCAGCGCCGGAGAGGCCGTGCTCCGCCACCCCGGCGGCGTCGGCGACGACGACTTCCTCGTCACCCTCTCCGAGGGCCTCGTGATGTCCGGCATCGCGATGTCGATCAGCGGGGACAGCCGCCCCTCCTCGGGCGCCTGCCACGAGATCAGCCACGCGTTCGACCTGCTCTTCCCGGCCCGCGCCGCCAGCCACGGCGAGCAGTGCGGCCTCGGCGCGGCCTTCGCCATGCACCTGCGCGGCGCCCACGACGGGTCCGGCCGGATGGTCGAGACGCTGCGCCGGCACGGGCTTCCCGTCACGCCGGAAGAGATGGGCTTCAGCGTGGACGAGTTCGTCCAGGCGGTGTCCTTCGCCCCGCAGACCCGGCCGGGCCGCTTCACCATCCTCGAACACCTCGACCTGTCCGACGACCAGATCAGGGACGCGTACGCCGACTATGCCAAAGCCATCGGTAGCTGAGCTCCGCCCGGTCGTCCACCCCCCGGGTGTGAAGGACCGGCGCAGCGGGGAGCACTGGGGCGGCCGCCTGTACATGCGGGAGATCTCGCTCAGGATCACCCGGCGGCTCGTCGGCACCAGGATCACGCCGAACCAGCTCACGTACGTGATGACCCTCGCGGGCGTCCTCGCGGCACCGGCCCTGCTGGTGCCCGGGATCCCCGGGGCGTTGCTCGGCGCGCTCATGGTCCAGCTCTACCTGCTGCTCGACTGCGTCGACGGCGAGGTGGCCCGCTGGAAGAAGCAGTTCTCGCTGTCCGGTGTGTACCTGGACCGGGTCGGCGCCTATCTGTGCGACGCGGCGGTGCTCGTCGGTTTCGGCCTGCGCGCCGCCGACCTGTGGGGCTCGGGCCGGATCGACTGGCTCTGGGCCTTCCTCGGCACCCTGGCCGCCCTCGGCGCCATCCTGATCAAGGCCGAGACCGACCTCGTCGGCGTCGCCCGGCACCAGGGCGGTCTGCCGCCGGTCAAGGAGTCGGCCTCCGAGCCGCGCTCCTCCGGCATGGCGCTGGCCCGCCGGGCGGCCGGTGCGCTGAAGTTCCACCGGCTCGTCCTCGGCATCGAGGCCTCGCTGCTGATCGTGGTCCTGGCCGTCGCGGACCAGGTCAGGGGCGACCTCTTCTTCACCCGTCTCGGTGTCGCCGTCCTCGCCGGCATCGCGCTGCTCCAGACCGTGCTGCACCTCGTGTCGATCATGGTTTCGAGCAGGCTGAAGTGAGGCCGGCCGTGAGCACGCCGCTCAGGGTGGGAGCCGTCGTCATCACGATGGGCAACCGCCCCGACGACCTGCGCGCGCTGATCGACTCGGTCGCCGGGCAGGAGGGCGACCGCATCGAGGTCGTCGTCGTCGGGCAGGGCACCCCGGTCTCCGGGGTGCCCGACTGGGTGCGGACCGTCGACCTGCCGGACAACGTCGGCATCCCCGCCGGCCGCAACATCGGCATCGAGGCCTTCGGCCCCGGCGGCACCGACGTCGACGTCCTGCTCTTCCTGGACGACGACGGGCGGCTCGCGCACACGGACACCGCCGAACTGATCAGGCAGGCCTTCACCGCCGATCCGCGCCTCGGCATCATCACCTTCCGGATCGCCGACCCGGAGACCGGGGCCACCCAGCGCCGGCACGTGCCGAGGCTCCGCGCCTCCGACCCGACGCGCTCCTCACGGGTGACGACCTTCCTCGGCGGCGCCAACGCCGTACGCACCAAGGTGTTCGCCGAAGTCGGCGAGCTGCCGGGCGAGTTCTTCTACGCGCACGAGGAGACCGACCTCGCCTGGCGCGCGCTCGACGCCGACTGGATGATCGACTACCGTGCGGACATGGTGCTGCTGCACCCCACCACAGCACCCTCCCGGCACGCCTCGTACCACTTCAACGTGGCCCGCAACCGAGTCTGGCTGGCACGCCGCAATCTGCCCGCGCCCCTGGTGCCGGCGTATCTCGGCGTCTGGCTCCTGCTCACCCTGGCCCGTCGGCCCTCGCTCCCCGCGCTGAAGGCATGGTTCGGCGGATTCCGCGAAGGCTGGAAGACCCCCTGCGGACCGCGCCGCCCCATGAGGTGGCGTACGGTGTGGCGGCTGACCCGGCTGGGTCGCCCCCCGGTCGTCTGACATCGTGGTACCGACGTGCCGCGCATCTTGAACACGAAAGTTTCGACTTGTGAGTGACACACAGCAGGGCGGGGCGGTCGCGACGAGCGCGCCCCCGTCCGTCGACGACGGCCTGACCCCGGCCGCGCTCGCCGAGAAGTACGGGCTCTCGGTCAGCGGCGCCCGGCCCGGACTGTTCGAGTACGTCCGCGAGCTGTGGAGCCGCCGCCACTTCATCCTGGCCTTCTCCTCGGCGAAGCTGACCGCCCAGTACAGCCAGGCCAAGCTGGGCCAGGTGTGGCAGGTGGCGACCCCGCTGCTGAACGCCCTGGTCTACTACCTGATCTTCGGGCTCATCCTGGACGCCGGCCGCGGCATGACCAAGGACGTCTACATCCCGTTCCTGGTCACCGGCATCTTCGTGTTCACCTTCACCCAGAGCTCGGTCATGGCCGGCGTCCGGGCGATCTCCGGGAACCTGGGCCTGGTCCGGGCCCTGCACTTCCCGCGGGCCTCCCTGCCGATCTCCTTCTCGCTCCAGCAGCTCCAGCAGCTGCTGTTCTCGATGATCGTCCTGGTGGCCATCGCGGTCGCCTTCGGCAGCTACCCGTCGGCCCGCTGGCTGCTCCTGCTCCCGGCGCTGTTCCTGCAGTTCGTGTTCAACGTCGGCCTCGCCATGATCATGGCGAGGATGGGCTCCAAGACGCCCGACCTCGCCCAGCTGATGCCGTTCGTGATGCGGACCTGGATGTACGCGTCCGGTGTGATGTTCTCGATCCAGACGATGCTCGCCGACAAGCCGGCCTGGATCGCCGACATCCTCATGTACAACCCGGCCGCCATCTACATGGACCTCATCCGGTTCGCGCTGATCGACGGCTACGGCGCCGAGAACCTGCCGGCGCACGTCTGGATGACCGCGCTCGCCTGGGCCCTGGTCTTCGGCATCGGCGGCTTCGTCTACTTCTGGAAGGCCGAGGAGAGGTACGGCCGTGGCTGACACCGACGCGAACATCAAGCGGTCCGACGTTCCCACCGTCATCTGCGACGACGTCCACATCGTCTACCGGGTCAACACCGGTGGCGGCGGCAAGGGCAGCGCCACGGCGGCGCTCAGCCGGATCGTCGGCCGCGGCAAGGCCGAGGTCAACCGGGGTGTCCGCAAGGTCCACGCGGTCCGCGGCGTCACCTTCACCGCCTACCGCGGCGAGGCCATCGGCCTCATCGGCTCCAACGGCTCCGGCAAGTCCACGCTCCTGCGCGCCGTCGCCGGGCTGCTCCCCACCGAGAGCGGCAAGGTCTACACGGACGGTCAGCCCTCGCTCCTGGGCGTCAACGCGGCGCTCATGAACGACCTCACCGGTGAGCGCAACGTGATCCTGGGCGGCCTCGCCATGGGCATGAGCCGCGAGGAGGTGCGCTCGCGCTACGAGGGCATCGTCGACTTCTCCGGCATCAACGAGAAGGGCGACTTCATCAGCCTGCCCATGCGCACGTACTCCTCCGGCATGGGCGCCCGGCTCCGCTTCGCCATCGCGGCCGCCAAGAACCACGACGTCCTGCTCATCGACGAGGCGCTGGCGACCGGTGACCGCAAGTTCCAGATCCGCTCCGAGGAGCGCATCCGCGAGCTCCGCAAGGAGGCCGGCACGGTCTTCCTGGTGAGCCACAGCAACAAGTCCATCCGGGACACCTGTGACCGGGTGCTCTGGCTGGAGAAGGGTCAGCTCCTGATGGACGGGCCCACGGAAGAGGTCCTCAGGGCGTACGAGCGGGAGACCGCCCGCTGATCTTCCGCCCCGCACTTCCGCGCCGCCCCCGCCGCTTTCCGGTGGGGGCGGTTCCGTTTTCCGCGCGTCGTGCCGCCACCTGGAATGTTCATGCTGGCAACATCGGGCAGGATGAGCCCATGGCAGCGATCTCGGGGGGAAAGACCTACCACCACGGCGATCTGCGCAACGCGCTGATCTGCGCCGCCGTCGACCTCGCCACCGAGGGCGGCCCCGAACGGGTCGTCCTGCGCGAGGCGGCCCGCCGGGTGGGCGTCTCGCCCACCGCCGCCTACCGGCACTTCGACGGCCGCGGCGAACTCCTCCGCACCGTCAGGACCCACGCCCGGTGTGCGCTCGCCGACGCCATGGAGCGCGCCGCGGGCCGCGAGCCCGGGGCGGACGACCCCGCCCTCGCGGCGGAGCGCAGGCTCGCCGCCCTCTGCCGGGGGTACGTCGGTTTCGCCGTCGACCAGCCCGGCCTCTACCGGGCCGCGTTCTGCGTGCTCCGCCCGGACGGAACGGCCGGACCGATGCCGGAGCGGCAGGTGCCCGAACCCGAGATCCGTGCCTTCACCCTGCTCCGCGACGCCCTTGAGGGCCTCGCCCGCGCCGGCACTCCGCGCCCGGCCGTCCGCCCCGCCGCCGGTGCCGCAGCGTGGTCGGCCGTGCATGGACTGTCACTTCTCCTGCTCGACGGGCCGCTTCGCCGCCTTCCCGTGCAGCGCAGGAACGCCGTCGTCGAGACCACCCTCGCCATGGTCGTCTCCGGCACGCGCGCCCTCTGACCTCCTCGGTAAGCCGAACTGCCTTGCGGTGCCCGAGCGTTGACGACTCGTACGGGTGAGGTCCGGGACGCCCGGCACCCCGGAATGGCGACAGCCGTCGTACAACGTAAGCTGGACCGGTCTGTTTCGCGGCAAGTAGGGCGATACCCCACGACCATCGGGCCTCCGGGCGACGGCTCTACGGGCAGGGGTCGGCGGCGTGTCCGAAATAGGATGGATTGACTCGGCAGTGTAGAACGGGAGACGTGACGGCCATGACGCAGAATCTCCAGCTCCACGAGGGTCTCGCCGTCCCTCCGTCGGGCAGTGACCTGTGACGGACACCCGGCAGGCGCGCATCGACGCCTCCTCGCGCACCACCCTCGGCAAGGCCGCGGACGAGAACTTCCCCGTGGCGCCGTTCTTCCTGCCCCGGGCCTGGCGTGACGACCTGATGGCGGTCTACGGCTTCGCCCGCCTCGTCGACGACATCGGGGACGGCGACCTCGCCCCCGGCGGAGCCGACGCCCGCCACCTCGGCCTCGACCCGGCGACGGCACAGGACCGGCTCGCCTTCCTCGACGCCTTCGAGGCCGACCTCCACCGCGTGTTCGACGGCACCCCCCGCCACCCCCTCCTGCGCGGCCTCGTGCCGACCGTGCGCCGGTGCGGCCTCACCCCCGAGCCGTTCCTCGGCCTGATCGCCGCCAACCGCCAGGACCAGCAGGTCGCCCGCTACGAGACGTACGACGACCTCCTCGCCTACTGCGAGCTCTCCGCCAACCCCGTCGGGCGGCTCGTCCTCGCCATCACGGGCACCGACACCCCCGAGCGGATCAGGCGCTCCGACGAGATCTGCACCGCCCTCCAGATCGTCGAGCACCTCCAGGACGTCGCCGAGGACCTCGGCAACGACCGCGTCTACCTCCCCGCCGAGGACCTCAAGCGGTTCCACGTCACCGAGAGCGACCTCGCCCTGCCCACCGCCGGCGCCTCCGTCCGTGCGCTGATCGCCTTCGAGGCCGCGCGGGCCCGCGACCTGCTCCACGCGGGCACCCCGCTCGTCGGCAGCGTCCACGGCCGGCTCCGACTCCTCCTGGCGGGCTTCACCGCCGGGGGACTCGCGGCACTCGACGCGATCACCGACGCCGGACACGACGTGCTGACCGGCCCACCGAAGGCCACCAAGCCGAGCCTGATGCGCCAGGTGGGAGCGGTCCTGCTCCGGGCGCGGAGAGAGGGGTGAGCGCGACCGTGGAGGCACAGCCCCAGCCGTCCGCACCGGTACTGGCCGCCTACAGCTACTGCGAGGCGGTCACCGGACAGCAGGCGCGGAACTTCGCCTACGGAATCCGGCTGCTGCCGACCGAGAAGCGCCAGGCGATGTCCGCGCTGTACGCGTTCTCCCGGCGCGTCGACGACATCGGCGACGGCGCCCTCGCGCCCGAGGCCAAGCAGGAACGCCTGGAGTCCACCCGCGAGCTGCTCGACCGGGTCCGCGCCGGGAAGATCGACGAGGACGACACCGACCCGGTCGCCGTCGCCCTCGCCGACTCGGCCCGCCGCTTCCCGATCCCGCTCGGCGGACTCGACGAACTCATCGACGGCGTCCTCATGGACGTGCACGGCGCGAGCTACGAGACCTGGGACGACCTCAAGGTCTACTGCCGCTGCGTCGCCGGGGCGATCGGCCGGATCTCGCTCGGGGTCTTCGGCACCCAGCCCGGCGCCCCGGGCGCCGACCGCGCCCCCGAGTACGCCGACACCCTGGGCCTCGCGCTCCAACTCACCAACATCCTCAGGGACGTACGCGAGGATGCCGGGAACGGGCGGACCTATCTGCCCGCCGACGACCTCGCCAAGTTCGGCTGCGGTGACGGCTTCGGAAGCGAGAAGCCGCCCGCCGGCGCCGACTTCGCCGGGCTCGTCCACTTCGAAGTGCGGCGCGCCCGCGCCCTGTTCGCCGAGGGCTACCGGCTCCTGCCCATGCTCGACCGGCGCAGCGGCGCCTGTGTCGCCGCCATGGCCGGCATCTACCGCCGTCTCCTCGACCGGATCGAACGCGACCCCGAGGCCGTGCTGCGCGGCCGCGTCTCGCTGCCCGGCCGGGAGAAGGCGTACGTCGCGGTGCGCGGCCTCTCCGGCCTGGACACCCGTACCGTCGCCCGGCGCACCGTCAGGAGGCGCGGCTGATGCCCCGGTACCCCGCCGCCTCCGCCCGCCGGGCAACCCCGGGTGCCGCACCGGCGTCCCTGCCGTGGGCGGCCCGGGTCATGACGAACCCGACCGCGACCACCCCGACCGCGACGACCCGAACGGAGGCCGTGTGACCCACGAAGGAACCGAGCAGCATGCCCGGAAGCCCCACGCCGTGGTCGTCGGCGGCGGGCTCGCCGGCATCACCGCCGCGCTCCAGCTCGCCGAGGCCGGCGTCGGAGTCACCCTCCTCGAAGGCCGGCCCCGGCTCGGCGGCCTCGCCTTCTCCTTCCGCCGGGGCGACCTCACCGTCGACAACGGCCAGCACGTCTACCTGCGCTGCTGCACCGCCTACCGCTGGTTCCTCGACCGGGTCGACGCCGCCCGGCTCGCCCCGCTGCAGGACCGCCTCGACGTCCCCGTCCTCGACGTCGGCCACCCGCGCGGGCCGCGGCTCGGCCGGATCCGCCGCGACAAGCTCCCCGTACCGCTGCACCTGGCGCGCAGCCTCGCGACCTACCCGCACCTCTCGCTGGCCGAGCGGGCCTCCGTGGGCCGGGCCGCGCTCGCCCTGAGGAAGCTCGACCCCGCCGACCCGGCGCTCGACGGCATCGACTTCGCCACCTGGCTCGGCCGGCACGGCCAGTCCCCGCGGACCGTCGACGCGCTCTGGGACCTGGTCGGCATCCCCACCCTCAACGCCCCTGCCCCGCAGGCCTCCATGGGGCTGGCCGCGATGGTCTTCAAGACCGGTCTCCTCTCCGAGCCCGGTGCCGCCGACATCGGCTGGGCCCACGTCCCGCTCGGCGAACTCCACGACACCCGGGCCGCGAAGGAGCTCGACGCCCTCGGGGTGCGCACCGCGCTCCGTACCAAGGCCGAGCGGATCTCCCGTACCGACGACGGGCGTTGGGCCGTCGACGTACCCGGCGAGACGCTCGTCGCGGACGCCGTCGTCCTCGCCGTACCGCAGGAGGAGACGCACGGCCTGCTGCCCGAGGGCGCCCTCGACGACCCCGACCGGCTCCTCGACATCGCCACCGCGCCCATCCTCAACCTGCACGTGATCTACGACCGCAAGGTGCTGAAGCGGCCGTTCTTCACCGCTCTCGGCTCGCCGGTGCAGTGGGTCTTCGACCGCACGGACTCCTCAGGGCTCACCGGCGAGGGCCAGTACCTCGCCGTCTCCCAGTCCGCCGCCCAGGACGAGATCGACGAACCCGTCGCCGCCCTGCGCGCCACGTACCTCCCGGAGCTGGAGCGGCTGCTGCCCGCCGCGCGCGGCGCCGGGATCCGCGACTTCTTCGTCACCAGGGAGCGGACGGCCACGTTCGCCCCCACCCCGGGCGTCGGCCGGCTCCGCCCCGGCGCCCGCACCCAGGCACCGGGGCTCTTCCTGGCCGGGGCCTGGACCGCCACCGGCTGGCCCGCGACCATGGAGGGTGCCGTCCGCAGTGGTTTCAGCGCCGCGGGTGCCGCGCTCTCCGCCCTCGGCCGCCGCCATGACCATCCGCTGCAGGAGGCGGCATGAGTGTGATTACCGGAACAAGAGGAGAGACCGTGCCGACTGTGCCGCCGGGTCATCCGGCCGTCGACACCGCGGACGTGTCCGCACTGCTGGAGCGGGGGCGGACCCTGTCCACTCCCGTACTGCGGGCGGCCGTCGACCGCCTCGCACCGCCCATGGACACCGTGGCCGCCTACCACTTCGGCTGGATCGACGCGCAGGGCAACCCCACGGCGGGGGACAGCGGCAAGGCCGTCCGCCCCGCGCTCGCCCTGCTGTCGGCCGAGGCCGCGGGCGTCGCCCCCGAGGTGGGGGTCCCCGGCGCCGTCGCCGTGGAGCTCGTCCACAACTTCTCGCTGCTGCACGACGACCTGATGGACGGGGACGAGCAGCGCCGCCACCGCGACACGGTGTGGAAGGTGCACGGCCCCGCGCAGGCCATCCTGGTCGGCGACGCCCTGTTCGCCCTGGCCAACGAGATCCTGCTGGAGCTCGGCACGGTGGAGGCCGGCCGGGCGACCCGCCGGCTCACCACCGCGAGCCGCAAGCTCATCGACGGCCAGGCCCAGGACATCTCCTACGAGCACCGCGAGCGGGTCACCGTCGAGGAGTGCCTGGAGATGGAGGGCAACAAGACCGGCGCCCTGCTCGCCTGCGCGGTCTCCATCGGTGCGGTCCTCGGCGGGGCCGACGACCGCACCGCCGACAAGCTGGAGGAGTACGGGTACCACCTCGGGCTCGCCTTCCAGGCCGTCGACGACCTGCTCGGCATCTGGGGCGACCCGGAGGCCACCGGCAAGCAGACCTGGAGCGACCTGCGCCAGCGCAAGAAGTCCCTGCCGGTCGTCGCCGCCCTCGCCGCCGGCGGGCCCGCGTCCGAGCGGCTCGGCGAACTGCTCGCCGCGGACGCCAAGTCCAACGACTTCGACTCCTTCTCCGAGGAGGAGTTCGCCACCCGCGCGGCCCTCATCGAGGAGGCCGGAGGACGCGAGTGGACCTCCCAGGAGGCCCGCCGCCAGCACACGATCGCGATCGAGGCCCTCGACGAGGTCGACATGCCCGCCCGAGTGCGGGCGCAGCTCGTCGCGCTGGCCGACTTCGTGGTCGTACGGAAGAGATGATCACCATCACCCTGATATGAGTTCGCGGTCGCCGGCCGGTGCCATCCGGCGCCGGCCGACGGCAGACCCGTAGAAGCAGAAGTAACCGACTGCGCAAAGGGGAAGCCATGACAGCGACGACCGACGGAAGCGCCGGGGCCGTGGGCCCCCGGGCAGCCGCGGCCAGCACGACGAACGACCCCCGACAGGGTGGTGCCGCCGCGTCGGGGCCCGGCGGGACCGCCCCACCCGACGCGTCCGGCCTCGACGGGGCCGCCGCGCGGGCGGCGGAACGGGCCGCCGGGCATCTGCTCGCCCGACAGGACCCCGAGGGCTGGTGGAAGGGCGACCTGGAGACCAACGTCACCATGGACGCCGAGGACCTCCTGCTCCGCCAGTTCCTGGGCATCCTCGACGCCGGCACCACGCACGCCGCGGCCCTCCACATCCGCCGCGAACAGCGGGACGACGGCGCCTGGGCCACCTTCTACGGCGGGCCCGGCGACCTCTCCGCCACCGTCGAGGCCTATGTGGCCCTGCGGCTCGCCGGAGACCCGCCCGAGGCCCCGCACATGGCCCGGGCCTCCGCCTGGGTCCGCGCCGGCGGCGGCATCGCCTCCGCCCGGGTCTTCACCAGGATCTGGCTCGCCCTCTTCGGCTGGTGGCGCTGGGAGGACCTGCCCGAGCTGCCCCCGGAACTGATCTTCCTGCCCAAGTGGTTCCCGCTCAACATCTACGACTTCGGCTGCTGGGCCCGGCAGACCATCGTGCCGCTCACCGTGGTCTCCGCGAAGCGCCCGGTCCGCCCCGCGCCCTTCCCGCTCGACGAGCTGCACACCGACCCGGACCTCCCCGACCCGCCGCGGCCGCTCGCCCCGGTCACCGGCTGGGACGGGCTCTTCCAGCGCCTCGACAAGGCACTGCACGTGTACCACCGGGTGGCGCCGCGCGCCGTGCGCAGGACCGCGATGAACCAGGCCGCGCGGTGGATCATCGAGCGCCAGGAGAACGACGGCTGCTGGGGCGGCATCCAGCCGCCCGCCGTCTACTCCGTCATCGCCCTCCACCTCCTCGGCTACGACCTCCAGCACCCCGTCATGCGGGCCGGACTCGAGTCGCTCGACCGGTTCGCCGTGTGGCGCGAGGACGGCTCGCGGATGATCGAGGCCTGCCAGTCGCCCGTCTGGGACACCTGTCTCGCCACCATCGCCCTCGCCGACGCCGGGCTCGCGCCCGACCACCCGGCCCTGGTGAAGGCCGTGGACTGGATGCTCGACGAGGAGATCACCCGGACCGGGGACTGGGCCGTACGGCGGCCCGGACTGCCCCCGGGTGGCTGGGCGTTCGAGTTCCACAACGACAACTACCCCGACATCGACGACACCGCCGAGGTGCTCCTCGCGTTCCGCAGGGTCAGGCACCCCGACGCCGCCCGGCTGGAGGCGGCCGTCGCCCGGGGCACGCGATGGACGCTCGGGATGCAGTCCAAGGGCGGCGCCTGGGGCGCCTTCGACGCCGACAACACCAGCGCCCTCCCGAACAAGCTGCCGTTCTGCGACTTCGGCGAGGTGATCGACCCGCCCTCCGCGGACGTCACCGCCCACGTGGTGGAGATGCTCGCCTTCGAGGGACTGGCGCAGGACCCCCGTACCCGCCGGGGAGTCGAGTGGCTGCTCGCCGCACAGGAGCCGAACGGCGCCTGGTTCGGCCGCTGGGGCGTCAACCACGTGTACGGCACGGGCTCGGTGCTCCCCGCGCTCACCGCGGCCGGGCTCCCCGTCTCCCATCCGGCGATCCGCCGGTCCGTCCGCTGGCTCGGGTCCGTCCAGAACGAGGACGGCGGCTGGGGCGAGGACCTCCGCTCGTACCACGACGAGGCGTGGATCGGGCGCGGCGCCTCCACCGCCTCCCAGACCGCCTGGGCGCTGATCGCCCTCCTCGCCGCCGGCGAGCGGGACTCCGAACCCGTCCGCCGGGGCGTGGCCTGGCTGGCCGAGACCCAGCGCGAGGACGGCTCCTGGGACGAGCCGTACTTCACGGGCACGGGTTTCCCCTGGGACTTCTCGATCAACTACCACCTCTACCGTCAGGTCTTCCCGCTCACGGCGCTCGGACGCTACGTGTACGGAGAGCCCTCGCCCGGCGAGGCCCGCTGATGGGGCGCGAGCCGGGCCCCGGCGCCCCACCGCCGCTGCTGATCGCCTGCGCCCTCGGCATCGAGCAGCTCGCCCTGCGCAGCGGGGTCCGGGCCGGCGCCCCCGGGCCCGTCAGCGTGCTCCGTACGGGCATGGGGCCCGACCGGGCCCGCCGGGCCGTGTCCCGGGCCCTCGGTGCGCCCGGATGGCAGGACGCCGCCGTGATCGCCTCGGGCTTCTGCGCGGGGCTCGCCCCCGGGATGCACCCGGGGGACCTGATCGTCGCCGACGAGACGCGTGGTCCCGATGGCACGATCTCCTGCACCGGGACCGATCTCCTGGTGAAGGCCCTGGTCAGGGCCGTGCCCGGGCGGGCCGTCCACACCGGGCCGCTGACCGGCTCCGACCACGTGGTGCGCGGGCCCGAGCGGGCCGCGCTGCGCGCCACCGGCGCCATCGCCGTCGACATGGAGTCCGCCGCGACGCTGGGGACGGCCCGCGGCGGTCCGGGGCCGGACGCCCGCCCGGTTGCGGCCGTCCGGGTGGTCGTGGACGCTCCAGAACATGAACTGGTCCGGATCGGCACGGTACGCGGGGGAATATCGGCCTTCCGTGTTCTTCGTGCCGTCCTTCCCGCATTCTTCGAATGGCACCGTTCTTTGCTGCTCCCCAGGAGGTGAGCGAGTTATGGCCATGCCGCTCCGTCAGTCCATCCGGGTCGGGACCTACCTCATCGAACAGAAGCTCCGCAAGCGTGAGAAGTTCCCGCTGATCGTCGAGCTCGAGCCGCTGTTCGCCTGCAACCTCAAGTGCGAGGGCTGCGGAAAGATCCAGCACCCGGCAGGTGTCCTCAAGCAGCGCATGCCGGTCGCCCAGGCGGTCGGCGCCGTCCTCGAGTCCGGCGCCCCCATGGTGTCCATCGCGGGCGGCGAGCCCCTGATGCACCCCCAGATCGACGAGATCGTGCGCCAGCTGGTGGCCAAGCGGAAGTACGTCTTCCTCTGCACCAACGCGATGCTGCTGCGCAAGAAGCTGGAGAACTTCACGCCCTCGCCGTACTTCGCCTTCGCCGTCCACATCGACGGCCTGCGCGAGCGGCACGACGAATCCGTCGCCAAGGAAGGCGTGTTCGACGAGGCGGTGGCGGCCATCAAGGAGGCCAAGCGGCGCGGCTTCCGCGTCACCACCAATTCGACCTTCTTCAACACCGACACCCCGCAGACCATCATCGAGGTGCTCAATTACCTCAACGACGACCTCCAGGTCGACGAGATGATGATCTCGCCCGCGTACGCGTACGAGAAGGCCCCCGACCAGGAGCACTTCCTCGGCGTCGAGCAGACCCGCGAACTCTTCAAGAAGGCCTTCGCCGGCGGAAACCGGCGCCGCTGGCGGCTCAACCACTCGCCGCTCTTCCTGGACTTCCTGGAAGGAAAGGCGGACTTCCCGTGCACCGCCTGGGCCATTCCGAACTATTCGCTCTTCGGCTGGCAGCGACCCTGCTATCTCATGAGCGACGGATACGTCCCCACGTACCGCGAACTCATCGAGGACACCGACTGGGACAAGTACGGCCGCGGCAAGGACCCGCGCTGCGCCAACTGCATGGCGCACTGCGGCTACGAGCCCACCGCCGTCCTGGCCACCATGGGTTCCCTCAAGGAATCCCTGCGCGCGGTCAGGGAGACCGTGTCCGGGAACAACGGGTGAGCGACCGGGGAAGGGTGACCGTCCATGAAGCCGGTGACCGCCCATGAAACGGGTGAGCGACCGTGAAGGGTGAGTTCGACCTGCAGGCGCTGCTCGCCGAGCGCGGCGGCGAGCGGTACGAGCTGCACGCCCGCTATCTCAACCACCAGCTGCCGCGCATGCTCCACACCATCGGCTTCGACAAGGTGTACGAGCGGGCCGAGGGCGCCCACTTCTGGGACGCCGACGGGGTCGACCACCTCGACATGCTCGCCGGCTTCGGCGTGATGGGCCTCGGACGGCATCACCCCGTCGTCCGCAAGGCCCTCCACGACGTCCTGGACGCCCAGCTCGCCGACCTCACCCGCTTCGACTGCCAGCCGCTGCCCGGGCTCCTCGCCGAGCGGCTGCTCGCCCACAGCCCGCACCTCGACCGGGTCTTCTTCGGCAACAGCGGCACGGAGGCGGTGGAGACCGCCCTCAAGTTCGCCCGGTACGCCACCGGGCGCCCCAGGGTCCTCTACTGCACGCACGCCTTCCACGGGCTGACCACCGGCTCCCTCTCCGTCAACGGCGAGAACGGCTTCCGGGACGGCTTCGCCCCGCTGCTGCCCGACACGGCGATCGGGCTCGGCGACCTCGAAGCCCTGGAGCGGGAGCTGCGCGGCGGCGACGTGGCCGCCTTCGTCGTCGAACCCATCCAGGGCAAAGGCGTCCACGAGGCTCCGCCGGGGTTCCTGCGGGCCGCCCAGGAGCTGCTGCACCGGCACGGGGCGCTGCTCATCGCCGACGAGGTGCAGACCGGCCTCGGCAGGACCGGCGACTTCTACGCGTACCAGCACGAGGAGGGCGTCGAACCCGACCTGGTCTGTGTCGCCAAGGCGCTCTCCGGCGGCTACGTGCCGGTCGGCGCCACCCTCGGCAAGGACTGGATCTTCAAGAAGGTCTACTCGTCGATGGACCGGGTCCTGGTCCACTCGGCGAGCTTCGGATCGAACGCCCAGGCCATGGCGGCCGGACTCGCCGTCCTCTCGGTCATGGAGGACGAGGGGACGGTCGCGCACGCCCGCCGGATCGGCGACCTGCTCTCCGGGCGGCTGAAGGAGCTCGTGCCCCGGTACGAGCTGCTCCACGAGATCCGCGGGCGCGGCCTGATGATCGGGATCGAGTTCGGCAGGCCGTCCTCACTGGGACTGCGTGGGCGCTGGACCATGCTCCAGGCGGCCCGGAAGGGACTCTTCGCCCAGATGGTCGTCGTGCCGCTGCTCCAGCGGCACCAGATCCTCACCCAGGTCTCCGGGGATCATCTGGAGGTGATCAAGCTGATCCCGCCGCTGGTCGTCGACGAGGCGGACGTGGACCGGTTCGTCACCGCCTTCACCGCGGTCATGGACGACGCCCACGGTGGCGGCGGGCTGATGTGGGACTTCGGGAAGACCCTGGTGAAACAGGCCGTCGCGCAGCGCTGACCGTACGACCCCGGGCTTTTGCCTCTGAGGCAAGAAACTTGCCTCAGAGGCACGATCCTGGCGGAATGGACGCATGGACCACGTCCCCGGGGACACCTCCCCGGACCCCGTCACCCCGGCCCCCGGCGCCGCCGGCCCC
>NZ_LIPQ01000013.1 GCF_001418135.1 Streptomyces aureus
CGTCCAGGGCGTCGGCCGAGAAGGCGGGCAGCGGGTCGAGCGCGGAGGGGCGGCGCGCGGTGAGCCCGGTCCGGTCGAAGAAGGTACGGCCGAAGCCGAAGGTGACCGTGAGGGAGGAGGGGCCCGCGTCGAGCGCCACTCCGGTGTCCCCGGCCGGCGTCTTGCCCGCCATCAGCGCCTTCGCCGTCACCGACCAGCGGCGCAGCAGGGCCATCGACTCCTTGTGACCGGCGCCCGGGGCGAGGTCGAAGGCGATCAGATGACCGCGGGACTGGAGGGGCGTGGTGATACCGGCCTGATGTTTCCCGTGAAACATCACCTCGGTCGCACCGACGGACGTCAGCGCCGGCGCGCCACCGGCTCCGGTCCCGGCGGTGTCGTCGCCCGACCCGGCCGCGGTGACCCCGACGCCACCGGCCGCGCCGATGACGAGTCCGGCGGCGCCCGCAGCGCCGACGGTGCCGAGCAGGCGCCGCCGGGAGATCTCAAGGTTGTCGTTCTCGGTCACGGGTCAGCCGATCTTCACGTTCTTCTCGATGGTGGTCTGGTCGATCTCGGAGGTACGGACGGTCACCTGGATCCGCCACTCGCCGGGCATCGGGATCTGGACGCCGCTCGCGCTCCAGTGTCCGGTCTGGATCCGGTCCGGGGCGACGGGCAGCGGGCCGACGTCCTTCGCCTCCAGGGTGAGGGCGACCTTGATCTCGGGGACGTCCAGCGGCTTGCCGTTGGGGCGCTCGACGAAGAGGTGGAGCGCGTTGGCGCCGGTGCGGCCCGGGTCGAGGCTGAGCCGGACGACGCCCTTGCCTTCGGTGCCGCCGGTGTCGAAGGGCAGCCGGATGTCGACGGGCCGGTCGGGCACGGCGGCCGGGCCGGAGGCGGCGGTGCCGCCCCGCGCCGCCTCCTCCTCGGTACGGCCGGGCTCGGTCGAGGTGAGGACGGTGGTGACGGCGAGGAGCACGACGGCGACGGCGGCCTCGGTCAGCACCGAGCGGCGCAGACCGGCCCGCTCGGGGTCGGCGTCCCGCTCCCGCTTGCGCCGCGCGGTGGCGACGGCGGCCCGCTGCCGGGCGAGCTGAGCGGCACGCTCGGGATCGGCGGCCTCGGCGGCCTCGGCGGTCCCCGTGACGTGGGTCGCGTCCGCCGATTCCCCGCCTTCAGCCTCGTCGGCCTCTTCGCTTTCGTCGGCCTCCGCCTCAGCCTCGGCCTTCGCCCCGGCCTCCGCCCCGGCCTCCGCCTTGGCCTCCGCCTGCTCGGCTTCCTCGGCCGAAGGCTTCGGGTCGGCGAGGCGTTGGGTCCAGCGGCGCGAGATCCAGGCGATGCCGATGAGGACGCACATCAGGCCGATCTTGACGAGCAGCAGCTGCCCGTAGCGGGTTCCGGTCAGCGCGGACCAGGAGCCCACCTGGCGCCAGGACTGATAGAGGCCCGTGGCCGCGAGGACGGCCACGGAGCCGAAGGCCACCTTGGAGAAGCGCTCGATCGCCGAGCGGTCGACGGACGGCGCCTTGTAGAGCGAGACGAGCAGCACCGTGAGACCGCCGAGCCAGGCGGCGACGGCCAGCAGGTGCAGGATGTCGACGGGCATGGCGATCCCGGGCTGGATACCGGTCGAGGCGTGCTCGGCCAGCGCCCAGGTGCCGGCGATGCCCGCGGCGACGACGGTGCCGCCGACGCCGAGCCCGAACGCGAGGTCCTTCTTCTCCTTCGGGTCGGTCCGCCGGGCGTAGGCGCCGAAGAGGACGGCCACGAAGAGCGCGGCCGCCCCGAGCAGCAGCAGCCGGGAGGTGAGCGCGGCGCCGGTCTTCGTCTCCAGGACGGCCTTCAGACCCGCCAGGTCGAAGGCGTCGGAGAGTTCACCGGAGCCGGTGTACGGGCTGCGCAGGAGCAGCATGACCAGGGTGGCGCCGGTGAGGGTCAGCCAGCCCCGGACCACGGTCTGCTGGACGGGCCGGACGCTCGCGCCGCGCGGCCAGCAGGCCAGGACGAAGGCGCCTCCGCCGACGAGGACGGCGAACCCGGCGTACGAGACGTAGCGCGCGATGCCGTAGAGAGTGCCGACGAGGCCGCCGCCGGCCGTCCGGTCGGGCAGGGCGACGGATGTCGTGGAGGGGGCGCCGATGGAGAAGGTGAAGGCGCCGGAGATGGGGTGGCTGTCGGCCGAGACCGTCTGCCAGGCCACGGTGTACGTGCCGTCGGGCAGTCCGGCCCTGAGCGCCACCCCGTAGCGGACGATCGAGCCGCTGCAGAGGTCGAGTATCTCGCCGGTGTCGGCCCGCCGGCCCGCCGGGTCGAGGACCCGGATCGAGTCGGCGCTCATGGCGACCTGTTCGGAGAAGGTGAGGTTGACCTCCTTGGGAGCGGTGGCGACCACCGCCCCGTCCTTCGGATCGCTTCCGGTCAGCGCCGCGTGCGCGGACGCGGGGGCGGCGCCGGCGAGCAGCGTGCCGAGCAGCGCGGCCGCGAGGATCAGCAGCCGGGCCAGGGCGGTACCGAGGCGCGGGGCGGTGGTTGTCATCTTCCGGTTCACTCCGTCAGTTCTGTGAGAACTCCGTCAACGCGCTCAGTGCTGCTGCGGGTTGTGGCCGGCGGCTTCGACGGGAAGGTCGACCTTGATCGGGTCGGACTTCTCGAAGTGGAGCTCGATGCCGACCTTCTCGCCCTGCTTGGGCTTCTTCTTCAGCTCCATGAACATGATGTGGTTGCCACCGCGGGCGAGCTTCAGCTCCCCGTTCGCGGGGATGTCGAAGGACTTCACCTCCCGCATCTTCTGGTCCTTCGTCTCGTGGATCGTGACGTCGTCCGAGATGGCGCTGGTGACCGAGGTGAGCTTGTCCGCGGTGCCGCTGTCGTTCTTGATGGTGAGGAAGCCGCCGGCCATGTCCATCACGGGCTGCGGCATGAACGCGCCGCTGACCTTCAGGTCGGGCTTCCCGTCCTCGGACGCTTCGGTCGAGGACGAACACCCGGTCAGTGCGAGCGCGGCGGCGAGCGCCACGGAGGCGGACAGGGTGGTGGTGCGGCGGTTCACGGGTTCTCCCCCTTGATGAGCTTCGGCAGATCCTTGGCGTAGTCGTCGATGCTCGTGTCCTCGCCGTACAGGACGTAGCCCTGGTCGGTCGTCGGCGAGAAGGCGATCACCTGTGCTCCGTGCATGGAGACGACCTTGCCGTTCTCCTTCTTCGGCGGGTCGATGCCGATGCCGATCTGCCGCGCCCCCGCCTGGATGGTGGAGAACGAGCCGGTGAGACCGGTGAAGGAGGGGTCGCCCGCGGCGGGCAGCCACTTGGCGAGCTCGGCCGGTGTGTCCCGCTCGGGGTCGGTGGTGACGAAGACGACCTGGAGCTTGTCCTGGTCGGCCTTGGGGAGCTGCTTCTTGGCGATGGCGATGTTGCTCATCGTCATGGGGCAGACGTCGGGGCAGTGCGTGTAGCCGAAGTAGATGAGCGTCGGCTTGCCCTTGGTCCGCTCCCGCAGGTCGTACTTCTGGCCCTTGGTGTCGGTGAGGACGAGTCCGGGCTTGGTGAACGGCCGGTCGAGGACGGTCGCGGCCTTGGTGGAGTCGTCGCCGCCGGAGACCACGGCGACCGAGCCCGAGCCGCCGGCCGAGGACGTGTCGTCGTTGCCGCCGAGGCCGACGGCCGCGGTGATGCCGATCGCGGCGACGATCGCGACCGCGGCGACGATCAGCGGGGTGCGGCGCCCGGGACGGGCGGGGCCGTCCCCGGGCTTCTGGGAGGGGGTCTTCTCTGCGGACATGCTGGTTCTTTCCGCTTCTTTCCGGGTTCTCTGGATGAGTGCGGCCGTCAGGCCGAGCGGCGGCGGCCGGCGAGGACACCGAACGCGACGCCGGCGATGCCGACGAGGATGCCGAGGACGCCGAGGATCCGGGCCGTGGTGTCGGAGGAGTCGGCGGCGGCCGTCTCCTTCTTCGCGTCGGCCTCGCCGTCGTGGCCGGCCTTCTCGTCGTGCCCGGCCTTCTCGTCCGCGGCCGGGGTCGAGGCAGAGGCGGACGGGGCGGCGCCACCGTGGTGGTCGGCGGAGGCGGCGGAGAGCTTCAGGACGGGGGCGGGGTTCTGCGGCTCCTCCGCGCCTTCCTTCTGCTCCTCGATCCAGCGCACGACCTCCTTGTTGTCGTACGTCTGGATCGCCTTGAGGACCAGCTGGTCGGCGTCCTCGGGCAGCCGGCCGAGGGAGAGCGGGAACTGCTGGAACTGGCCGGGGCCGATCTTCGAACCGTCGGCGGTCCACGTCACCTTGGAGACGGCCTCGTTGATCGTCTTGCCGTGCAGCTCCAGCGGCTTGCTGAGCTTGCTCTTGGTCACCTCGGCCTTCCAGCCGGGGACGGGCTGCGGCATGACGGAGGCGAGCGGGTGGTCGAGCGGGAAGTTGACCTCGACCTTCACGGTGGAGGCGTTGTCGCGCTCGTTCGGGACCTTGATGTTGACGGTCGCGTAGCCGCCCTTGGCGGCCTCGCCCTGCGGCTGCACGCTCACGTGCGCGAACGCCGTGCCGGACAGCAGGACGACGGAGGAGAGGGCGATGCCGCCGGCGAGGGCGACCCGGGTGGCGGAGACGCGGGAGGAGACACGGGAAACGGTCATGGCAGAAGACACTCCAGCTCGGAGGAACGCGAGGGAGTCCGGTGCGCCGGGGGACAGACCCTGGACCGGCGTGCGGACGAGCGCGGCCCCGCTCCCTGTGAGCGGTCCGCGTCAGGCTGCGAGAACGCAGTCGGCGGCCGGCGGGCCCCGCCTGATCAGCGTGTCCTTGAGCGCCTCGGCCACCGGTGGCGGCGAGGAGTCGAAGGCCGTACGGACCGTCCGCCGCGGCCCGGTGCCGGGTGCCGCCGCAAGGCCGTTGAGCAGCGCCCGTACGAGCCGGAGCGCGGCCCGCAGCGAGCGGACGAGGGCGCATTCGGCGAGCTCCGTCGCCCCCTGCTCGGAGAGTTCGACGAGACGGCCGAGGGCCCGGTCGCCGCGGCGCAGCAGCCAGCCCGTGGCCACGGCGGCCAGCAGGTGGCCGAGGAGCATGGGCAGACCGGGCAGCAGCTCGCCGGCGGGCGCGGTCGCCGTGGCGGCCGTGTGTCCGAGGTGGTGGGCGCCGGCGTGCGCGGTGGCCGGGTCGAGACCGGCGTCGCGGATGATCCTGGTGGCGTCGGCGGAGGTGAGGGACGAGGTCCCCGCGCCGCAGACGAGCCGTGCCGCCATCTGTACGAGGGCGTCGTCGCCCTGGGGGCTCAGGCCGAGCCGGCGCTGACCGAGACCGAAGAGGACGTGCAGCCCGAGCTGTCCGCCGGCGAGGGCGCCGACGACGAAGCCGAGCGAGCGTTCCCGTCCGGTGAAGAGGAGGGTGATGCCGAAGACGCCGAGGAAGCCGGCGAGCAGCGTCCACAGGGCGATGCCCGCACAGGCGGCGATGGCGTGCCCGAGCGCGGACAGCACGACGCAGACCGCGGTGAACACCGCGGCCCTCAGCAGCCGTGGAGCGAGCGCGGGGGCATTCATGGCGGGCCCATCATCGCACCACGGGCCCGACCGGTATGAGGCAGGTCCAGAAGGTCGTTCTTGGGGCTCTTGCGGGTCTTCGGGGTGACATACACCGGCGCACTGACCCGGTGCATCCGCCGATCGAGCGCTCTTGACGCGTCCGTGCGCTTACGAAGGGTTCTGTCCGGCAATAGGTATCGGTATGTCGAGCCGCTGCCGGGAGGCTGGAGCATGAGCATCTGGTGGTCACTCCATCTGCGGCGCGAAGCCGCGAGCGTGCCGCTCGCCCGAAGGCTTCTGTTGGGCACGATGGAGACGGCGGGTGTCGATCCCGACGTGTCGTACGACCTGTCGGTCGCGCTGACCGAGGCGTGCGCGAACGCGGTCGAACACGGTGGCGACGGGTCCGACGAGTCGGGTGCGGCCGGCCGGGCCTATCGGGTGACGGCGTACCTGGACGGCGAGACCTGCCGTATCGAGGTGGCGGACTCCGGCCCCGGTTTCCCCGGCGCCGAGCTGCCCGCCGCGCCGTCGGACGCCGAGCACGGCCGGGGGCTGCGGCTCATCGAGGAGCTCGCGGACCATGTGCAGTTCGGCAACCGGTCGGGCCGGGGTGGTGCGGTGGTCAGCTTCGACAAGATCCTGAAGTGGAAGGACAGCCCTTCCCTGCTCATGGCGTGAGCACACGGGTCCCACCGGTGGGGTGGGCCGCGCCCCTACGACGGCGGTACGGGGAAGGGCCCCCGCCGGTCGGTCGACGAGGGCCCTTCGGTTCCAACGTACGCGGAGGTCAGCCCTTCAGCGCGGCCATCCACGCCTCGACCTCGTCGGCGTGGCGCGGCAGCGCGTCCGAGAGGTTCCGGTTGCCGTCCTCGGTGACGAGGATGTCGTCCTCGATCCGGACGCCGATGCCGCGGTACTCCTCCGGCACGGTCAGGTCGTCGGCCTGGAAGTACAGACCCGGCTCGACGGTCAGGCACATGCCCGGCGCGAGGGTCGTGTCGACGTAGGCCTCGGTGCGCGCGGCGGCGCAGTCGTGGACGTCCATGCCGAGCATGTGGCCGGTGCCGTGCAGGGTCCAGCGGCGCTGGAGACCGAGCTCCAGGACGCGCTCGACCGGGCCCTCGACGAGGCCCCACTCGACGAGCTTCTCGGCGAGGACGCGCTGCGCGGCGTCGTGGAAGTCGCGGTAGGCGGCCCCGGGCTTCACCGCGGCGATGCCGGCCTCCTGCGCCTCGTACACGGCGTCGTAGATCTTGCGCTGGAGCTCGGTGTACCGGCCGTTGATCGGCAGGGTACGGGTGATGTCCGCGGTGTAGAGCTCCGTGGTCTCCACGCCGGCGTCGAGCAGCAGCAGGTCGCCGGAGCGGACGTCGCCGTCGTTGCGCACCCAGTGCAGGGTGGTGGCGTGCGGGCCGGCGGCGCAGATGGAGCCGTAGCCGATGTCGTTGCCCTCGACGCGGGCGCGGAGGAAGAAGGTTCCCTCGATGTAGCGCTCGCTGGTGGCCTCGGCCTTGTCGAGGACCTTGACGACGTCCTCGAAGCCGCGGGCGGTGGAGGCGCAGGCCTTCTCCAGCTCGGCGATCTCGAAGGAGTCCTTGATGAGACGGGCCTCGGAGAGGTAGACGCGGAGTTCCTCGTCGCGCTCGGCGGTGACCTTGTCGGTCAGCGCGGCCTCGATGCCGGCGTCGTGGCCGCGGACGTTGCGGACGGGGCCGGTGGCCTCGCGCAGCGCGTCGGCCAGCTCGCGGACGTCCTTCGCGGGGACGCCGAGGAGCTGCTCGGCCTCGGTGAGGGAGTGGCGGCGGCCGACCCACAGCTCGCCCTGGCCGTCGAGCCAGAACTCGCCGTTCTCACGGTCGGAGCGCGGCAGCAGGTAGATCGTCGCCTCGTGGCCGCTCTTCGTCGGCTCCAGGACGAGGACGCCGTCCTGGGTCTGGTCGCCGGTGAGGTACGCGTACTCGGTGGAGGCGCGGAAGGCGTACTCGGTGTCGTTCGACCGGGTCTTCAGCTTGCCGGCCGGGATCACCAGGCGCTCGCCCGGGAAGCGGGCGGAGAGCGCCGCGCGGCGCTCGGCGGTCTTGTCGGCCTGGGCGATCGGCTCCAGACCGCGCAGCTCGGTGTCGGCCCAGCCGGACTTCATGTTCTCGGCCAGCTCGTCGGAGACGCCCGGGTACAGGCCGTTCTTCCGCTGCTTGATCGCCTGTTCCTCAGTCTCTTCCGGGGTCTCCGGCGTGAGCTCCTCGGCCACGGGTCTGCCTCCTCTTGGTACGACACTGAACCCCCACCATCGTACGGTCGTACGGAAGGGGGCCCAGGGCCGGAAGACCCATTACCGGAATGTCACGCTCCGCTTATGTGTCCCCACACGGACGGCCGCCCCGTGCCGCTCAGTCGAAGCGGGCGGCGAGCAGGACCACGTCCTCCCCGTCCACGGCGGTGTCGAGACCCCCGGGCAGCACGGTCCGCAGGACGTGGTCGGCGACGGCGCCAGGGTCGCCCCGGTCCGCCTTCGGCACGCTCGACGCCGCCGCGTGGAGCCGCGCGAAAGCCCGGTCCATGGCGTCGCCGGTACGGCGCAGCAGCCCGTCGGTGTAGAGAAGCACCGTTTCTCCGGGCTCCGTGGACAACTCCACGCTCGGCGCCTCCCAGCAGGACAGCATCCCGAGCGGGGCCGAGAGCGAGGTCTCGACGAACTCGGTGCGCCGCTCCCCGATGACCAGCGGCGGCGCGTGCCCGGCGCCGGCGAGGACGATCCGGCGCCGCGACGGTTCGGCGTACGCGAAGAGCGCGGTCGCCGAGCGGGCCGGTTCGGTGAGCCGGAGCAGGAGCTCCAGGTCGGAGAGGACGGCGACGGGGTCCTCGCCCTCCATCACCGCGTACGCGCGCAGGGAGGCGCGCAGCCGCCCCATGGCGGCGAGTGCGCTCGGTCCGGTGCCGGAGACCGAGCCGACGGCGAGGCCGAGGGCGCCCTCGGGCAGCGGCAGCGCGTCGAACCAGTCGCCGCCGCCCCGGGAGCCGGTGCGGTGGCGGGCGGCCAGCTGGACCCCGGGGACGCGGGGGAGACGACTGGGGAGCAGCTCCTCGGCGATGGTGGCGACCTGCACGCGGGCGCGTTCGACCTGGAGGAGGCGGGCGAGGTGCTCGGTGGCGAAGCGGCCGTAGAGCCCGATGAGGTGGCGCTGGCGGTCGGTGGGCTCGGCGGGCTCGTCGTAGAGCCAGACGGCGGCACCGAGCCGGCCGGCCTCTTCGGTGGCGAGGGGGAGGGCGTAGCTGGCGGCGTAGCCGAGGCGGGCGGCGACCTCGCGGTGGCGCGGGTCGAGACCCTCTTCGGTACGGACGTCGCGGATGGCGATCGGATCGGGGACCCGCTCGGGGTGGACCGGATCGGGGAGGCCGTCGAGGAGGCGGCCGTAGCTGCTGGTGCCGCGCGGGACGGTCTCGATCGTGCCGAGGTCCGAGTGGGCGAGGCCGAGGCCGATGGTGGAGGCGGGGCCGAGCCCGTCGGCCGGTTCGAGGACGGCCATTCCGCGGCGGGCCCCGACGAGGGCGGCGCCGGCGCCGAGGACCTCGCGGAGGGCCTCGTCGAGGGAGGCGGTCCTGATGAGGCGCTCGGTGAGTTCGTGGAGGGTGGTGAGGTCGGAGACCCAGGCGGCCAGCCGGTCCTGGATCAGCGCTCCCGGTGGGGAGACCGGTTCGGAGGGTGCTGCCGCCGCGGGGACCCCGGGGAGGGGCGCCGTAGTGTGCGGGGGCCCGGGAACCGTGGAGTCGATTCCGGCCACTTTCGGCATCTGTGGGGCGCTCATGTCAGTCGGCTTTCCGACCGGTGCGTTTGACGCCATAGCATCGCAAACCCCCATGTCATTCTGAGCCGCTCGATGCATCCACATGTACACGCACAAGAGGAACGATGTCCAGCATTGTCCCCACGGGACTTGTGGTGTCCGTGAGGTCGTGCGAGAGGGTTGAAGTACCGGCGAAGTTGGCCGAAAATTGTCCTCGGTGTGCACCTTTTGCGGTCGACTGGCGTCGTTTGAAGGCGCGTCATTCCGAGCGTGCTGGGTACGTAATCGATGACAGGCAGGGGCAGTTGAAGCTGCCCCGGAACGCCACGCGGGACCCCGGCGTCCTACATGCCGCAGGCCGCAGCCCGTCACCGAGTGGCGGGGAACGTGTTCTGACCCGCCCCTGGTGCTGACCCGGCTCCACCTCGTTCTGACCTGGCTCCACCTGGTACTGACCCGCTCCATCCGGTTTCCACGTGGTTCCACCTGGTTCCGGCCCGGGCGGCCCCGCTCCGACAGGGGCCACCGTCCCGCCGACCCGGTACGCGCTGATACGCACGGTGAAGTGTCCTGCACATGGTGTGATGTGGATTCGGCGTTCAACGGAAAGGAACGAGCGCTCATGCGCGAGATCCTCGGAAGGCGACGCAGGCTCCGGTTCCGGCGCAAGGCGAGGACCGCCCGGCTCGACGCGGCGGTCACCTTCGCCGTCGAATGGGACTGGCCCGTCCTGCCGGGAGCGGGCCTGAGAGCGACGACCCGCACGTCCGCGGGAGCCGCCTGCTCCTGCCCCGACCCCGAGTGCGTGGTGCCCGGCGCGCACCCCTACGACCCCGGGCTGCTCGCG
>NZ_LIPQ01000130.1 GCF_001418135.1 Streptomyces aureus
GGAGCGGGACCGCACGCCCCACCCCGGCTGCCCCCTCCAGGACCCGGACTGCATCGGGTTTCACGACATCCACTGAGAGGTCGCGCGGAGGAAGCGGGCACCCCACTCCCGGAGGTGTGCGGCGAACTCCGGCGGCCCCAGCACCTCGAACTCGGCTCCCACGTTGCCCAGCGCCTGCGTCGGCCAGTCGAGGGACGTCGAGGTCATGGTGAGCCGGCAGCTGTCCCGGCCGGCCGGCTCGACCGTGCCCCACCGGCCGACCGTCTGCCGCACCCGCGCGGCGGGCGCGTGGACGAGGACCTCGACGGTCCAGGGCGCGGGGGTCCCGCCGGCCGCCCGTACGAAGGCCGCGGCGTCCTCGGCCGGGAGCGGACGGGGCCGGAAGCGGACTCCGGTCGCCGTCGGCCCGGTCAGCCGGTCGAGGCGGAAGCTGCGCCAGTCATGCCGTTCCAGGTCGTGGGCGACCAGGTACCAGCGCCCGCCGAGGGCGACGACGCGGTGCGGCTCGACCTCGCGCTCGGTGGCCGCCGAGCCCCGGGCGGTGTAGCCGAACCGCAGCCGCTCCTCGTCCCGGCACGCCTGGGCGACCGTGGTGAGCACCTCCGCGGCGACGGCCGGCCCGGACGCCGAGGCGGAGACGGTGACCGCCCGCAGGGCGTCCACCCGGGCCCGCAGCCGGGGCGGCAGGACCCGCACCACCTTGGTGAGCGCCCTCACCGACGCGTCCTCGATTCCCGCGATCCCGCTCTGCGCCGCGTCGCCGACGCCGACGGCGAGGGCCACCGCCTCCTCGTCGTCGAGCAGGAGCGGCGGCAGGACGGCACCGGGCGCCAGCTGGTAGCCGCCGTCCGTGCCACGGGCCGCGCCGACCGGATAGCCGAGGTCGCGCAGCCGGTCGATGTCGCGCCGCAGGGTGCGCTCGGACACCCCGAGCCGTTGGCACAGGCCGGGGCCGGGCCAATGGCGGTGGGTCTGCAGCAGGGAGAGCAGCCGGAGGGTCCGTGAGCTGGTGTTCGCCATGCCGGAATACTGCCCGGAGTTCCGGCCGGAAAGTGGCCGGAAGGGTCTCTAGAGTCGAATGCGAAAGACCGCGACCCGAGGTGAGGACCAAGAATGATCACTCGTGAGATCCGGCCCGCCCCGCAGGTCACCGGCGTACCGACGCCCGACCACCTCGCGGGGGCCTGCCAGGGCCACGTCTCGGCGCGTCTGTCGTGACCACGCTCTCCCTCCGGGCGCTGAACCGGGCGCTCCTCGACCGGCAGTTCCTGCTCGCGCGCACCGACCGTCCGCCGCTCGACGTGATCGGACGTCTGGTGGCCCTCCAGGCGCAGGAGCCCAACTGGCCCTACGTCGGCCTGTGGAGCAGGATCGACGGCTTCACCCAGGCGGATCTCACCGCGCTCGTCGAGGACCGGAAGGTCGTCCGGTCGACGCTGCTCCGCAGCACCCAGCACCTCGTCACGGCCGACGACTTCCGCCGCCTGCGGCCGCTGGTACAGCCCGTACTCGACCGCACCGCCGGCTCGTCGTACTTCACCCGGAACCGCGTCACCGGGCACGGCACGGGGCTGGACGCGGCGGCGCTCGTCACCGAGGGGCTCGCCCTGCTCGGGGGCCGGACGCTGCCCCGCAGGGAACTGGCCCGGCAACTCGCCGAACGCCACCCCGGCCACGACGGACGGATCCTGGCAGGGGAGGTCGAGCTGCGGACTCCGCTCGTCCACGATCCCGCCACGGGCTCCTGGGGCTCCTGGGGCAACCGGTCGGCGATCTCCGTCACGCCCGCCGACGCGTGGCTGGGACGACCGATGGCGCCCACCGGTGACGGCGACGCGGCGAAGGAGCTGATCCGCCGCCATCTCGCCGCCTTCGGCCCGGCCGGCGTGAAGGACGTCCAGGCCTGGTGCGGGCTGACCCGCCTGGGCGGGGTCGTCGCGGAGATGGGCGCCGAGCTGCGCCGCTATTCCGGCCCCGGTGGCGGGGAACTGTTCGACCTGGCCGACGCGGAGCTGCCCGACCCCGAGACCCCCGCACCGGTGCGACTGCTGCCCGCGTTCGACAACGTGCTGCTCGCCCATGCCGACCGGACCCGGATCATCGGCGACGAGGACCGCACCCTCGTGATGCCCGGCGCGGCACAGGTCCGGCCCACCTTCCTGGTGGACGGCCGGGTGCGCGGCACGTGGTCCCTCGTGGCCGGGACGCTGCGGCTCGCGCCGTTCGGGCCGCTCCGCGCCACCGACCGGGCGGCCCTGGAGGAGGAGGCGCACCGGCTGGTGCCGTTCGTGGGCGGCACGGCGGTGGCCGAGGACCGGCCGGCCACCACCTGACCGTCTCGGCCCTCACCCGGGCGACCCCGGCGGAAGGGGCGTCGGACGCGCATTGCGCCGATCATGGGAAGGGGCGCCCTTCGCACCGACGGGCGGCCGTTCCGGCCGGGAGACGGGAGGTACGGGGATGGCGCGCACGCGCGAGGTCTACTCCTACGACTACGCGGCCGACTTCGGGCTCAGCGGACTCGCCGGCATCCTGTGCGCCCGGTCGGCACTCCGGCTCGACGAACCGGTGGTGCTCGACATCGCCGAGTCCGAGGCGGAGGACGACGACCACCGGCTCGGCGCGGACGTCCGGCTCCTCCTGGAGTCCCCGCTGCCGGACGACGTGCTCCACACCGTGTGGCTGGCGGCCGTACGCCGCTGCTTCGACCCGGCCGAGGAGGGCACGGACACCCGGACCTGGCTGGAGGGTGTCGCGGAGCTGTGCCCGCCGCGGGCTCCGGAGCGCGACCCGTACGAGGCGAAGTCCCTGGACGAGGCGCGGCCCGTGGTGCCGGAGGAGGAGCTGCGGACGGCAGTGGCCGCGGAGGTCGAGTCGGCCGCGGCCGGACTCGTTCTCCGCGTCGCCGTACCGGGGATCGTTCCCGCCCTCCTCCGGGTCGTGCGCGAGGCGGACGCCGACCTCGGGTTCCGGTTGTTCCTGAGGGCGCTCAAGGCGTACTCGGTGCCGGTCGACGCGGACACGTACGAGCGGCTGATCGCCCTCGGCGACGGGCTGGCCTACCCGCGGGCCGTGGTCCATGACGAGCTGACCGTGCGCTGGCGCCCCCTCGATCCGGGCCGTCGCGACTTCGCACGCGGGCGGTTCGGGCTGCCGATGCTCGCGGCCGCGCTCCGCGGGACGGAATGGGCCTACGGGGGCACCCCGCGCGAACACATCCAGCGGGTCGCCGACGACGGTCCGGGGCACGCCCCGGGGGCGTACGCCGCGGTGCTTCTCGACGACGCCTGGCGGCTCCTCGACTCCGCCCTCCCGGCGCGGTCGGTCGTTCTGCTCTGGCGGACCGCGACCGGGCGTCTGAACGTCCCGGACGAGGACGAGTTCGACGCCGACGGGCGGGACTGGCTCGAGCAGGTCTCCCAGGTGTGCCACGCCCACCTCGCGGAGGTCGACCCCGCCTACGCGCCCTTCCTCCCGCCCGCCAGGACCGATCTGACGGAGGCGGTGCTGCGGGAGGTCCGCGAGGCGGTCCACGCCGGCGCGGAGCCGGTACGAGGGGTGGCGCGGGTCCTGGAGGACGTGGTCACGGCCGTCGACCCGGACCTCGGCTTCCGCCTCCTGCTCCACATCCTCACCCTGTACGGGGTCCCCGTCGGCGAGGCCCGCCGCGCCCGCTACCGGGTTCTCGCCGCGCGACTCGGCTTCAGCGAGGACCACCTGGACGACCGGCTGCCCGAGGACCGCAGCGGCGCCTCCTGGGAGGTGTCGGGTCCGTCGCCCGTCCGACGGCCCGTCAGGACACCCGGCACAGGATCTCGCCGTGCGGGACCATGAACCAGGCGTCCTCCCGCGTACCCCACTCCCGCCAGGCCTCCGCGATCTCCGTCAGCTCGGCCCTGGTCGCGTGGCCGCCAGACACGGCCAGGTCGGCGTAGCCGGAACCGGTCGTACGGTCCGCCCACAGGCCGCTCCACCAGGCCCGCTCCTCGGGCGTCGCGAAGCACCAGGCGGCGGCGGTCGTCGTGATGTCGGTGAAGCCGGCCTGCCGCGCCCAGGAGAACAGTCGCCGCCCCGCGTCCGGTTCGCCGCCGTTGGACCGGGCGACCCGGTGGTACAGGTCCAGCCAGCCGTCCAGGACGGGCCGTTCGGGATACCAGGCGAAGGCCCCGTAGTCGCTGTCCCGGGCCGCGACGACACCGCCGGGGCGGCAGACCCGCCGCATCTCGCGCAGTGCCCGCACCGGGTCGCCGACGTGCTGGAGCACCTGGTGGGCGTGGACCACGTCGAAGGAGTCGTCGGGGAAGTCCAGGGCGTGCACGTCGGCGACGGCGAACCCGACGTTCCCCAGGCCGCGTTCGGCCGCCACGGTACGGGCCTTCACCAGGACCTCCTCGGCCGCGTCGACCGCGGTGACCCGGCCCGGGGCGACCAGGGACGCCAGGTCGGCGGTGATGGTGCCGGGTCCGCAGCCCACGTCCAGGACGTCCAGACCGGCGGAGAGCGCGGGCAGCAGATAGGCCGCGGAGTTGGCGGCCGTCCGCCAGTTGTGCGAGCGCAGGACCGACTCGTGGTGCCCGTGGGTGTAGACGGCCGTCTCTTGGGCCGTCCCGCGGCCCGCGGGGTCCGCGGCAGGGGTGGAGGCATGCGTCATCGGAGCGACTCCCTCGGTGTGGGTGCGTGCTCACCACCGTACGCACCGATGTCGCATGATGAGATCAGCGTCTTGAGATGTGGACATCCTGGGTCGGCGTGTCAGGTGAACAGGTCTCCCCGGTAACGGAGTTCTTCCAGCACCCGGCCCCCCGTCTCCTCCCGCACGACCTCGCCGTCCGGGCGCCAGCCCGCCGCCTCGTAGAAGTGGCGCCCCCGCGCGTTCCCGGCGAACACCCACAGCGCGGCCGTGCGGAACCCGCTCGCCACGAGGGCCTCCGCCGAGGCCGCGAGAAGGGCCCGCCCGACTCCCGTGCCCCACACCTCCGGCAGGGCGTAGAGGGCGGCCAGTTCGGCCGTCGTCCGCCGGTCGAGATCCTCGTCCGGCCAGGCCCGGAAGCAGGAGAACGCCCGCACCCGCTCGTCCGGGCCCGTCTCGACCAGGACCGTGGGCCGTTCCGGGGTGGTGAGGCGGGCCCGCCAGGTCGCGGTGCGTTCCCCGACGTCCAGGGCGTCCAGGTAGGGGGCGGGCAGCAGGTCGCGGTAGGCGGCCCGCCAGGACAGCACGTGCACGGCGGCGACGCCCGCCGCGTCCTCGGGAAGGGCTTCTCGAATCGGCATGCCGCATTGTCGTCCGGGCGGCGCCTCTGCCGCCCCGCAATTACGGACCGCCTCCCGTATACGCCTTCGCAGTTCCGGCCCCGGCGCCGTATCCGCCTCCGCACATGCGGGGACGCCGGATCGGCCGCCGTCCGCGCCGACCTGACGAACCCCCTGTGACAGCACGATGAACGAGCCGTCCGCACCGCCCTTCCGCCCCTAGGATCGGCCGCGCCGCCGCCCGGTGGCGCGCCTCTCCCACCTGCCGAGGAGTCCCGTGCCGAACTCGCCCGCGCCCGCCCGCCGTTCCGTGCTGAAGGTTCTCGCGGCGGCCCCGGCGGTCTCCGCCCTCGGCGGGCTCGCCACCGCCACCACGGCCGCCGCCGCATCGGCACACGCGCCCGCGCGTACCCCCGGACAGGCATCCCCGCGCGCCACGGCCGCCGTCCCCCTCTCCGCGCCCGGGATCGTCAAGGCCCTCCCGGCCGAGCACTTCACCGTCCGCAGCACCAACGCCGAGGCCCGTTTCGACACGTTCGGGGACACCGGCCGGCTCACCCCCGTCGACCGCTTCTTCGTCCGCAACCACACCACCACCCCCGTCCTCGACGCCGCCGACTGGCGCCTCACCCTGTGGGGCGACGGCCTGCACGGCCGCAGCCCGGTCCACTTCACCTACGGGCAGCTCCGCGACCTGCCCTCCGTCACCCGAACGGCCCTGATCGAGTGCGCCGGTAACGGACGCAGCCTCTACACGAGCCAGCAGGGCGAGCCGGTCACCGGCACCTCCTGGACCCTCGGCGCCGTCGGAGCCGCCCGCTGGCGCGGGGTGCGCCTCTCCGACGTGCTGCGACGGGCCGGGATCGCCCGCGACGCCGTCGACCTCCAGCCGCGCGGCCTCGACGACCCGTACGTCTCCGGCGGGATCGACCACGGCCGGGTCCGCCGCCCCCTGCCGGTCGCCAAGGCCTTCGACGACGTGATCCTCGCGTACGAGATGAACGGCGAGCCCCTCCCGTACGACCACGGGTACCCGGTCCGGCTCGTCGTGCCCTCCTGGGTCGGCATCGCCTCCATCAAATGGCTCGGCGACATCGAGGTCTCCACCCGCCCGCTCACCTCGCCCTGGTCCACCGACTGGTACCGCCTCTTCGGCGACGCCCACCCGGCCGGCGGCAGCGCCCCGATCAGCCGCCAGACGCTCAAGTCCGCCTACCAGCTGCCCTTCGGCGCCACCCTGGAGGCCGGCCGGGTCCACCGGCTGACCGGCAGGGCCTGGTCCGCGCACGCGCCCGTACGGACGGTCGAGGTGTCCACCGACGGCGGCGCGCACTGGCGGCGGGCCCACCTCCACGACGCCCCCCGGCGGGACGGCTGGGTCCGCTGGAGCACGCCGTGGCTCCCGCGCGCCACCGGACCGGCCACCCTGCTCTCGCGGACCACCGACGCCGCCGGCAACACCCAGCCCGAGCGGGCCGTCCACAACACCCAGGGCTACCTCTTCAACGCGACCGTGCGACACCCGGTGACCATCGCCTGAAGCGACCCCTGGAGCGGCGGAACCGGCCGAACCTTCGTATAAAGGGCACGGGGGTGCCGTGCCGGCGCCCCCGTGCGCTCAGGAGGTACGGGACATGCGGCAGACGGCTCCGGACGGCCGCGGCCCGGTGCGCTACGGCCCTCCCGCCCCCGACACCGGCCTTCCCGTGCTGCCGGGACTCGCCGGGCTCCTCTCCGCCGCCGCCGGACGGACCACCCCCGAGCCGCCCGGCGGCGGCCCCGTCCTGCGTGAGGCCGCCTCCGGCTACTGGTGGCGCCGGGTCCGGCCACGACGTCCTCGGGGTGGGTGCGCAGGCCGCGGCGCCACCAGTAGCCGGAG
>NZ_LIPQ01000131.1 GCF_001418135.1 Streptomyces aureus
TGGGGGAGGGACCGGTGGGCACACGGGACGGCGCCCTCGGCGGGCGCCTCCGCCCCGTGTGCCTGGACCCGCACTCCCTTGTGCACCGCACCTGTGGTGCGGGTTCAGGCGCGGAAGCCTGGGCCCGGCAAAAGGCGCCGTCCGTTGTGGGCTGGGGCGCAGGCCCCTGGGGGCGAGGGGTGCGGGGGTAGGCCCGCACCCCCCTCCCTCGTCGCCGGGTGCTCTAGCCCTCCGCGTTCAGGGGCATCGGGCCGTAGATCTTCGTCCCGTCCTCCGAGAGGGTCACCTGGTCCGCGCCGCCGCTCAGGAGGTCGCGCCAGTTTTCGCCGATCCAGCTTTCCGCGTCGCCCTGGGTGGTGAACTCCTCAGGCGTCACCACCGGTTCGACCTCCGTGCCGTCGGACTTCTCGAACCGCCACGTCCATGCCATGTCCGCCTCCTGGCGCTCACCGGATGATCGGTTTCCTGCCCGCAGAGTAGCCGGGCGCGCACCGCTCGCGGTGGCGCGGGAGGATCTGAGGGTGGAACTGACTCTGCTCGGCACCGGCGCCCCGCTCGGACTGCCCCGTCCCGACTGCTCCTGCGCCGTGTGCGCGCTCTCCCGTGGGCCACGGGTGCGCGCCGCGACGGCGCTGCTCGTGGACGGGGCCCTGCTGCTCGATCTGACCCCGGGGGCCGCTCTCGCCGCCGCGCGGTCCGGGCATTCGCTGGTGGGCGTGCGGCAGGTGCTCCTGACCCATCCGCACGACGGGCCCGCGGTGGAGGTGCCCGCGGGGCTGCCCACCGCCGGCCGGGTGCCGGACGGACGGGAGTTGACGCTGATCTCCGGGCACCGGGTGCGGGCGGTGCCGATGGACTCCCCCGGTACGGGGTACGAGGTGACCTCGGCCGACGGTGAGACGCTGCTCTATCTGCCGCCGGGCGGGTCCCCGGCCGGGCTTCCGGACGATCACCGGGTGCCGTACGACATGGTGGTCGCCGATGTGACGGGCCGGCCGGACGCGCTGGCCCGGCTGCGGGCGACCGGGGCCGTCGGGTCCGCGACCGATGTCGTCGCCGTCCACCTGGACCACGACGCGCCGACCGGCGCGGAGCTGGACCGGCGGCTCGCGGCGGCGGGCGCGCGGGCGGTGCCGGACGGGACGACGCTGTACGTGGGCGAGTACCACGAGGTGCCGGACGTGCCACGGCGGACCCTGGTGACCGGCGGAGCCCGGTCGGGGAAGTCCGTGGAGGCCGAGCGGCGTCTGGAGACCTTCCCCGAGGTGCTGTACGTGGCGACGGGCGGGAGCCGGGAGGGCGATCCGGAGTGGGCGGAGCGGGTGGGCCTGCACCGGGAGCGGCGGCCGGGGTCCTGGCGTACCGCCGAGACCTGTGACCTCGTACCGCTGCTCGAAGAGGACGGTCCCGCGCTCCTCGTCGACTGTCTGTCGTTGTGGCTGACCGATGCCATGGACCGGGTGGGTGCCTGGGACGACGGGACGTGGGCGGCCGGCGGGCAGAGCGCGCTGCGCGAGCGGACCGCGGAGCTGGTGGCGGCGGTGCGGGCGACCCGTCGCACGGTCGTCGCCGTGACGAACGAGGTCGGCTCGGGCGTGGTGCCGGCGACGGCGGCGGGGCGCCGTTTCCGTGACGAGCTGGGCCGGCTGAACGCGGCCTTCGCGGACGAGTGCGAGGAGGTCCTCCTCGTGGTCGCCGGTCAGGCGGTCGTGCTGCGCGGGTAGGGTGCCAGCACCGATGGCCCTCGCTGATTCACAAGGCGGAAACCCGTGAACCTGGACGACTTCTCCGATCTGATCGAGCGCCCCGACGGGGGGATCCGGCGTGACGCCGAGGAGCGCCGTGAGCGGCTGGCCGTGCCGCCGGGGGCGCTCGGTCGGCTCGACGAGCTCGGTGAGTGGCTGTCGGCCGCGCAGGCCTCGGTCAAGGTGCGGGCGATCGAGCAGCCGAAGGTGGTGCTCTTCGCGGGCGACCACGGGGTGGCCTCGCTCGACGTGTCGGGGCGCCCGGCGGGCACGGCGCACGAGCTGGTGCGCGCGGTCCTGGACGGGTCGAGCCCGATCGCGGTGCTCGCCCGGTCGACGGATGTGCCGGTCCGGGTCGTGGACGCGGGTCTGGACTGCGATCCGGAGCTGCTGCCCGCCGAGGTGGTACGCCACCGGGTGCGGCGCGGCAGCGGCCGGATCGACGTCGAGAACGCGCTGACCGTCGAGGAGACCGAGGCGGCGGTCCGGCTCGGGATCGCGATCGCCGACGAGGAGGCGGACTCGGGCACCGATCTGGTGGTGCTCGGGGATCTGAGCGTCGGCGGGACGACGCCGGCCGCCACGCTGGTCGCGGCGCTCTGCGGGACGGACGCCTCCGTGGTGACGGGCCGGGGCGGCGCCGGGATCGACGATCTGGCGTGGATGCGCAAGTGCGCGGCGGTCCGGGACTCGCTGCGCAGGGCCCGGCCGGTCCTGGGTGATCAGCTGGAGCTGCTGGCGGCGGTCGGCGGGGCGGATCTCGCGGCGATGACCGGCTTCCTGCTGCAGGCGTCGGTCCGGCGGATGCCGGTGATCCTGGACGGTGTGGTGGGCGCGGCGTGCGCGCTGGTGGCGCAGCGGGCGGCGTTCCGGGCGCCGGACTGGTGGCTCGCGGGTCAGGTGAGCGGGGAGCCGGCGCAGGCGAAGGCGCTGGACAGGATGGCGCTCAACCCTCTGCTCGACCACGGCGTCCATGTGGGTGAGGGAACCGGGGCATTGCTCGCACTCCCCCTCGTCAAGGCCGCGGCGGCGTTCGCCGCGGAGCTGCCCGAGCGTCCGGATCCGACCACTCCGGACGACGAGGGCGCTGCGACGGCCTGAGACCGGGGAGACAGGAACGATCGACTCCGAGGCGGTCACGCGCGACGCGCGCGTGGCCGTCTCCGGCGTCTCCGTGCGGCAAGCACTGCCCCATATGATCGCTTTTCATGGGAGAAGTCCGCTTGTCTGCCGAAGCCGCACCCCGGGGCACGACCGCCCGTTCACGGCGCAGCGCCGCGTTCGCCGTCTGGTACCTGCGCGTCGTCACGTTCATCAATTTCCTGAGTGCCGTCTGGGTCTCCTTCGGGCAGGACCTGCGCCGTCACAACGAGGACGACTACTTCACCCCGTACATGCTCACGGCGGGTTTCGCCTCGGGTGTCTTCACCCTCTTCCTGGCGATCACCATGCGGCGGCGCAAGCGGGCCGCGTGGATCCTCAACATGGTGCTCGGCGGGCTCTTCCTGCTGCTCTTCGCGCTGGTGATGTTGTTCCCGGAGATCCGGCAGCATGCCCAGAACTGGATCTCGCTGGTCCTGACCGCCGCGTTCGTGCTCGCGCTGCTGCTGGGCCGCAAGGAGTTCTACGCGAAGGGCGACCGTTCCAACCCCTGGCTCGCCGCGGTCGTCGCGGTCGGCGGACTGCTCGTCACCTCGCTGCTCGCGGCCGTCCTCGTCACCGTCACCAACACCTCCACCGCCCCGTCCACCTTCCTGGAGCGGTGGCGGTACGGCGTGATGCGGCTGATCACCCTGGCTTCGGACGACTCCCGGTTCGCCGGGATCACCACGCCCGGCTGGGTCGACGTCACCATCAACGTCCTGTCCACGCTGCTGCTGTTCGCGGTGCTCTTCGCCGCCTTCCGCTCCCGCCGGGCCACCGACCCGCTGACCGAGGAGGACGAGGAACGGCTGCGGGTCCTGCTCGACAAGCAGGGGGACCGCGACTCGCTCGGCTACTTCGCGCTGCGCCGCGAGAAGAGCGTCGTGTGGTCGCCGAGCGAGAAGGCCGCCGTCACCTACCGGGTGGTCGGCGGGGTCTCCCTCGCCTCGGGCGACCCGATCGGCGACCCCGAGGCCTGGCCCGGGGCCATCGAGCCGTGGCTGGCCGAGGCGCGCGAGCACGGTTGGATCCCGGCGGTGATGGGCGCGAGCGAGGAGGCCGGGGTCATCTACGCCCGGCACGGTCTGGACGCCCTGGAGCTGGGCGACGAGGCCATCGTGGAGACCGACGAGTTCACCCTGGACGGGCGGGCGATGCGGACGGTCCGGCAGGCCTTCAACCGGGTCAAGCGGGCCGGGTACGAGGTCCGGATCCGGCGCCACGAGGACATCCCGGCCGAGGAGATGGCCGAGCTGCTGCGGAAGGCCGACGACTGGCGGGACGGGGCCACCGAGCGCGGATTCTCGATGGCGCTCGGCCGGCTCGGCGACCCGCGCGACGGTCGGTGCGTGATGCTGGAGTGCACTGACGGGGAGGGTGAGCTGCGGGCGGTGCTGTCCTTCGTCCCGTGGGGGCCGAAGGGGCTTTCGCTGGACCTGATGCGCCGTGACCGCGAGTCGGAGAACGGCCTGATGGAGTTCATGGTCATCGAACTCCTCCAGCGCGCGAAGGAGATCGGGATCACTCAGGTCTCGCTGAACTTCGCGATGTTCCGCTCCGTCTTCGAACGTGGCTCGAAGCTCGGGGCGGGACCCGTGCTGCGCATGTGGCGTTCACTGCTCAGCTTCTTCTCCCGCTGGTGGCAGATCGAGTCGTTGTACCGCGCCAACGCCAAGTACCGACCGATCTGGGAGCCCCGATTCATGCTCTTCGAGAAGAGTGCGGACCTGCTGCGCATCGGCCTCGCGGCCGGTCGCGCGGAGGGGTTCCTGGAGGCCCCGGGGCTGCCGAAGTGGATGCACCGACGGCATCTGGAGAGCGGCCGTTGAACCGCGCCCTCCGGGAGTTCGCCCGCCGCGAGTGGGGCCCGCTGTTCTCCACCGTACGGACGGCGCTCCTCACGAAGACGTGGAGGGCGGTCCCGATGACGCTCGCCGCCGTCTGTCTCACCGCCCTCTTCCAGCTGGTGCAGAACCAGGGCTGGGGCTACCAGCCGGTCCAGAACATCGGTTCCGTACGGGCCGAGGACCCGTTCTGGCTGGCGCTGCTCCGGACCCCGCTCTCGCTGTTCGTGCCCGCGCTCGACCTGCCCGTGTGGGGGGCCCTCGCGCAGGTCCTGCTGGTCTTCGGGATCGCCGAGATCTGCCTCGGCAGGTGGCGCACCCTCGCCATCGCCTATCTGGCGACCCTCTGCGGGACGCTGTACGCGCGGGTGGGCATCGCCCTGGGGCCGGACAACCCGCTCGGGCTGCCCGCCACCGACGCGCAGGTTCACGACACCGGTCCCTCGGCGGCCGTGGTCGGCCTGGCCGTCTACGTCTGCTGGCGGTACGGGGCCCGGTGGACGGGCACGCTCGTGGTCGTGGCGATGGTCGTCGAGGTGATCGTCAAGCCGAACCTGGCGGGCAAGGAGCATCTGGCGGCCATCGCCGGCGTCCTCGTCCTGATGGGGATCCAGGCCTGGCGCGAGCGCGGTCAGGAGGGCGTGGAGCCCCGTCCGGGGACCCGCTCCTGGAAGCCTCCGATCAAGTCCTGAGCCCGGCGCCGGACCTTGGTCCAGCGCTTGTCGTGGCGGTACGTACGGATCCTGGACCGGGCCCGGGCCCGGTGGCGGCGTCCGTAGAACCGGCGGGCCCACCAGGAGCCGGGGCGGGCGAGCCGGGCGGCGCCGACGATCGCCACGAACGGGACCAGGGTCCCGATCACCGCCATCCGGAACTTCCCCTTCACCAGGGTGATCAGGATGAGGAGGAAGTTCAGCGCGAGGGTCAGGATGAAGGTGAACCGGTCCTGGCGTTCGTCGGCGGTCATGTCGTCGACACCCAGCGGCGAGAAGCCGCTCAGGGTGAGCCCGACCAGGGCGGCGGTGAGCACGACCACCTCGACGCTCTTGCGGCCCTCGTCGGACCAGTACACGTCGTCGAGATGGAGGATCAGCGCGAACTCGTCCAGGACGAGCCCCGCGCCGATCCCGAAGACCACGGCGAAGACGGCGGCGCCGATCCCGTGCCGGTCGCTGCCCACCGCGCCGAAACCGCCGATGACGGTGAGGACCACGCCCGGTACGACGTGATGGATGTGGAGCCCGCCGGACGAGACGTTCCCGAAGGGCCCCTTCCCCGCCCGGATGAGACGGACGATGGTCCTCGTGACCAGGAACGTCACGATGAACGAGGTCAGCGCGAGGAGCATCGGGAGCTTGCCCGGCTCGACGATGTTGCGGGAGAACCAGTGACCCATGCCACCCCGTTCCGATTTGCGCGGTATGCGCAATCTACCGTCCGGAGGCGGCGATTACCCTGCCCGGATGGACGGCCTGCGTTTCGCCTTCGGCACCCTCACGGTGTTCCCCGCCCGCATCACCCGCTGGGACCGGGACGCGGCGCGCGCCGGCATGCTCTGCGCCCCGCTGGCTGGTCTGGTCGTCGGACTCTTCGCCGCCGGGCTCGGCGGCGAAGAGTCCGACGA
>NZ_LIPQ01000132.1 GCF_001418135.1 Streptomyces aureus
CGACGTGGGCCGGATCCGGCCGCTCGCCTCGGCGATCCGCCGGGAGGCGAAGCCCAGGCCGAGGATCTGCAGGACGCCGAGGCCGATGATCAGCCAGCCGCCGACGGTGACGAGCAGGTCCCGGTGGCCGTAGAACAGCCGGCCCGCGAAGGAGCCGGCCGCGCCGAGCGGGACGAGAGTGGTCGCCAGACCCGCGTAGAGGATGCCGGTCCTGGCCACCAGCTTCGCGCGCGTGTCGATCGAATACGCGAAGAAGGCCGGCAGGAGCAGGGCGCTGCACGGGCTGAGCAGGGCGAGCAGCCCGCCGAGGAAGGCGGCGAAGTAGCCGATGCCGGAGGTCACCGTGCGGAGTCCGGGCCCGGCTTCGTGCCGCCGTCGGTCGGCTCGGCCGTCTTCGAGGCCTTGGCCGCCTTGGCCGCCTTGGCCGCCTTGGCCGCCGCCTCGATCGTCTCCGTGAACGTCTCCAGCGGCTGCGCGCCGGCGATCGGCCGGCCGTTGATCAGGAAGGAGGGGGTGGATGTGGCGCCGAGGGAGTAGGCCTGCTCCTGGTCCGCGCTCACCGCCGCGCGGGCCGCCGCCCCCTCGCTGTCCTTCGCGAACCGGGCCGCGTCGGGGACGCCCGCCTCCTTCGCAAGGGCCGCGATCCGGTCCTTGCCGAAGCCCTTCTCCTTGGCGCCCTCCGCGTAGGCGGCCCGGTGGAACTCCCAGAACCGGCCCTGCTGCCCGGCGGCCCAGGACGCGCGGGCGACCGCCTCCGACTCCTCGCCGAAGATCGGGAAGTTCCGCCACTCGATGCGCAGGGTGCCGTTGTCGACGTACTTCTCGATCAGGACGGGCTCGGTGTCCCGGGCGAACTTCCCGCAGTAGCCGCACTTGAAGTCGGCGTACTCGATGAGCACGACGGGCGCGTCGGCGCGGCCGAGGGCGAGCTTGTCGGAGGCGTCGCGGCGGGCGTACGCCTCCAGTTCGGCGTAGACGCCGGCCGAGGGGTCGGCGGAGACCTCGGCGAGGGAGGAGGAACCCGCGGCGCCGGGGGACGCGGGCCGGGTGGCGGTGTACGAGACCACGCCGAGCAGCACGGCGGCGACGGCCACCCCGGAGACGACGGCGATGGGCTTGGACCTGGACATGCGGAAGCGCTCCTGAGGAGAGGAAAGGGGAAGAGGACGGCGGAGGACGGCCGTCCGTCTAGACCCTCAGGACCGACAGCTCCACGGGAGACAGGGGTACGCGCGCGGGTGGCTCCCGCCCCGCCGACACGCCCCGGCCTGCCGAATCCTGTTCCCGGGCGCCGCACGGCGTCCGGTCGGCGGCCAGGGCCGGCAGCAGCTCCGCGAAGGCGTGCGCGCGCGGCGGTACGACGGGACCGGCGGCCCCCTCGTCGACGGGATGGCCCGGGTCGCAGCCGGGTACGGCGGCGCCCAGGACGACCGGGGCCGTCCCCGCGGGCGAGGCCGTCGTCGCACCGCACACCAGGAGTCCGAGGACCAGCGCCACGAGCGCGGCGAACGCCGCCGGCACGCGGGTGGTGCGGAACATACGAAACCTCTCCGGTCCGGTCGACGTGCCCGAAATAGTACGCACCCCACCACCCCGCTCCCGGACGCCACCCGTCCCCGGGAAGCCGCGCGCGGGGTCCCCGGGACGCCACTCGTAAATCGGTTCGCCGCTTCTCGGCCGCAGGTGCGATCCTGGATTCCGTATGTCTACTTCCTTCGCCGCCCTCCAGTCCGTCCTGGCCGAGGTCTCGCTGCGGGACTCCCACCGGCTCGGCCGCCGTCTCGAAGGCGCCCGCCGCATCCGCAAGCCCGAGGCCCGCGCGGCCGTCCTGGACGAGATCGCCGTCGAGGCGGCCAAGGCCAAGGAGCGCGTCGACGGGCGCGCCTCCCGCGTGCCCGCGGTCACGTATCCCGAGCAGCTGCCCGTCTCGCAGAAGAAGGACGAGATCCTGGAGGCGATACGCGACCACCAGGTCGTGATCGTCGCCGGTGAGACGGGTTCGGGAAAGACCACCCAGATCCCGAAGATCTGCCTGGAGCTCGGCCGGGGCGTCCGGGGCATGATCGGGCACACCCAGCCCCGCCGGATCGCCGCCCGCACGGTCGCCGAGCGGGTCGCCGAGGAGCTGAGGACCCCGCTCGGCGAGGCCGTCGGCTGGAAGGTCCGCTTCACCGACCAGGTGAACCCCGACGCCACCTTCGTGAAGCTGATGACGGACGGCATCCTGCTCGCCGAGATCCAGACGGACCGCGAGCTGCGCGCCTACGACACGATCATCATCGACGAGGCCCACGAGCGGTCCCTCAACATCGACTTCCTGCTCGGCTATCTGGCCCAGCTGCTCCCGAAGCGCCCCGACCTCAAGGTCGTGATCACCTCGGCGACCATCGACCCGGAGCGCTTCTCCCGCCACTTCGGCGAGGCCCCGATCGTCGAGGTCTCCGGCCGCACGTACCCGGTCGAGGTCCGCTACCGGCCCCTCCTCGAAGAGGACTCCGAGGAGAGCGACCGGGACCAGATCACCGCGATCTGCGAGGCCGTCGACGAGCTCCAGTCCGAGGGCCCCGGCGACGTCCTGGTCTTCCTCTCGGGCGAGCACGAGATCCGTGACACCGCGGACGCGCTGCTCAAGCGGCAGCTGCGCAACACCGAGGTCCTCCCGCTCTACGCCCGGCTGAGCCACGCCGAGCAGCACCGGGTCTTCCAGGCTCACTCCGGCCGCCGGATCGTCCTCGCGACGAACGTCGCCGAGACGTCCCTGACCGTCCCCGGCATCAAGTACGTGATCGATCCGGGCACCGCCCGCATCTCCCGCTACTCGCACCGGACCAAGGTGCAGCGGCTGCCGATCGAGCCGGTCAGCCAGGCCAGCGCCAACCAGCGCAAGGGCCGCTGCGGCCGCACCTCCGACGGCATCTGCATCCGGCTGTACTCGGAGGACGACTTCCTCGCGCGGCCGGAGTTCACGGACGCCGAGATCCTCCGTACGAACCTCGCCTCCGTCATCCTCCAGATGACCGCGGCCGGCCTCGGCGACATCGAGAAGTTCCCCTTCATCGACCCGCCGGACCACCGCAACATCCGGGACGGCGTGCAGCTCCTCCAGGAGCTGGGCGCGATCGACCCGACGGAGAAGGATCCGAAGAAGCGGCTCACCCAGCAGGGGCGGAAGCTCGCCCAGCTGCCCGTCGACCCGCGGCTCGCCCGGATGGTCCTGGAGGCCGACAAGAACGGCTGTGTCCGCGAGGTCATGGTGATCGCGGCCGCCCTCTCCATCCAGGACCCGCGCGAGCGGCCGGCGGAGAAGCAGGCGCAGGCCGACCAGCAGCACGCAAGGTTCAAGGACGAGACGAGCGACTTCCTCGCCTTCCTGAACCTGTGGCGGTACGTCCGTGAACAGCAGAAGGAGCGCGGCTCCAGCTCCTTCCGCCGGATGTGCAAGCAGGAGTACCTGAACTTCCTGCGCATCCGCGAGTGGCAGGACATCTACGCGCAGCTGCGGACGGTGGCGAAGCAGCTGGGCATCCATGTGAACGAGGACGACGCTCCGGAGCAGTCCGTCCACATCTCGCTCCTCGCCGGTCTGCTCAGCCACATCGGCATGAAGGACGTGAAGGAGGGCGCGAAGAACGACTACCTGGGTGCCCGCAGCGCCAAGTTCGCGATCTTCCCCGGTTCCGCGCTCTTCAAGAAGCCCCCGCGCTTCGTCATGTCCGCCGAGCTGGTGGAGACCTCGCGCCTCTGGGCCCGGGTCAACGCGCGCGTGGAGCCCGAGTGGATCGAGCCGCTCGCCCAGCACCTGGTGAAGAAGACGTACAGCGAGCCGCACTGGGAGAAGGACCAGGCGGCCGTGATGGCCTTCGAGAAGGTGACGCTGTACGGCGTCCCGATCATCGCCGACCGCAAGGTCAACTACGGCCGGATCGACCCCGAGGTCTCCCGCGACCTGTTCATCAGGAACGCGCTCGTCGAGGGCGACTGGCGCACCCACCACAAGTTCTTCGCGGACAACCGCAAGCTCCTCACCGAGGTCGAGGAGCTGGAACACCGCGCGCGGCGCCGGGACATCCTGGTCGACGACGAGACGCTGTTCGACTTCTACGACAAGCGCGTCCCCGAACACGTCGTGTCCGGAGCCCACTTCGACTCCTGGTGGAAGCACAAACGCCACGACGAGCCGGAGTTCCTGGACTTCGAGCGCGAGATGCTCATCAACGAGAAGGCCGCCGGGGTCACCAAGGACGACTACCCGGACTCCTGGCGGCAGGGCCCGCTGAAGTTCCGGGTGACGTATCAGTTCGAGCCCGGCGCGGACGCCGACGGCGTGACCGTCCACGTCCCGCTCCAGGTCCTGAACCAGGTGACGGACGACGGCTTCGAGTGGCAGATCCCCGGTCTGCGCGCCGAGGTCGTCACCGAGCTGATCCGCTCCCTGCCGAAGCCGATCCGCCGCCACTACGTGCCCGCGCCGAACTTCGCGACCCGCTTCCTCGACGCGGTCGTGCCGGTGCAGGAGCCGCTGGCGGGGGCGCTCGCCCGCGAGCTCCAGCGGATGGTCGGCGTGCCGGTGACGGCCGACGACTTCGACTGGGCGAAGGTCCCCGAGCACCTCAAGGTGACCTTCCGGATCGTCGACGAGCGGCGCCGCAAGCTCGCCGAGGACAAGGACCTGGAGACGCTGCGGCTGCGGCTGCGCCCGAAGGCCCGCAAGGCCCTCTCCCAGGCCGCCGCGGCGGCCACCGGGGGCCCGGACGGCTCCGGGCCCTCCCTGGAGCGCACGGGACTCACGGACTGGACGATCGGGACGCTCACCAGGGTCTTCGAGACCAAGCGGGGCGGGCAGCCGGTCAAGGCGTACCCCGCGCTCGTGGACGAGGGCGCGACCGTCGCCGTACGGCTCTTCGACACGGAGGCCGAGCAGGAGCGGGCGATGTGGCGGGGCACCCGGAAGCTGATCATGCTGAACATCCCGGTGAACCCGGCGAAGTTCGCCTCGGACAAGCTGACCAACCAGCAGAAGCTGGCCCTGTCCTCGAACCCGCACGGCTCGATCCAGGCCCTCTTCGACGACTGTGCCACCGCGGCGGCCGACAGGCTGATCGCGGAGCACGGCGGCCCGGCGTGGGACGAGGAGTCGTTCCGGAAGCTGTACGACAAGGTCCGCGCGGACCTGGTGGACACGACCGTGCGGACGGTGGGCCAGGTCCAGCAGATCCTGGCGGCCTGGCAGGCGTGCGAGCGCCGGCTGAAGTCGACGAACAGCCTGGCGCTGATCAACAACCTGACCGACGTGCGCGACCAGCTGGCCTGGCTGATGCCGGCGGGCTTCGTCACCCGTACGGGCCTGAAGCGGCTCCCGGACCTGATGCGCTATCTGGTGGCGGTGGACCGGCGGCTCCAGCAGATGCCGACCGGGGTCCAGCGGGACACCACCCGGATGGAGAAGGTCCAGGAGATGCAGGACGAGTACGCCTGGCTGCTCGAACAGCTCCCCAAGGGCCGCCCGGTGCCGTCCGAGGTCACCGACATCCGCTGGATGATCGAGGAGCTGCGGGTGAGCTACTTCGCGCACGCGCTGGGCACGGCGTACCCGATCTCGGACAAGCGGATCGTGAAGGCGATCGACGCGGCGGCCCCGTAGCGGGGCGTCGCCGTCGGTGCGTTCGACCCGACCGCTGACCTGCTGTACAGTGTTCCTCGCAGCCACTTACGAGGGGCTGCGAACGAGGACCTGTGGAGCAGTTGGTTAGCTCGCCACCCTGTCAAGGTGGAGGTCGCGGGTTCAAGTCCCGTCAGGTTCGCCTTGAGGAAAGGCCCGCATCGTGAGATGCGGGCCTTTCTTTGTGTTCCCGTGTCTTGACGGGGCCACAGGCCCGCCGGTACCCCGGACATCAGGGATTCGGGGGCCCACACCGGAGGTGGTCGCGCATGGCCGCGGCGTCCGCAGCACGGCACGAGACGAGAGCACTGCTGCGCGCCCATCTGGCGGCCGCGTCCCGGTACGGACACCTCACCCGCCACTGCGTGGTCTGCCATCGCCTCCTGCGGCTCTCCATGGACCTTCCGGAGCCCGAGGGGCCGGAGGAAGGCCCGGAAGAGCCGGAAGGGCCGGACGAGCCGGAAGGGCCGGAAGGGCCGGAAGGGCCGGAAGGGCCGGGGGAAGCGCAGGAGGAGCCGGAAGAGCCGGGGGAAGGGCCCCAGGGGTTGGGCGGGGAGCCCGAGCGGCCGGCGGACGGCAGTGGGGACGAAAGTCCCACCGACCCATGACCAACGGCGGGTTGGGGCAGTTCCGCGAAGTGGGAGGCTGTTCCTTGGCAAGAGTTCGCCAGTGTGACGGGAGTCACTGAAGCAGTTTCAGAAACCACTTCACTTACACCCTCCCTACACCGGCCCGATTTAATATGTGCAATTGCACCGCCCCCCAAAGAGTGGCGCCGGACACAAAAGAAGATCGCGCCAGACCCGGCGGAGTCCAGCGCGATCGTTGACGAAGGCCTGTTGGGGCAGGAATCCGTCGGCAGAGCTAGGTGTGGGCGACCGGATTGGGGGATCCGGACAGGCCCGGTGTTACGGGGTACTGCTGGGTACTACGGGGTGTTTGCGCGACCTCAGGCCTCGCTGCGCTGCTGCGGAATACCCGCCAGCAGAGCGCGAACCTCAGCCTCGCGGTACCGGCGATGCCCACCCAGGGTGCGGATGGACGTGAGCTTCCCGGCCTTCGCCCAACGGGTCACCGTCTTCGGGTCCACGCGGAACATCGTGGCAACCTCGGCAGGGGTCAGCAGCGGCTCGGCATCAGGGGTGCGAGCGGTCATGAGCGGCCTCCTCGGGAGAACCGAACCATCTCGGTTCTTTCCTCTAAATTCTGCACCTTGACCCGCCTTGCCCGAAATGGCAGAAGCGGGCCGAGTCGGTTATAGGACGAACGGCTTGTCCTCGGCACTACAACTACACCATCCGTCCAGCCACGTCGGCCAAACCGATGGAATTGCCCTCGCAGGTGTTCATCAGCGGCGGAAGTCGATGGACCATGCCATAACGGACAGTCACGCCACTGTGACGATCAGTCACAGAGCGATCAGGAGTCCTCAGACCCCCCATAGAGTGCAATGCTGAGCGTTCCGCCCATAGATGGACGGAAGGAACCCTCCCCGGACTCCTTGTCCTATTTTGGCACGAGGGTGGGTGATGGACGCAAGGGTGCGTTACGTGCTGTCCGTCACGCTTGAGCCAAAGGCCCGGATCGGGACCAACGTCCCCGCCCAGCGGGTGCCGAAAGGCCCGACACCACCCGGCATTCAAAACCGGGCAGGCGGTATCCGGACAACCCCGAAGATCATTTACACCCGTCGGACATGTCTTGTCGATACCGACCTGACGAAGATGCCCGACTGATGTCAATTCGCGAAGCGAAGATCCCTGACCGTCCGCCAGCGCTCCGCGAGCCGCCCGTACGCGTCGCTCGCCCGCTCACCGTCGCCGGCCCGCAGCGCCGCGATCCCCTCCGCCAGCTGCGCCGCCGACCGGTCCGCCGCCAGCCACTCCTCCGGGACCGCGTGCACCAGACCACCGAAGTCCAGCTCCACGAGCGCCCGCGGATGGAACTCCTCCAGCCAGCGCCCCACCTCGATCAGGCCCTCGGTCATCGGACCGTCGTCGATCGACTCCCGCAGGGCCCGCAGCGCCCGCGCGAGACGGCGGCGCGCCTGCGCCATCGTCGTCCGGTAGCGCAGCACCGGAGCCTTCCCCGCGCCGTCCGCACGCGCACCGCCCGCAGCCGCGCCGTCCGCGCCCGCGCCGGACGGCCGCTCCCCCGGCTCGTACTCCCGGTCCTCGTCCCCGAAGAGCGCGAACCAGCGCAGCGGCACCTGCCAGACCGCCGTACGGATCCACGGCCGCGCGTCCGGGTTCCTGCTGAGCCAGCGCTCGTAGTCGCTCGCCACCTGCAGGCGCACCACCGGCGGCAGCATCGCGTCGAGCACCGGTTCGGGGAACTGGCCGTCGAGCTCCTGGAGCGCCAGCCACCCCCGCAGCCTGGTCCGCCACGGACAGATCACCACCACCCCGTCCAGCTGGGCGACGAAGGCCTCCCCGCTCTCGTGGACCGGCACCGGGACCGGCGGTGTGGGCAGCAGGTCGGCCAGCGAGCGCCGCAGCTCCTCCTGCGCCCCCGGGGTGCGCGGCAGACGGGAGTACCGGGCCCAGTGGGTCCGCTCCGGCTCGGGAAACGCGGCCAGCGGCTCGTACACCCGCAGATAGGACGCGTAGGGGATGAGGACCGAGGAAGCGACCGACATGTCGCGAATCCTTCCACGGAGGTACTCCGGGAGGGGGTGATCCTGAGCACTGCTGCTGATCTACGCCCAGGTAGGACTTACTCTCTTGCCGAACTGGTCCTCCCCCACCCATAGGGAGGTCCGCAACCGCCGCTTCGTACTTGGGAGTCACCACCGTGACCGATGTGACCGGCGTTCCTGCTGATGTACTGCACACCTTGTTCCACTCGGAGCAGGGTGGCCACGAGCAAGTCGTGCTCTGCCAGGACCGCGCCACCGGCCTCAAGGCCGTCATCGCCCTCCACTCCACCGCTCTGGGCCCCGCCCTCGGCGGCACCCGCTTCTACCCGTACGCCACCGAGGCCGCGGCGATCGCCGACGCCCTCAACCTGGCCCGCGGCATGTCGTACAAGAACGCCATGGCCGGTCTCGACCACGGCGGCGGCAAGGCCGTCATCATCGGCGACCCGGAGAAGATCAAGACGGAGGAGCTCCTCCTCGCCTACGGGCGCTTCGTCGCCTCCCTCGGCGGCCGGTACGTCACGGCCTGCGACGTCGGCACCTACGTCGCCGACATGGACGTCGTCGCCCGCGAGAACAAGTGGACGACCGGTCGCTCCCCCGAGAACGGCGGCGCCGGCGACTCCTCCGTCCTCACCGCCTTCGGCGTCTTCCAGGGCATGCGCGCCTCCGCGCAGACCCTCTGGGGCGACCCGACGCTGCGCGGCCGCAAGGTCGGCGTCGCGGGCGTCGGCAAGGTCGGCCACTACCTCGTCGAGCACCTCCTGGAGGACGGCGCCGAGGTCGTGATCACCGATGTGCGCGAGGAGTCGGTGCGCCGGATCACCGACAGGCACCCGCAGGTCACCGTCGTGGCCGACACCGAGGCGCTGATCCGCGTCGAGGGTCTCGACATCTACGCGCCCTGCGCGCTCGGCGGCGCCCTGAACGAGGAGACCGTCCCGTTCATCACCGCGAGCATCGTCTGCGGCGCGGCCAACAACCAGCTCGCCCACCCGGGCATCGAGAAGGACCTCGTGGAGCGCGGGATCCTCTACGCGCCCGACTACGTGGTCAACGCCGGTGGAGTGATCCAGGTCGCCGACGAGCTGCACGGCTTCGACTTCGACCGCTGCAAGGCGAAGGCGACGAAGATCTTCGACACCACGCTCGAAATCTTCGCACGTGCGAAGGCCGACGGGATTCCGCCGGCCGCGGCGTCCGACCGGATCGCCGAGCAGCGCATGGCGGACGCGCGCCGCGCCTGAGCCGTACCGGGACCGACCCGTCGCCGGGGTGACCCCGAGGAGTCCGTGGGAGGGCCGCGGAGCGACCACGGGGAGACTTCGCTCACGCCCCTCGGCGGGTCGGGCCTCCAGAAGAGGTTAAAATCGCGATTGACCAGCGAGGAAAGGGCACCTCGATGGTTCTGTACCGGGGTATGTGATGCGCGCGGCGTACCGTAGACCCGCGGAAACAGGTACCGTTGAAGCCCTACGGGCCGGTCTCTCTGTCGAGAGTCCGTTCCGAATCATGAACGCGTGTCAAGACTCTGGGGCCACCGAGCCCCGTCACCGAGGGGGTCGAGCCATGGGGCGCGGCCGGGCAAAGGCCAAGCAGACCAAGGTCGCCCGCCAGCTGAAGTACAGCAGCGGCGGGACAGACTTGACGCGTCTGGCCAATGAGCTGGGCGCTTCGACTTCGAACCAGCCGCCGAATGGCGAGCCGTTCGAGGACGACGACGAGGAAGACGACCCGTACGCCCAGTACGCGGATCTCTATAACGAGGACGACGAGGACGAGGACGACGAGTCCGGTCCGAGCGCGTCCCCGCGTCGCGCTTGACCTTCTTCATCGCATGCCAGAAACCCGGTCCGGGGTCACCCGGCCGGGTTTCTGTGCTGTCCGCTTCCGGGGCGCCGCGGCGCCCCGTACGGCGCGCGCGGGACGCTCGGTACGACGCGAACGGGGCGCCCCCTCAGGAGCGCCCCGTCACCTCGTACCGATGAGGGTTACTTCGCGTAGTCCCCGACCAGCTCCGCGCCCGTGGTGTGCGCGCCGCGCTCGGTGATCTCGCCCGCGACCCAGGACTCGACGCCCCGGTCCGCCAGCGTCGTCAGGGCCGCGTCCACGAACTCGGCCGGCACGACCGCCATCATGCCGACACCCATGTTCAGGGTCTTCTCCAGCTCCAGGCGCTCCACCTGACCGGCCTTGCCGACCAGGTCGAAGATCGCGCCCGGCGCCCAGGTCGAACGGTCGACCGTGGCGTGCAGACCGTCCGGGATCACCCGGGCCAGGTTCGCCGCCAGACCGCCGCCCGTGATGTGGCTGAACGCGTGGACGTCCGTGGTCCGGGTGAGGGCCAGGCAGTCGAGCGAGTAGATCTTCGTGGGCTCCAGGAGCTCCTCGCCCAGCGTGCGGCCGAGCTCGTCGACCCGCTGGTCGAGGGTCATGCCCGCGCGGTCGAAGACCACGTGGCGGACGAGCGAGTACCCGTTGGAGTGAAGACCCGAGGAGGCCATGGCGATGACCGCGTCCCCCGTACGGATGCGATCGGCGCCGAGCAGCCGGTCGTGCTCCACGACACCCGTGCCCGCGCCGGCGACGTCGAAGTCGTCCGGGCCGAGGAGGCCCGGGTGCTCCGCCGTCTCGCCGCCGACCAGCGCGCAGCCGGCCAGGACACAGCCCTCGGCGATGCCCTTGACGATGGCGGCGACCCGCTCCGGGTGGACCTTGCCGACACAGATGTAGTCGGTCATGAAGAGCGGCTCGGCACCGCAGACGACGATGTCGTCCATGACCATCGCGACCAGGTCGTGGCCGATCGTGTCGTACACGCCCATCTGGCGGGCGATGTCGACCTTCGTCCCGACGCCGTCGGTGGCGGAGGCGAGCAGCGGACGCTCGTAGCGCTTGAGGGCGGAGGCGTCGAAGAGGCCGGCGAAGCCGCCGAGGCCACCGAGGACCTCGGGGCGCTGCGTCTTCCTCACCCACTCCTTCATGAGCTCGACGGCGCGGTCACCCGCTTCGATGTCGACGCCCGCGGACGCGTAGCTGGCACCGGTGGTCTCAGGCATGGCTGGGAACTTTCGTGTCGTACTGCGGTTGCAGCGGGGTCTTACGGGCGACGGTGCTCACGGACGACGGAGCGCGTCGGAGGCCGCCGTGGCAGCGGGACCCGCGGCCAGTTCGGTCTCCAGGAGCTGCTTGCCGAGCAGCTCGGGGTCCGGCAGCTCCATCGGGTACTCGCCGTCGAAGCAGGCACGGCAGAGGTTCGGCTTCTGGATCGTCGTCGCCTCGATCATCCCGTCGATCGAGATGTACGAGAGCGAGTCCGCGCCCAGCGACTTGCCGATCTCCTCGATCGACATGCCGTTGGCGATCAGCTCCGCGCGGGTGGCGAAGTCGATGCCGAAGAAGCAGGGCCACTTCACCGGCGGCGAGGAGATCCGGATGTGGATCTCGGCCGCGCCGGCCTCGCGGAGCATCTTGACGAGGGCGCGCTGGGTGTTGCCGCGGACGATCGAGTCGTCGACGACCACCAGGCGCTTGCCCTTGATGACGTCCTTGAGCGGGTTCAGCTTCAGCCGGATGCCGAGCTGGCGGATGGTCTGCGAGGGCTGGATGAAGGTGCGCCCGACGTAGGCGTTCTTCACCAGGCCCGCGCCGAACGGGATGCCCGAGGCCTCGGCGTAGCCGATCGCGGCCGGGGTGCCGGACTCCGGCGTCGCTATCACCAGGTCGGCCTCGACGGGCGCCTCCTTCGCCAGGCGGCGGCCCATCTCCACGCGGGAGAGGTACACGTTCCGGCCGGCGATGTCGGTGTCCGGGCGAGCCAGGTACACGTACTCGAAGACACAGCCCTTGGGCTTCGCTTCCGCGAATCGCGAGGTACGGATGCCGTTCTCGTCGATCGCGATCATCTCGCCCGGCTCGACCTCGCGGACGTAGCTGGCGCCGCAGATGTCGAGGGCGGCGGACTCGGATGCGACCACCCAGCCGCGCTCCAGGCGGCCGAGGACCAGCGGGCGGATGCCCTGCGGGTCACGGGCCGCGTAGAGCGTGTGCTCGTCCATGAAGACGAGGGAGAAGGCGCCCCGGACATCGGGAAGGACCTTGGCGGCGCCTTCCTCGATGGTGAGCGGCTTGCCCTCGTCGTCGACCTGGGCGGCGAGGAGCGCCGTGAGCAGGTCGGTGTCGTTGGTGGCCGCGACACGGGTGCTGCGGCCTTCCTTCTTGGGCAGGTCGGCGACCATCTCGGCGAGCTGCGCCGTGTTCACCAGGTTGCCGTTGTGGCCGAGCGCGATCGAGCCGTGGGCGGTTGCCCTGAACGTCGGCTGCGCGTTCTCCCACACGGAGGCCCCGGTGGTCGAGTAGCGGGCGTGACCGACCGCGATATGACCTTGGAGGGAACCGAGAGAGGTCTCGTCGAAGACCTGGGACACGAGGCCCATGTCCTTGAAGACGAGGATCTGGGAGCCGTTGCTGACCGCGATTCCCGCGGATTCCTGGCCCCGATGCTGGAGGGCGTAGAGCCCGAAGTACGTGAGCTTTGCGACCTCTTCACCCGGAGCCCAGACACCGAAGACGCCACAAGCGTCCTGGGGGCCTTTCTCGCCGGGAAGCAGGTCGTGATTGAGTCGACCGTCACCACGTGGCACGTTTCCGAGTGTAGACGGGCTCGACCACTGGTCCGAATTGAGGAATTGCGGGGCCCGCCCCGCTCGTGCGATCCCACGAAATGATCATCTCCGGCTTGGAGGGGGCTACGAGGCAGGCGCGGTAAGGGATTCCCGCCTCCGAACCCTTCCGAGCGGACGCTCGTACCAGCACGGAAGTCCCGTCGCGATGTGACGGAGGGCACCCCGGACGGGCTCGTTCACCGGGACGCCGGGGGCTCTTGGCCGTCCGTTCCGCCTGCTCCTTCGGAGGTTCCGCCAGTCGTCGCCGTGGCCGCCGTCGCCCCCAGGCCCTCGCCCCCGGCCTTGGTGAGGGTCAGCGTCCGGTGGTCCAGGCGATAGGTGAGCGTGCCGTCGAGGAGCTCGTACAGCTTGGTCTCCAGCTGCATCTGCGGGCTGGTGCACATCATCCGAGTGGTAGCCGCCGGGCCCTCGATGGTGAGGGTCTTTCCCTCGACGCGGGCGGTCGCGGCGAAGTTGTTGCAGCCCAGGTTTCCGGTGACCCGGCCGTCCGCGCCGAGGACGAGACGGGCCTTGTCGCCACTGCCGGCCGGCAGCGAGGACGCGGTGTCCCCCGAGATCAGCCCGTCGATCTTCCAGGTGGTGCCGCGCAGCGGGAGGTCGGCCTCGGCGGTCAGTTCCAGGCCGTTGCGGCCGTCCGGGGAGGCCAGGGTGAGGGCCTCGCCCTTCTGCGTCCCCTTGAGCGGGCCGGCGAAGGCCTTGACCAGCTCCTTCTCGAAGCGCTGCCGGTCCCCGGGGCAGCCCATCTCGGTGATCTCCTGCGGGGAGACCGTCAGGGTGTCCCCCTTCACGGCGACGGTCGCGCCGAAGGTGTTGCAGCCGCTGTTCCCGCTGGCGCGGCCGTCCGCGCCGAACTCGACGCGGGCGCCGTCCGGGGCGGCGGACCTGCGGCCGTCGACCGTGACGGCGCCGATCGTCCAGTGGGTACCCGCGACGGGCAGGTCGGGGGAGACGGTGTCGGAACCGGAGCCGGAGCCCGCTCCCGCGCCACCTCCCTCCGTGCCGCAGGCGGCGAGGAGGAGGGCCATGGCGGCGGCGGATGCGGCGGATGCGAGGGTGCGCGTCGTCTGCGTCTGCATGGCGATGGGACGGGCCGGGGCGGCAGTCGGTTCCGCGGCCGGTCCCGCTGCCGGTCCGCCGGGGCCCGGGCCGTACGGGAATCTCAGCCCATCAGGGGCAGGAGGTCCTTCAGGTCGGCCCGCTCGCCGCTGGCGCCGACCCGGGCCTCGTCCAGCTCCGTCGCCCACTCCGCCCGCCCGGTCGCGAGGCGGATCCAGGTCAGCGGGTCGGTCTCGACCACATGGGGCGGGGTGCCCCGGGTGTGCCGGGGACCCTCCACGCACTGCACCACCGCGTACGGCGGGATCCGCACCTCGACCGCCCCGCCCGGGGCCTTCGCCGCGAGGGCGTCGGCGAGCAGCCGGGTGCAGGCGGCCAGGGCCTGCCGGTCGTAGGGGACGCCGGCGCCGGTCGCGGCGTTGAGGTCGTCGGTGTGGACGACGAGCTCGACGGTCCGGGTGACGAGGAACTCGCCGACGGTCATCGCGCCGAAACGGGTCGGGACCAGCCGCTCGTCGGAGACGCCCGCGAGCGCCGCCTCGTACCGCGCCGCCGTCTCCGCGAACAGCGCCGGCAGGTCGTCCGTGCCGATCGCCCGCGTGTCCTCGTCGATGCTCGCCGCCTCCGTCGCCGTGGCCAGGGGCCAGTCGAGCAGCGTGAGTTCCCGGCGGGCCGGCTCGGGCTCCCCGAGCTTGCGGGCCATCGAGGCGAGCACCATCGCCAGATGCGCCGCCAGGTCCCGTACCGTCCACTCCCCCAGCCGGGTCGGGCCGTCGAGCTGCTCGGGCGTGAGCGCCGCGACCGCCTCCCGTACGTGGCCGAACTGGGCGAGCACGGCGGCCCTGGTCTTGGCGGAGTCGTAGCGGCGGGTGCGCTTCTTGGCCGGTGGCATGGGGGCGAGGGTAGTCGGAGACTGGAAGGGGAGGGCTCCCGGCAGCGCACCTACCCGTACGAGAGGGGTCGAACAGCCATGGCCCAGCACCCTGACGGCATCGTGGTCCAGCGGGGCTACGAGGCGTTCTCCCAAGGAGACATGGAGACCCTGCGGTCGCTGATGACCTCGGACTGCACCCACCACTCACCGGGTTCCAGCCAGATGTCCGGGCACTTCAAGGGAGCGGACAACGTCCTCGAGCACTACGGGCGGCTCATGGAGCTCACCGGCGGCACCTTCCGGGTCGAGCTGCAGGGCGTGTACGCGGACGGCCGCGGCCATGCCATGTCGGTGCACAAGTGGCACGGCGACCGCATGAACCGGGGCGTCGAGATGCGTGGAGGGCTCTTCTTCACCATCGTCGGCGGCAAGATCACCGACATCGACGAGTGCGTCGAGGACATCGACGTCTCCGACGCCTTCTGGGACCAGGACGGTCAGGCCGGGTAGACCGGGTGGCGTGGCACCTCGAAGGTCTCGCCGTTCTTCGGTACGCCGACACCGCGCCAGGTGAACGGCACCCCGCTCGCCGTGTCCAGGTCGGGGCCGTCCATCAGCTGGAAGTGCACGTGCGGCTCGGTGGAGTTGCCCGAGTTCCCGCACCGGGCGAGTTCCCGGCCGGCCGTGACCCGGTCGCCCGCGCGGACGGCGAGGGAGCCGCGCCTCAGATGCGCGTACATCGCGTACGTACCGTCGCCGAGGTCGAGGACGATGTGGTTCCCGGTGATCCGGCGGGCTCCCCCGATGCTCCGCGCGCCGGACTCCATCAGCAGCAGATAGAGGACGCCGAGCAGCGAGTTGCGGCTGAGATGGTCGCGCTGCCCGTCCTCGGCGTGCACGACGGTCCCGTCGGCGACCGCGAGCAGCGGCGCGTCGAACGCCGGGAAGTCCTCGCTCCGCCGGACCACCGGCCACAGCCACGCGAAACCCGGACGGGGCCGCGCCTCGTCCTCCCGGGTGACGTCGATCGCGTAGGTCTGGCCCAGCTGGTGGGTGCCGTGGCTGGGCGTCCGGTCCGCGGGACTGTTCAGCGCCGACCAGCGACCGGTGACCGGCGGGTCCACCTCGACCGTGGCGCGGGGCGTCGCCATGACCCGGCCGCGGGCGGTCCGGGCGAGACCGACGCCGAGGCCCATCGCGGCGATCACGGGCAGCCATCCCACCCAGTACGGGTACGGCAGCTCGACGACGAACGAGGCGATCACCTGGACGACGAACGCCAGCCAGAGCACTCGGTGGAGGACCCCCACCAGTTTGCGCGAGGACATCCGGATTCCCCCTGAGGGTCGTGGTGTCGGTTACGGGCGGGCCGCGGTGAGGACCACCAGGAGCGGGACGACCCGGGCTCCCGGGACCTCGTAGCGACCGCGGCCGACGGTCCTGAGCCAGCCCGCGCCGGTCAGCAGGCGCAGGTGGTGGTAGATCTGGCCGGTCGTGCCCGTCTCTTCCAGCTCAGCCAGTTCCGCGGCGGTGCGCCGGCCGCCGAGGATCTCCCGCAGCAGGCGGAGCCGTACGGGGTGGCCGAGCGCGGCGAAGGACTCGGCGGCGTCCGCCCAGTCCTCCTCGAAAAGCTGCCCGGTGAAGGCGCCGAACTGCCACTCGTACCGCTCCCGGGTCGGAAGCCCGACCGATCCCGTGAAGACGACCGCGCCGTCCTCCCCCCGGCCCCCCGTGTCCGCCGCGAGCTGCGCCTTGAGGGCTTCGAGGGCCCAGAGCGGGCTGTCGGTGACCTCGGGCACGGGGCGCTCCGCGCCTTCGGCGGCGCTGACGGGGACGCGTCCGGCCGCACTGACGGGCACGCGTCCGGCCGCACGTCCGGCCGGGCCCTCGGCTGCGCCCTCGGTCGCGCTCTCCAGGGCCGCGATACGCCGTTCCAGCGCGGCGACCCGCTCTTCCAGCTCCATACCGTCGAGATTACGTAATTACGTAATCCACCGCAAGGAAGCAACGCGAAGGCCCCCGCCCGGACCTTCCAGTCCGGACGGGGGCCTCCCCGGTGCTTCGTATCAGGCCAGCAGGCCCGGAATCGTCGCCTCGTGCGCCGTGCGCAGCTCCGTCAGGGAGAGCGCGAACTCGCCCTGGACGTCGACGGCGTCTCCGTCGACGACACCGATCCGCGCCGCCGGCAGACCCCGCGCACCGCACATGTCGGTGAAGCGGAGCTCCTCGCTGCGCGGGACGGCCACGACCGCACGGCCGGCCGACTCGCTGAAGAGGAACGTGAACGCGTCCAGGCCCTCCGGGACGACCAGGCGCGCACCGTGTCCGCCGCGCAGGCAGGACTCGACGACCGCCTGGACCAGACCGCCGTCGGACAGGTCGTGCGCGGCGTCGATCATGCCGTCGCGCGAGGCCGAGATCAGGATCTCGCCGAGCAGCTTCTCCCGGTCGAGGTCCACGGCCGGCGGCAGACCACCGAGGTGCTGGTGGACGACCTCGGACCAGGCCGAGCCGCCGAACTCCTCGCGCGTGTCGCCCAGCAGGTAGAGGAGCTGGCCCTCTTCCGCGAACGCGATCGGCGTACGGCGGTTGACGTCGTCGATCACACCGAGGACGGCCACGACCGGCGTCGGGTGGATCGCGACCTCACCGGTCTGGTTGTACAGCGAGACGTTGCCGCCGGTCACCGGGGTGCCGAGCTGCAGGCAGCCGTCCGCGAGACCACGGGTGGCCTCGGCGAACTGCCACATCACGGCAGGGTCCTCGGGCGAACCGAAGTTCAGGCAGTCCGAGATGGCCAGCGGCTTCGCGCCGGAGGCGGCGACGTTGCGGTACGCCTCCGCCAGCGCCAGCTGCGCACCCGTGTACGGGTCGAGCTTGGCGTACCGGCCGTTGCCGTCGGTCGCCATGGCCACGCCGAGGTTGGTCTCCTCGTCGATGCGGACCATGCCCGCGTCCTCGGGCTGCGCCAGGACCGTGTTGCCCTGCACGAACCGGTCGTACTGGTCCGTGATCCAGGACTTCGACGCCTGGTTCGGGGAGGAGACCAGCTTCAGGACCTGGTCCTTCAGCTCCTCGCCCGTCTGCGGCCGGGGCAGCTTGCCCGCGTCGTCGGCCTGGAGCGCGTCCTGCCACTCCGGGCGGGCGTACGGCCGGTGGTACGTCGGGCCCTCGTGGGCGACGGAGCGCGGCGGCACGTCGACGATCTGCTCGCCGTGCCAGAAGATCTCCAGACGCTCGCCCTCGGTCACCTCACCGATGACGACCGCGATGACGTCCCACTTCTCGCAGATCTCCAGGAAGCGGTCGACGTGCTCGGGCTCGACGATCGCGCACATGCGCTCCTGCGACTCGCTCATGAGGATTTCCTCGGGCGAGAGGGTCGCGTCGCGCAGGTGGACCCGGTCGAGCTCGACGCGCATGCCGCCGGAACCGGCGGAGGCCAGCTCGGACGTGGCACAGGAGAGCCCGGCGCCGCCGAGGTCCTGGATGCCCGCGACCAGCTTCTCCTTGAAGATCTCCAGGGTGCACTCGATGAGGAGCTTCTCCTGGAACGGGTCGCCGACCTGGACCGCGGGGCGCTTCGTCGGCTTCGTGTCGTCGAAGGTCTCCGAGGCGAGGACCGAGACGCCGCCGATGCCGTCGCCGCCCGTGCGGGCGCCGTACAGGATCACCTTGTTGCCGGGGCCCGAGGCCTTGGCGAGGTGGATGTCCTCGTGCTTCATCACGCCGATGCAGCCGGCGTTGACCAGCGGGTTGCCCTGGTAGCACTCGTCGAAGACGACCTCGCCGCCGATGTTCGGCAGGCCGAGGCAGTTGCCGTAGCCGCCGATGCCGGCGACGACACCGGGCAGCACGCGCTTGGTGTCGGGGTGGTCGGCCGCGCCGAAGCGCAGCGGGTCGACGACCGCGACCGGGCGGGCGCCCATGGCGAGGATGTCGCGGACGATGCCGCCGATGCCGGTGGCCGCGCCCTGGTAGGGCTCGATGTACGAGGGGTGGTTGTGCGACTCGACCTTGAAGGTGACCGCGTACCCCTGGCCGACGTCGACGACGCCGGCGTTCTCGCCGATGCCGACGAGCATGGCGTCGTTGGCGGGGACCTTCTCGCCGAACTGCTTCAGGTGGACCTTGCTGCTCTTGTAGGAGCAGTGCTCGGACCACATGACGGAGTACATGGCGAGCTCGGCGCCGGTGGGACGGCGGCCGAGGATCTCGCGGATGCGCGCGTACTCGTCCTCCTTGAGGCCGAGCTCCTTCCAGGGCTGCTCGCTGTCCGGCGTCTCGCTCGCGTGCTTGACGGTGTCGAGGCTCATCAGGCGTTGACCAGCTTCTTGAGGATCGAGGTGAAGAAACCGAGGCCGTCCGTCTTGCCGGTGCCGACGAGCGGCTCGACGGCGTGCTCGGGGTGCGGCATGAGGCCGACCACGTTGCCCGCGGCGTTGGTGATGCCCGCGATGTCACGCAGCGAGCCGTTGGGGTTGACGTCGAGGTAGCGGAAGGCGACCCGCCCCTCGGCCTCCAGCTCGTCGAGCACACGCTCGTCGGCGACGTACCGGCCGTCCATGTTCTTGAGCGGGACCTCGATCTCCTGGCCCTCGGTGTAGTCCGAGGTCCAGGCGGTCTCCGCGTTCTCCACCCGCAGCTTCTGGTCGCGGCAGATGAAGTGGAGGTGGTTGTTGCGCAGCATCGCGCCCGGCAGCAGATGCGCCTCGGTGAGGATCTGGAAGCCGTTGCAGATACCGAGGACGGGCATGCCCGCCTTCGCCTGCTCGATGATCGTCTCCATCACCGGCGAGAAGCGGGAGATGGCTCCGGCCCGCAGGTAGTCGCCGTAGGAGAAACCGCCGGCCAGGACCACGGCGTCGACCTGCTTGAGGTCCTTGTCGCGGTGCCAGAGCGATACGGGTTCGGCGCCCGCGAGGCGGGCGGCACGCAGCGCGTCCTGGTCGTCGAGCGTTCCGGGGAACGTGACGACGCCGATGCGTGCGGTCACGACTCCACCTTCACGATGAAGTCTTCGATCACGGTGTTGGCAAGGAAGGTTTCGGCCATCTCATGGATGCGGGCGAGGGCGGCGTCGTCGACCGGTCCCTCCACCTCCAGCTCGAAACGCTTCCCCTGACGGACGTCGGCGATTCCGGCGAATCCCAGGCGGGGCAGTGCACGCTGCACCGCCTGCCCCTGAGGGTCGAGGATCTCCGGCTTGAGCATGACGTCGACTACGACGCGTGCCACTGGCACTCCCGGTGGTGTGTTGCGTGGGCGGTTCCCTCAGCGTACCTGTCTCCAAATTCTACGCGGGTAGAGATCTGAAGGATCCTCCAAAAGCCAGGCCCCGGCGCCGCCCCGCCAGGGATCACGCCCATGCCCCCGCCCGAGCACGCCCACGCAAAATTCGAGTGAAATATCGCCGACCTCATTGCACCGGGACACGCTGAAACAATTGCCAGGGCTTCACAATGCGACGCCCATCGCTGTACAAAGGAATCGAGAAGAAATCAGCATTGTCGCGGCACCGCCGTACTGTCGGCATCGCCGCACGTCAGAGGCGCCACAAGCGCCCTCTCTGCGGCGTTCGGCCGCAGGAAAGGACCGATATCCGTGGCTCAGCGTGTGGTGGTCACAATCTCCGACGACATGGACGGCGGAGAAGCGGCCGAAACGGTCGCGTTCGGCCTCGACGGGAAGATGTACGAGATCGACCTGAATGCTGCCAATGCAAAGAAACTCCGCAAGGCACTCGCCCCGTACCTCGCCGCGGGACGCAAGTTGCCGGCGAAGTCCGTGACCGGCCGGAGCGCCTCCCTGGAGTCGTACACCCACACCTCCCTCGCCCCCGACCCGGCGGCGGTCCGCGCCTGGGCGCAGTCCAACAAGATGGAGGTGCCCGCCCGCGGCCGGATCCCGAAGCGGGTCTACGAGGCCTTCCGCGCCGCGAGTTGAACGGGCCGGCCCCCGGCCGCCCGACGCGGCGGGGCGAGCCGATTTGCATTGCACCCCCCATGATCCGCTAGAGTCTGGAACACGCCGAGGGGCGAGGCCGCAAAGCCCCACCTCACGCAGCGTGCGGGTGTAGTTCAGTAGCAGAACATCCCCCTTCCAGGGGGAAGGCGCAGTGTGCAATTCCTGTCACCCGCTCTGCATCGCAAGACCGAGCACTCCGGTGCATCAGGTAGAGTGGTGCTCGCACCGCCCAGTGAAAGCTGAGCGGCAGCAATGCGGACGTGGCTCAGTTGGTAGAGCATCACCTTGCCAAGGTGAGGGTCGCGAGTTCGAATCTCGTCGTCCGCTCCAGATCGAAGGCCCCGGTTCTCTGGAACCGGGGCCTTCGTCGTGTCCCTCGACTCCCGCCGCCCCCATGACATTTGGGGCACCCCCGCCGCCCGGCTGCCCGCTGCGGCTGCGGGCCGCCGGGGACGAGCATCTGATCCGTGGCGCGGTCGCCGCGCCGCGGCGGTCTCGCGGACGATCCCGCCGTCGCCGCCGAGGCCGCTACCGGGCCCCGGGCGCTCGCCATGGCCCGCGTCCATCGCCCGGCGCCGCCGTGCTCGATCCGCGGATGCCGAGGGCGGACGATGTGAGGGTCGCCACAGCCCTGCGGGACGAACTGCCCGGCTGCCGCACCGTGATCGTGACCGGCCACGGCCGTCCCGGGCGCCTCGGGCGAGCCCTCCCGGCCCGGCGTCCGCGGCTTCGCCCCGACGACCTTCAGCCCAGCGGCTCGCCGAGATCATCCGTACCGTGCACGCCGGAAACCGTTACAGGAAAAGGGAGTTGGCGGCCGACGCCATCGACGCCGGGGACTTCCCGCCGACCGCGCGGGAGGCCGAGGTGCCCGAGTTCTCCGCCGACGGGGCACTCGTCGCGGAGATCGGCCGACACGCCTCGCTCTCCCCCGGAACCGTCCGCGACGACGTCTCCTCGGTCGCCGCGATCTCGGTGCCGAGGGCCGGCACACGACAGTGCGTCTCACACAGGCGAAAGGTTGGGTATAGTTAGCTCCGCGCTACGGCGCATGCGGACGTGGCTCAGTTGGTAGAGCATCACCTTGCCAAGGTGAGGGTCGCGAGTTCGAATCTCGTCGTCCGCTCCATGAAGAAGCCCCCGGTCGAATCGACCGGGGGCTTTCTCGTGTCCCGTGGCGTGCCCCCGGCACGGGTGCCGGGGGCCGGGGAACTCAGAAGCTGTCGGACCAGGACTTGCCGGTCAGCAGCTCGTACGCCTCCAGGTACTTGGCGCGCGTGGCGTCCACGATCTCCTGCGGGAGCGGCGGCGGGGGCTGCTCGCTCCTGCGGTCCCAGCCGGAGGCCGGGGAGGTCAGCCAGTCCCGGACGAACTGCTTGTCGTACGAGGGCTGGGCGCGGCCCGGCTCCCACTGGCCGGCCGGCCAGAAGCGCGAGGAGTCCGGGGTCAGGACCTCGTCACCGAGGACGAGCGTCTCCCCGTCGAAACCGAACTCGAACTTGGTGTCCGCGAGGATGATCCCGCGCTCACGGGCGATGTCCCGGGCCCGGCCGTACACCGCGAGGGTCGTCTGGCGCAGCAGCGCGGCCGTCTCGGCGCCGACCTGGCGGGCGACCTCCTCGTACGACACGTTCTCGTCGTGGTCGCCGACCGCGGCCTTGGTGGCCGGGGTGAAGATCGGGGCGGGCAGCTCGGAGCCGTCGCCGAGGCCCTCGGGGAGCGCGAGTCCGCAGACCGTGCGGGACTCGTTGTACTCGAGGAGGCCGGAGCCGGTGAGGTAGCCGCGGGCCACGCACTCGACCGGCACCATGTTCAGCGACTTGCAGACCGTGGTGCGGCCCGCCCAGTCGGCGGGGGCGCCGGCCGGCAGCTCGGTCGAGATCACGTGGTGCGGGACCAGGTCGGAGAGCCGGTCGAACCACCACAGCGAGAGCTGGGTGAGGACCCGGCCCTTGTCGGGGATCTCGGTGGGCAGCACCCAGTCGTACGCGGACATGCGGTCGCTCGCCACCATCACGAGGTCCCCGTCCTCGTTCCGGTACAGGTCGCGCACCTTTCCCGTGTGGAGATGGGTGAGGCCCGGGACCTGGACGGGCTCGGGCTTTTCTACGAATCCGGACACGGTTCCTCCGCGTAGGTTGATCCAGGAGCGTGTCCGATTCTCTCGCACATCCGGGCGGCCCCCGCCGCCCGGCACTGTGACCCCCCGCTCAGTCCCTCTTGCAGATCCGGTCGAGGAGGTTCGCGGTGGCGCGCTGGACCCTGGCGTCCACATGACCCGGCCGGTCGAGCGCCGGCGACCAGGCGAAGGTGCCGGAGGCGAAGACCCAGGCACCCGACGGCGCCCGGTAGAGACTCGTCTCCTGATGCCGGAGCGCCCCCTCGCCGTCGCGGTAGGGCGAGTGGGCGAGCAGGATGCGGCCCTGGTGCTCGGGGAGCGCCGTACGCGGGAAGTAGCGGTCGGCCTCGCCCGCGACCAGTCCGGGGAGCTCGTCGCCGTCACCGGCGCCGGTGGCCTCCCAGAGCCAGTGCTCGGCGTTCCGCACGACCAGCGGGTGCGGTTCGGGCACCCGGCCCGCGTACTGGATGCCGAGGAGCTGCTGCTCGGGCCGGTCGACCTCGCGCCAGAGCGCGGGCCGGCCGGGGCCGCGGCGCTTGCGGCAGGTGAGCAGCCGGTCCGGCACCCCGGACGGCGAAGGGCCCAGCTCCACCTGCCAGTACATGGTGTTGGCGGAGAGGAAGACCAGGGACGTGCCCTGGTCGCGGGCGAGCTCGACGGTCTTGCGCATCGGCACCGACCAGTACTCGTCGTGCCCGGGGAAGACCAGGCCCCGGTAGCGGCCCGGGTCGACCCGGCCCGCGTGCAGATCGCGGGTCTCGGCGTACGCCAGGTCGTATCCGTAGCGCTCGGCCCAGCGGATGAAGTCGTACGCGTGCCCGACGTGGAGCGGAAGCCCCGCGCCCGCGTACGGGCGGTCGAAGGAGACGGTGACGGCCGCGTCCTGCTCACCGAGCAGCCGGCCCTCCTCGTCCCAGGCGTGGTAGAGGCTGGCGCCGGTGCGACCGTCCTCCGGATAGAGGTTGTACGCCTGCCAGGTCACGTCCGGGAGGACGAGGAGAAGATCGGCCGGGTGGTTGTCTCGGACCGTGAAGGGGATGTGCGAGCGGTAGCCGTCGGCGGTGGTGAGGACCGCGACGTACGCCCCGATCGACCAGTAGCTGGGGACCTGCAGCCGCCAGGACTGCCACCAGTGGTGGCAGGAGACCGTGCGGTCGGCGGTCAGCGGGGCGGGCTGGACGATCCCGGAGAGCCGGGGGCTCGTGGTGATCTTCGCGGCGCCGTCGCCGCCGTAGTGACCGATCCGGTAGACGTCGACCGAGAACTGCTGCGGCGGGTCCACCGTGATGTGGAAGTCGATCGACTCGCCCGGTGCCACGGCTCCGTCGGAGGCGAAACCCTTGATCTGGCGCCGGACGTCGTCGGCCGTGCGCGGGCCGCCGCTGCCGCCCCGGGCCAGGATCTCGTCCGCGTACCAGGGGACCATCTGCCCGGTGTCGTCGAAGTAGTTCTCGGAACCGCGCAGCCAGGGCAGCGGGCCCTGACCGAAGGGATCGGTGACGGCGTGCGCGAGCGCACCCGACTCCCACCGTCTGATCTGATCCGCCCCCATGCTGCGCCCCTCCCTCGACTCCCCCGGGTCGGCTGGTCAGTGCCTGTCTGCTTGTGTCGACTCGTGCCCCTGGTCCAGGCTTCTGGATCGTGCCTCTGTCAGTGGCGGTCTCCAGCACATCACATAACGCACGCACTCCGTCACCGTTCGTCGTGAATTGACGAGAGTGGAAGGCGGGGCTCCGAAACGAGTGATCCGGACGGCCGGCGGAACGCCTCCGGATGGCTTCCGGATGGCTTCCCGGGCCTGCGGGACGGCTCCGGGCGGCCTGCGGGACGGCTTCCGGGCCCGGACCGGTCTTCCGGGACCTCCCGGAGCCATCAGACCAGGCGTACGGGCTTCTCGGGGCGCACCCCCGTGCGGGCCAGCCAGACCCGCAGCGGCTCCGGGTCGCCGTCCTCGACGAGCGCGAGGACACGGGGGCCGAGGTCCGTCGCCCGCTCGCCACCGACGAGGAGCGCGGGACCGTCGAGCCAGTCGAGGCCGGGGGTGGCCTCGGCGGTGTCCACGGCCGCGCAGCAGACCATCGCGGTGACGTGGTCGGCGAGCAGGTCGCGCCCGGAGCGGGGCGGCTGGAGCGGGAAGAGCGGCAGCGGGCCGTCCGGACCGCTGACGGCCACGGGGGGTGCGGTGCCGGAGTGCCGGTCGTCCTTCTCGGCGCTGCGGGCCGCCGCCTCGGCGGTCAGAGCGGTGGCGGCCACGCGGGCCTCCCGGGCGGCCTCCTCGCGCGCGAGGAGCGCGCTGAGCGCGCCGGCGAGCGCCTCGGCGGCGGGGTTGACGGCCTCTTCGACGTCCTCGGTGTCGAGGTCGTCGGTGTCGAGGTCGTCGGTGTCGAGGTCGGTGTCGAGGTCGGCGTCGATGTCCGCGTCGGTGGCGGTCGCGGCGTCGGTCGTCGCGGTGTCGGCGGCGGCGTCGGTGACGTGGGCGTCGTCCACCGGGAGTGAGTGCTCCTGGGGCGCGGCCTCAAGGGCTGCCCCGTCGGCATCGGCATCGGCGACGGCATCCGTGTCGGCGGGCTTCCTCGGCTCCGTGGCGAGGTGGGCGATCACGCGGGTCAGGGTCGGGCCGTCGGCGGCGCCCTCGCCGCCCCCGCCCCCTGCCGCGGAATCCGCCAGGCCGAGGCCGTCGAGGACCTGGTGCAGCCGGGCCGCGTCGGTGCGCCACTTCCGGTCGACGACCTCCTCCGGGTACTGGCTCCACTCCACCGGGGACCAGTCGGGCCCGGCCTCGGCCGGGCCGCCGTGGAAGAGACGGGCGGCGAGCAGCGAGGTGGCCTCGTCGACCGCGCCCGGCTCCTCCAGGAGGTCGCAGGCGGGCCGCTCGCCGAGCCGGGACGAGAAGCCGTCCGCGAGCCGGTCGCGGCGGGAGAGCTCGGTCAGGGCGGAGACCACGCCGGCGTCGAGCTTGGCGGGCCAGCGGCCCATCCGCCAGGCGGGCAGCGCGACGCGGGTCAGGAGCCGGTCCCAGCCCGCGTACGCCAGGCCGACCTGCTCCTGGGCGACGATCCGTACGCCGTAGTCCACGGCCTGCGCGCGCTCGGAGCCGGCGGCGGCGACCCCGCGCTCCATCTCGGCGGCGTGCCCGCGGCAGGCACGGAGGAGGACGCGGGCGACCTGCCCGACGCCGTGCGCGCCGAGACGGCGGACCGGGTCGAGGCCGGGGGTCCCGGGCACGGCCACGGCGGCGTCCAGACCCCGGACGAAGCGGCGGGCCGCGGCTATGTCGGGGTGTGCGGCGGGGCCCGTACCGGCGACGACCGGGGCGAGGACCGCCCGCAGCTCGCCGACGCGCATCCACCACAGGAACGGCGAACCTATGACGAGGACGGGGGCGCCTTCGCCCTCCCCCTCGCCGCCCGGTGTGCGCAGCGCGCGGTGGGCCCGGTGGGTGCGGTCCTCCAGCCAGCTGTCGCAGTCCGGGGTCAGGGCTATCGCGGCGGGCGCCGGGACGTCGAGCCGGTCGGCCAGGTCCCGGACGAGCCGGTAGAGGTCGGGGGCCGCGGTCTCGGCGAGCTCAACCGTCGGTGTGGCGGCCGGACGGGCCCGGGCGACCACGAGGGCGACGGCGGCGGAGGCGAGGAGGACGAGGACCGCGAGGACGGTCACCGCCCAGCGGGCCGCGTCCCAGCCGGAGCCGGTGAAGTGGCCGGTGATCCCGCCCGCGTAGAGGACGACGGCCACGGCGGCGGGCAGGACCGCGAGGCCCAGCGCCCTGCCGCGGACCCGGAGGACGGCGAGGGCCCGGGAGCGCGCGGCGCGCGCTCCCCACTCCTCGCCGACAACGGAACCGGTACCGGACACGCCGTACATCACCCCCTCCTGCCCTCGTCGGGACTGCCTGTGGCGGTATTGCTCACTCCCCCACTGTGGCACCCGCCACCGACATCGCAATGCCGGTGGGCCAAGTGCCGGAACGCCTTCGCCGCACCCTAGTTGGGGCTTCGGCGGACGTCATCCGGATGGCCCAGCCGTCACTCGAAGGTATGGCTTTGGGCAAAGGTGATGGATTTCGCGCGGCCGTACGATCCACCGCACGGCCGCGCGAGAAATCGGCGGCCCCGTCAGGCCTCGGCGGCCTTCCGCGCGATGTCCGTGCGGTGCTGCGAGCCGTCAAGGCGGATACGGCCGACCGCCGCGTAGGCACGCTCGCGGGCCTGGGCCAGGTCCGTTCCGGTCGCGGTGACCGAAAGGACGCGGCCGCCCGCGCTGACGATCGCGTCGCCGTCCCGCTTCGTCCCGGCGTGCAGGACGTACGCGAGCGGGGCGTCCTTCTCGGCGACCTCGTCGAGGCCCTCGATCGGGTCGCCCGTACGCGGGGTCTCCGGGTAGTTGTGCGAGGCGATGACCACGGTGACCGCGGCGTCGTCGCTCCAGCTCAGCGGGGCCTGGTCGTCCAGGGTGCCGTTGGCGGAGTTCAGCAGGACGCCGGCCAGCGGGGTGCGGAGCCGGGCCAGGACGACCTGGGTCTCGGGGTCGCCGAAGCGGGCGTTGAACTCGATGACCCGGACGCCGCGGCACGCCGTTCTCCGGTCTGCTGTACGCGGGTCTGGCGATCACCAGCCGCGGCGTCGTCGCTCCAGCTCAGCGGGGCCTGGTCGTCCAGGGTGCCGTTGGCGGAGTTCAGCAGGACGCCGGCCAGCGGGGTGCGGAGCCGGGCCAGGACGACCTGGGTCTCGGGGTCGCCGAAGCGGGCGTTGAACTCGATGACCCGGACGCCGCGGCTGGTGATCGCCAGACCCGCGTACAGCAGACCGGAGAACGGCGTGCCGCGGCG
>NZ_LIPQ01000133.1 GCF_001418135.1 Streptomyces aureus
TCCGCCCCGGCTCTCCGTCGGGTCCTGGAGGCCTGCCCGGAGACGTCGGTGGTGCACGCGTACGGTCCGACGGAGTCGACGGTGTTCTGCAGCTATCAGGCCTTCGGTCCGGGTGAGCGGGTGGTGGAGCGTCTGCATCTGGGGGTGCCGATGGCGAACACCCGGATGTACGTGCTGGACGAGGGGTTGCGGCCGGTCGTTCCCGGGGTGGTCGGGGAGCTGTACGTGGCCGGCAGCCATCTGGCGCGGGGATATGTGGGTCGCTCGGCTCTGAGCGCCGAGCGGTTCGTCGCGGATCCGTTCGGTCCTGCGGGCGAGAGGATGTACCGGACGGGCGATCTGGCGCGGTGGAACGAGTTCGGTGAGGTGGTCTTCGAGGGGCGTGCGGACCAGCAGGTGAAGCTGCGTGGTTTCCGGATCGAGCTCGGTGAGATCGAGACCGCTCTCCTGGCCCATGCCTCGGTGGCACAGGCGGCGGTGATCGTGCGGGAGGACCGGCCCGGGGACAAGCGCCTCGTCGCCTACGTCGTCCCCGCGCCGGGAACCCGTGTCGACACCGACGGCCTGCGGCGCCACTGCGCGCGGCGGCTCGCCGAGTACATGGTTCCCTCCGCCTTCGTCGAGCTCGACGTCCTTCCCCTGACCGCCAACGGCAAGCTCGACCGCCGCGCCCTGCCCGCGCCCAGGCTCGGCACCGGGCCCGGCGGACGGCAGGGCCGTACCCCCGTCGAGGAGGTGCTGTGCGGGCTCTTCGCCGACGCCCTCGGGCTGCCCGCCGTCTCCATCGACGACGACTTCTTCCGCCTCGGCGGCCACTCCCTGCTCGGTACGCGGCTGGTCAGCCGCATCCGGCACACGCTGGGGGCGCAGGTGTCCGTACGCGACCTCTTCCGCTGCCCCTCCGTCGCCGGATTCGCCGAGTTCCTCGCCGACCCCGGTGCCGACGGGCAGGGGCGGCGGCCGGCCCTCGTGGCGGGCGAGCGGCCCGAGCGGATTCCGCTGTCCGCCGCCCAGCGCAGGCTCTGGTTCCTGGCCCAGATGGAGGGCGCGTCGGCCACGTACAACATCCCCCTCGCCGTCCGTCTCACCGGCGTCCTCGACGCCGACGCGCTGCGGCTCGCCCTGGCGGACGTCGTCGGTCGGCACGAGGCGCTGCGCACGGTCTTCCCCGCCGAGCAGGGCACACCCCACCAGGTGGTCGTGCCGGCCGCCGGGGCGCACCTCGACCTGCCGGTCATCCCGGCGACGCGCGAGGCACTGCCCGCCGTACTGCGCGACCTGTCCGCCACGACCTTCGACCTGGCCCGCGAACTGCCCGTCCGCGCCGACCTGGTGCGGATCGCGGACGACGAGCACGTGCTCCTCCTCGTGACCCACCACATCGCCTCCGACGGCTGGTCCAACACGCCCCTCATGCGGGACCTCGGCGCCGCCTACACCGCCCGCGTGGAGGGCGCGGCGCCCGAGTGGGAGCCGCTGCCCGTCCAGTACGCCGACTACGCCCTCTGGCAGCAGGCCCTGCTCGCCGCCGACGAGCAGCGGCAGCTCGACCACTGGCGCACGGCGCTCGACCGGCTCCCCGAGGAGGTGACGCTGCCCGCCGACCGGGCCCGGCCGGCCACCGCCTCGTACCGGGGCGCCTCCCTCACCGTCCAGTGCCCCGCGGACCTGCACACCGCGCTCACCCGGCTGGCCCGCGAGAACGGCACGACGCTCTTCATGGTGGCGCAGGCGGCCACCGCCGTCCTCCTGTCGCGATCCGGCGCCGGCGCCGACATCCCGCTCGGCTCACCGGTCGCCGGACGGACCGACGAAGCCCTCGAAGACCTGGTCGGCTTCTTCGTGAACACGCTGGTGCTGCGCACCGACGTGAGCGGCAACCCGACCTTCCGGGAGCTCCTGGAGCGGGTCAGGGCAACCGACCTGGCCGCCTGGGCGCACCAGGACGTGCCCTTCGACCGGCTCGTGGAGACCCTCAACCCCGAGCGCTCCGCCGCCCGGCACCCCCTCTTCCAGGTCATGCTCTCGGTCACCGACGCGGCCGGCCCCGTGCCCCGGCTCCCCGGCCTGCGAGCCGAGTCGGAGTTCACGGCGCTCGACATCGCCAAGTTCGACCTCACGTTCACCTTCCACGAGCACCGGGCGGCCGACGGCGGCCCGGCCGGCCTGGGCATCACCGTCGAGTACGCCACCGACCTCTACGAGGCGGCCAGTGTCTCGGCCGTCACCGCCCGCCTGGTCCGGCTCCTCGAAGCGGCGGCCGACGCCCCCGACGTCCCGATCGGAGACCTCGACGTCCTGGCGGCCGACGAACGCACCCAGCTCCTCGACACCTGGCACGGCACCGAGCGGTCCCTTCCCGCGGCCTCGCTGCCTCAGCTGTTCGCCGCGCAGGTCGCCCGTACACCGGACGCCGTCGCCGTCACGCTCGGCGGAGAGCGGCTGACGTACGCGGACCTCGACCGGCGCGCCAACCGGCTGGCCCACCGGCTGATCGCCGAGGGCGTACGGCCCGGGTCGCGCGTGATCCTCTTCCTGGAACGCTCCCTGGAAGCCGTCGTGGCGATCCTGGCCGTGGTGAAGGCGGGCGCGGTGTACGTACCCCTGGACACCCGCTACCCGGCGGACCGCATCGAGCTGATCGTGCGGATGTCCGGCGGGACCCTGTTCCTCACGGACCGTGAGCTCGTGGACCTCGAACTCCCGGCGGGCGCGCGCATCATGACGATCGCGCAGTCGGTCTCGCCGGACCTGCCCGACACCCCTCCCGAGGTCGACGTCCATCCCGAGCAGCTCGCCTACGCGATGTTCACGTCCGGCTCCACCGGTGTGCCCAAGGGCGTCGCCGTCACCCACCGCAACATCACCGAGCTGGCCGCCGACACCCGGTTCACGGGCGACGCCCACCGCCGGGTGCTGCTGCACTCGCCGCTCGCCTTCGACGCGACGACGTACGAGCTGTGGGCACCCCTGCTGTCCGGCGGCACCCTCGTGGTGGCCCCGCCCGGCCTGCTCGACACGGCGGCGCTGGCTTCGGTCCTCGCGGCGGAGTCGATCACCGGTCTGTGGCTGACGGTGGGTCTGTTCCGGCTGGTCGCGGAGGAGGACCCGGGCGCGTTCGCGGGGCTCGGGGAGGTGTGGACGGGCGGCGACGTGGTGCCCCCGGAGGCGGTACGCCGGGTGATGGACGCCTGTCCGAACCTGACCGTGGTCAACGCGTACGGCCCGACGGAGACGACGACGTTCGCGACCTCGCACGAGATCCACCGGCCCTTCGACTACCAGGGCGCGCTGCCCATCGGCCGCCCCATCGACAACACCCGGCTCTACGTCCTCGACGAGCACCTCGGCCTGCTTCCCGCCGGCGTCCAGGGCGAGCTGTACATCGCGGGCACGGGACTCGCACAGGGCTACCTCGACCGGCCTGCGCTCACCGCCGAGCGGTTCGTCGCCGACCCGTACGGACCTCCGGGCTCACGGATGTACCGGACCGGCGACCTCGTGCGCTGGTCGCGGGAGGGCGAGATCGAGTACCTGGGCCGTGCGGACCAGCAGGTGAAGCTGCGCGGCTTCCGCATCGAGCCCGGCGAGATCGAGTCGGCCCTCGTCACCCACGACACCGTGGCACAGGCCGCCGTGATCGTCCGCGAGGACCGCCCCGGCGACAAGCGGCTCGTCGCCTACCTCGTCGGACACGGCGGCACCGCCCCGGACCCCGACGCGCTCCGCGCCCACGCCGACGGCCTCCTGCCCGACTACATGGTCCCGTCCGCGTTCGTGGCCCTGGACGCCCTGCCGCTGACCTCCAACGGCAAGCTCGACCGCCGCGCCCTGCCCGCACCCGCCGCCACGACCGCCGCCGGCGGCCGGCAGCCGCGCAACCCGCGCGAGGAAGTCCTGTGCGGGCTGTTCGCCGACGTCCTCGGCGTCCCCGCCGTCACCATCGACGACGACTTCTTCCGCCTCGGCGGGCACTCCCTGCTCGCCACCCGGCTGATCAGCCGGATCCGCACCGCCCTCGGGGCCGAACTCCCGGTCCCCACCCTCTTCGAGAACCCGAACGTGGCCGCCCTGGCCGAGCGACTCGACCGCGCCGAGACCGCGCGACCCAAGCTGCGGCCGATGCGCCGGATGGGAGCCTCCCAGTGATTCCCCTGTCATACGCCCAGCAGCGCCTGTGGTTCCTCGCCCAGCTCGAGGGGCCGTCGGCGACCTACAACATCCCGCTGGCCCTCCGCCTCACCGGCGCCCTCGACACCGAGGCGCTGACCCTGGCCCTCGGCGACGTGATCGCCCGGCACGAGAGCCTGCGCACCGTCTACCCGGAGCGCGACGGCACCCCGTACCAGGAGATACGCGAGGCCGGGACACGGCTCGAACTGCCCGTCCTCACGGCGACGGAGGAGACCCTCGCGGACGTCCTCGCCGCCGAGTCGGCCCATGTCTTCGACCTGGCCGTCGACCTGCCGGTGGAGGCCCGGCTGATCCGCCTCGCGAAGGAGGACGGGCCGGCGGACGCGGACGAGGAGCACGTCGCGCTCGTCGACGCGGACGAGGAGCACGCCGCGCTCGTCGACGCGGACGAGGAGCACATCCCGCTCGTCGACGCGGACGAGGACGAGCACGTCCTCCTCGTCGTCATGCACCACATCGCCTCCGACGGCTGGTCCATCGCCCCGCTGCTCCGCGACCTCGCCCACGCCTACCGGGCCCGCGTCGCCGGCCGCGCCCCCGAACAGGACCCCCTGGAGATCCAGTACGCCGACTACACCCTCTGGCAGCACGAACTGCTCGGCGAGGCCGACGCCGAGGACAGCGTCATGGCGCGGCAGATCGCCTACTGGCGTGAGCGGCTGGCCGGACTCCCCGCCGAGGCCACCCTCCCGGCGGACCGGCCGCGCCCCGCCGTCGCCTCGTACCGCGGCGACACCCGCACCCTCCACTGCCCGCCCGCGACCCACGCGGCGCTCGTCGAGCTGGCCCGGGGGAGCGGCGCCACCCTCTTCATGGCGGCGCAGGCGGCACTCGCGACCGTGCTCGCCGCCTCCGGCGCCGGGACCGACGTCCCCGTCGGCTCTCCGGTCGCGGGCCGCACCGACGAGGCACTCGACGACCTCGTGGGCTTCTTCGTGAACACCCTGGTGCTGCGCACCGACGTGAGCGGAGACCCGACCTTCCGGGAGCTCCTGGAGCGCGTACGGGCCACCGACCTGGCCGCATGGGCGCACCAGGACCTGCCCTTCGACCGGCTCGTCGAGGCGCTCAACCCCGAGCGCACCGGCGACCGGCACCCCCTCTTCCAGGTGATGCTGACGCTGGTGCAGGCGGGAGCGACCGCATCGGGGGCCTCGTCCGTCGGCGACGGCTTCCCCGGTCTTCGGACGCGCGCCGAGTACTCGCCCACCAGCACCGCCAAGTTCGACCTCACCGTCGGATTCGACGAGCACCTCACCGACGACGGCCGCCCCGGCGGTCTCGACATCACCGCCGAGTACGCCACCGACCTGTACGACCCCGAGACCGTGGAGGCGCTGCTCGCCCGGCTCGGCCGACTGCTCGCCGAGGCCGTCGCCCACCCCGACACGCCGCTCTCCGGGCTCGACCTGCTCGACGCGGCCGAGCGCACCCTGCTCCTGGACACCTGGACGGGCCGCGCCACCCCCGTGCCGGACGCCTCCCTCGCGGCCCTCTTCGCCGGGCAGGCCGTGCGCACCCCGGACGCGGTGGCCCTCACCCAGGCCGGGCGCGCCTACACCTACGCCGAGGTCGACGCCCTCACCAACCGGTTCGCGCACCGCCTCGGATCGCTCGGCGTGGGACCCGAGACCGTCGTCGCCGTCCTCATGGAACGCTCGGTCGACCTGGTCCTGTCCCTGCTCGCCATCACCAAGGCCGGCGGTGTGTACGCCCCGCTCAACGCCGTCGACCCGGCCTCCCGGCTCTCCCGCATCCTCGCCGACACCGCCGCGCCCGTCCTGCTCGTCGATCCGGCGCTCGCCGGCCACGAGATCGTCACCGAGGCGACCGGCGTACGGATCGTCCCGGTCGACGGGCTCGACCGGGACCCGGAGCTCGACGCCCACCCCGAGACCGCCCCCGAGGTGGCCACGCACCCCGACCAGTGGCTGTACGTGATGTTCACCTCGGGCTCGACCGGCGTGCCCAAGGGCGTCGCCGTCACCCACCGCAACGTCGCCGAACTCGCCCTCGACCACCGCTGGACCCGGCCCGCCCACGCGCGGGTGCTCTTCCACTCCCCGCACACCTTCGACGCCACCACCTACGAGCTGTGGGCTCCCTGGCTGACGGGCGGCACCGTGGCGGTCGCCCCGCCCGGCGTCCTCGACACGGCGGCGATGGCGACGGTCCTCGCCGAGGAGTCGATCACCGGCCTGTGGCTGACCGCCGGTCTGTTCCGGCTGGTGGCGGAGGAGGACCCGGGCGCGTTCGCGGGGCTCGGGGAGGTGTGGACGGGCGGCGACGTGGTGCCGCCGGAGGCGGTGCGCCGGGTGATGGAGGCGTGCCCGAACCTGACCGTGGTCAACGGCTACGGCCCCACGGAGACAACGACGTTCGCGACCTCCCACCCGGTCCGCCGGCCCTTCGACTACGACGGCGCGCTGCCCATCGGCCGTCCCCTCGACAACACCCGCCTGTACGTCCTCGACGACCACCTCGGCCTGGTCGCGCCGGGAGTCCCCGGCGAGCTCTACATCGCGGGCGCCGGACTGGCCCGCGGCTATCTGGGCCGCCCGGCCCAGACCGCCGAGCGGTTCGTCGCGGACCCGTACGGCTCCGCCGGATCGCGGATGTACCGGACCGGCGACCTGGTGCGCTGGTCGCGGGAGGGCGAGATCGAGTACCTGGGCCGTGCGGACCAGCAGGTGAAGCTGCGCGGCTTCCGCATCGAGCCCGGCGAGATCGAGTCGGCGCTCGTCGCCCACGACTCCGTGGCACAGGCCGCCGTGATCGTCCGCGAGGACCGCCCCGGCGACAAGCGGCTCGTCGCCTACGTCGTCGGCAACGGTGCCAACGGCGGCAACGGTGGTGACGCCGTAACCGCGAGCTGCGAGATCGACACCGTCGCCCTGCGCGGGCACGCCGTCGACGCCCTGCCCGAGTACATGGTGCCGTCCGCGTTCGTCGTCCTGGACGCCCTGCCGCTGACCGGCAACGGCAAGCTCGACCGCCGTGCCCTGCCGCAGCCCGTGCTGACCGGCGAGAGCGACGGACGGGCGCCGCGCGATCCCGTCGAGGAGGTGCTGTGCGGCCTCTTCGCCGACGTCCTCGGCCGGGCCTCCGTCACCGTCGACGACCACTTCCTGCGGCTCGGCGGGCACTCCCTGCTCGCCACCCGGCTGGTCAGCCGGATCCGCGCCGCCCTCGGCGCCCGGATCACCGTGCGCGACATCTTCCAGCACCCGACCGTGGCCCAGCTCGCCGAGCTGGTCGCGGCGGGCAGCGGCCAGCCGGCCCGCCCCGCACTGACGGTCCAGGACCGCCCCGCACGGGTGCCGCTGTCGTCGGCGCAGCAACGCCTGTGGTTCCTGGATCAGTTGGAAGGCCCGTCCGCCACCTACAACATCCCGCTGGCCGTACGCCTCACCGGCAGCCTCGACGCGGACGCCCTGCGTCTCGCGCTCGGCGACGTCGTCGTGCGCCACGAATCCCTGCGGACCGTCTTCCGGACCGCCGACGGCGAGGCCCACCAGCACATCCTCGCTGCCGACGGGATCGACGTACCCCTGCCGACGGCGAAGGCGACGGAGGAGAGCTTCCCCGGCCTGCTCGCCGAGGAGAGCGCCAAGGTCTTCGACCTCACCACCGAACTGCCCATCCGCGGAGCTCTGTTCGAGCTGGCGGCCGACGAGCACGTCCTCGTGGTCGTCACCCATCACATCGCCTCCGACGGCTGGTCGAACGCCCCCTTCTTCGCCGACCTCGGCCGCGCCTACGAGGCCCGCTGCGCGGGCGCCGCGCCCGGCTGGGCGCCGCTCCCGGCCCAGTACGCCGACTACACGCTGTGGCAGCGCGATCTCCTCGGCGCCGAGCAGCTCCCGCAACTCGACCACTGGCGGCAGGCGTTGGCCGGCCTCCCCGAGGAGGCGACGCTGCCTGCGGACCGGCCAAGGCCCGCCGTCGCCTCCTACCAGGGGGCCACCCTCTCCGTGTCCTGCCCCGCCCCGGTCCACCGGGCGCTGACCGACCTCGCACGGGAGACCGGCACCACCGCCTTCATGGTGGCCCAGGCAGCCGTGGCCACCGTGCTGGCACGGTGTGGTGCCGGCAGTGATGTTCCGATCGGTTCGCCGGTGGCGGGGCGGACGGATCAGGCTCTCGACGATCTCGTGGGGTTCTTCGTCAATACGTTGGTTCTGCGTACGGATGTGGGTGGTGATCCCACCTTCCGTGAGGTGTTGGGCCGGGTGCGGGAAACGGATCTTTCCGCGTGGGCTCATCAGGACCTTCCGTTCGACCGGCTCGTCGAGGTGCTCAATCCGGAGCGTTCGGCGTCTCGGCATCCGTTGTTCCAGGTGATGCTCACCGTGGGTGACACGGCGGTGGGCGCACCTGGGCTCGGGGATCTGCGGGCGGAGTTCGTGGCTCCTGAGCTGCGGATCGCGAAGTTCGACCTGACCTTCGCGTTCGGTGAGCGGCGTGCGGCCGACGGGAGTCCGGACGGGCTCGACATCACCGTCGAGTACGCCACCGACCTCTATGGGCCCGAAACGATCAGGCGTCTCCTCGATCGCATGCTGCTCCTCCTGGAGTCCGCCGCGACCGAACCCGACGCCCGCGTCGGCGCGATGGGGCTCCTCCAGGAGGACGAACGGGAACAGCTCACCGCCTGGGCCGGTGCACGGACCGACGGTCCGGAACTCGGTCTCGACGGTCTGTTCGCGGGGCAGGCGGCGCGGTCGCCGGAGGCGCCGGCGCTGGTCTTCGAGGACCAGGTGGTGTCGTACGGGGAGCTGGATGTGTGGTCGAACCGGCTGGCTCGTCATCTGACGGGCCGGGGTGTGCGTCCGGGGGATCTGGTGGGGGTGCACGTGGAGCGTTCGCCGCAGATGGTGGCCGCTTTGCTGGCGGTGCTGAAGGCGGGTGCCGGGTACACGATGCTGGACCCGTTGTTCCCCGTGGAGCGGCTGAACGGTGTTCTTGAGCAGGTGGCGCCGGCCGCTGTCGTCACCCAGTCGCATCTGGCGACGCTGTCCACGAGCGCGGTGGTCGTCGATCTGACGGCCGAGGTCGCCGAGGTCAGCGGTCTCTCCGGGGCTGCCGTGGTGACGGGCGGATCGCCCGAATCCGTCGCGTGTGTGATGTTCACGTCGGGTTCGACGGGGTTGCCGAAGGGTGTGATGGCCTCGCACCGTGCGCTGGCGGCGACCTTCGTCGGCCCGGACTACCTGGCCTTCGGTCCGGAGCAGACGTTCCTGCAGTGCTCGCCGGTGTCGTGGGACGCGTTCGCCCTGGAGGTCTTCGGCCCGCTGCTGCACGGCGGGGTGTGTGTCCTCCAGCCCGGTCAGCACACCGATCCCCATCTGATCGCGGAGCTGGTCGAACGGCACCAGGTCACCACGCTCCAGATGTCCGCCAGCCTGTTCAACCACATGCTCGACGAGTACCCGGCGGTCTTCAGGGGGATCCGCGAGGCCATGACCGCGGGCGAGGCCGCCTCACCCGCGCACGTCACCCGGGCCCTCACCGACCATCCGCAGCTGCATCTCCTGAACGGTTATGGTCCGGCGGAGAGCATGGGGTTCACGACGGTGTTCGTGATCGAGCCGGGGGTGGCCGCGGGTGCGGCGAGCATTCCGGTGGGTGGTCCGCTGGCGGGCAAGCACGCGTACGTCCTGGACGCGAACCTTGAGCTGGTGGCGCCCGGTGTGCCCGGGGAGTTGTATGTGGCGGGGCATGGTCTGGCCCACGGGTACATCGGCCAGTCGGCACTCACAGCGGATCGTTTCGTCGCGAATCCCTACGGCCCGGCCGGTGCGCGGATGTACCGGACGGGGGACCTGGCCCGCTGGAACAAGCAGGGCGCGCTGGAGTACCTGGGCCGGGGCGACGAGCAGATCAAGCTCCGCGGCTTCCGTATCGAGCCGGGGGAGATCGAGGCCGCGCTGATGGCGCACGGTTCGGTGGTACAGGCCGCCGCGGTGGTACGGGAGGACCGGCCCGGCGACAAGCGCCTGGTCGCGTACGTGGTCGGCGAGACGGCGCCGGACGAGCTGCGCCGGCACGTCGCCGCCCGCCTGCCCGAGCACCTGGTCCCGTCCGCTTTCGTGGTCCTCGACGTCCTCCCTCGTACCGTCAACGGCAAACTCGACCGCCGCGCGCTGCCCGCACCCGACGACACCACCGCCTCCGAGGGCGGACGAGCACCCCGCAACCCCGCCGAGGAGATCCTGTGCGGTCTCTTCGCCGACAACCTCGGACTCGAATCCGTCAGCATCGACGACAACTTCTTCCACCGCGGCGGACACTCCCTCCGCGCCACCCGCCTGATCAGCCGCATCCGCGCCGTCTGGGACACCCGCATCACCATCAGCGACCTGTTCCGGAGCCCCACGCCGGCCCTCCTCGCCGAGCAGATCGCGGCCGGCAGCGGCGACGACCCCCTCGGCACCGTGCTGCCCATCCGGGCCGTCGCGGAGACGAACTCCGGTGAGCCGCCCCTGTTCTGTGTCCACGCCGTGTCCGGGATGAGCTGGGGGTACGCCGGTCTGCTGCCCCACCTCGACCCGGACCGGCCGGTCGTCGCGCTCCAGGCCCGCAGGCTCGGCGGCCCGCACGACGCGCCGTCCTCCATCGAGGAGATGGCCGACGACTACCTCGCCGAGATCCGCCGGATCCAGCCGCACGGCCCGTACCACCTGCTCGGCTGGTCCTTCGGCGGTATGGTCGCGCACGCCGTGGCGGCCAGGCTGGAAGCGGCGGGGGAGGACGTGGCACTGCTGGCCCTGCTCGACTCCTATCCGCTGCCCGACGGGTTCCGTGCGCCGGCGATCGACGGCCGGCACGTGCTGACCGCCCTCCTCGGTTCCGCCGGCGAGACGGTGGAGGTGCGCTGCGCGGACACGACGCCGGACATCGGCGAACTCGCCGACGCGCTGCGCCGGTCGGACCCGGTGCTCGGCGCCCTCGAGCACGCGCAGGCGGCGGCCGTCGTGGCGGCCACCCTCGACAACCTGCGGATGCGCTACCGGTACGTGCCGGACGTCCGGTACGGCGGCGACGCGGTGTTCTTCGACGCCACCGGCACTCCGGCTCCCTCGTCGGGGGCCGAAGCCTGGGCGCCGTACGTGACCGGCCGGGTCGAGGAGTTCGCCGTCGACTGCGAGCACGCCCGGATGACCGAGGCGGAGCCGCTGCGGGCGATCGGACGGGTCCTGGCCCGGCGCCTGCGGCCTGCCCGTACCGCCCGCATCTGAGAACCCGGACGCACGGGGCCCGTACGGCGGCTTCACCGCCGTACGGGCCCCGGCGCGTCCCCCGACGACGGCCGGCCGCGTACCGAACTGCCCGCATACTGCCGCCCGACCAGCCGGATCCCGGCCCCCGCGCTGCCTAGCGTGTGGGTGTCCGCACGATCGGCCAGGCCCTGTGAGTGGTGCGGTCCGGCCCCCAGAGGAAGTCAAGGACATGGTGGATCATTCCGGTTGGCGGGTCGGCGTCGCCTCGGCCCCGATACATCACGGCGAAATTCTCCAGGGCGTCTTTCCGCACCAGGGCCAGCTCACCCGGGGACTGGTCACCCTGCCGTGCACCGTTTACACCACCCGGGCCTCGTTCATCCCCGCGCGGGGCGAGGAGCTGACCGTCTACCCGACCTGGAAGACCAAGGCGCGACGGGCCGCCCAGCTCACCGCCGAGGCCTGCGTCCCGCCCGGGGAGGGACCGGTGGGCGGACATCTCGAACTCACCGGCGACGTGCCGCTCTGCCGCGGCTTCGGATCCTCCACGAGCGACGTTCTCGCCGCGGTCTGGGCCGTCCAGGACGCCCTGGTGTCCCCGCTGCCCCCCGAGGAGATCGCCAGGATCGCGGTGCGGGCCGAGACGGCGTCCGACTCCCTCATGTTCAACGAGAGTTCGGTGCTGTTCGCGCAGCGCGAGGGCAAGGTCATCGAGGACTTCGGGTACCGCATGCCGGCCGTGCGGGTCCTCGGCTTCGGCTCGCGGCCCGAGAACGAGGGCAAAGGCGTCGACACACTGGCCTTCCCGCCCGCCGAGTACGGCAGCGCCGAACTCGAACTCTTCGCCGAACTCCAGGTGATGCTGCGCGAGGCCATCCACACCAAGGACGTCGCCCTCGTCGGCGCCGTCGCCACCGCCAGCACCGACATCAACCAGCGGCACCTGCCCATCACGCGCCTCGACGGCCTGCGCTCCATCGTGCGGGAGACCGGCGCCCTCGGCATCCAGGCCGCGCACAGCGGGGACATCGCCGGGCTCCTCTACGACCGCGACGACCCCGAGGTCGAGGCCCGCACCGAGCACGCCCAGCGACTCCTGCACAACATCGGCATCCACGAGCAGTGGATCTTCACGACGGGTGACTGACATGACTACGACCACGATCGCGGGCGTCGGCAGGCTGCACGACTCGGTGGTGGACGCCACCGAACTGCCCCGCATCATCCAGGTGACCGACAACCTCTACGCGGCGGCGTTCAGCCTGATGAAGCTGCTGCCGGCGCGTTTCATCATCGACCGGGCCGAGGCCGCCGGGCTGCTGCGGCCCGGCGGCCGCGTCATCGAGACCTCCTCGGGCACCTTCGCGCTCGGCCTGGCGATGGTGTGCCGGCTGCGCGGCTACGACCTGACCATCGTCGGCGACTCCGCCATCGACCGCGACCTGCGCAACCGGCTGGAGATGCTCGGCGCCGGCGTCGAGATCGTCGAGTACGCCGGGCAGAGCGGCGGCATCCAGGGCGCCCGCCTCGCCCGCGTCGAGGAACTGCGCCGGCTCCACCCCGACAGCTTCGTGCCCGGCCAGTACGACAACCCCGACAACCCCGGCGCCTACGCCGTGGTCGCCGACCTCATCGGGGAGACCGTCGGATCCGTGGACTGCCTGGTGGGCCCGGTCGGTTCCGGCGGCTCCACCGGTGGCCTCGCCGCCGCCCTGCGTCCCGCCGACCCGGCGCTGCACCTCGTCGGCGTGGACACCCACGGCTCGATCATCTTCGGCTCGCCCGACGGACCGCGCACCCTGCGGGGCCTCGGCAGCAGCATCCACCCGGGCAACGTGCGCCACAGCGCCTACGACGAGGTGCACTGGGTCACCGCGCCCGAGGCCTTCCACGCCACCCACGAACTCTTCCGCAACCACGGCCTGTTCATGGGCCCCACCAGTGGTGCCTCCTTCCAGGTCGCCTCCTGGTGGGCCGCGCGCAACCCGGACAGCAAGGTCGTCATGGTGCTGCCCGACGAGGGCTACCGCTACCAGTCCACCGTCTACCACGCCGAGTGGCTGCGCGAGCAGGGCATCGAGCCGGCGCCGACCCCCGGCGGCCCGGTCACGGTCGACCACCCGCTGGACGCCCCGTCCTCGTGGACCCGGCTGGTGTGGGCCCGCCGGGGCTTCGACGACGTGATGACGCCGGAGGTCCACGGCCTCGGCGACGTGATGACCACGGAGGTCCACGGCCTCGCCGACGTGATGACCACCGAGGCCCACGCCCTCGGCGGCCCGACGACGCCGGAGGTCCGGTCGTGACCACCCCGCTGCTGCTCCTCGTCGAGTCCAACACCACCGGCACGGGGCGCCAGTTCGCCGCCCGGGCCCGCGATCTCGGAGTCGTGCCCGTCCTGCTGAGCGCCGATCCCGCCCGCTATCCGTACGCCGCCGAGGACGGGCTGCGCACCGTCGTCGTGGACACCGCGGACGACGACGCCCTGTGGGCCGCCGTGACCGGCCTCGCCGCCGCCGCGCCGGTCGCCGGGGTGCTCTCCAGCTCCGAGTACTACGTCGCCACGGCCGCCGGACTCGCCGCCCGCCTCGGGCTTCCCGGCCCGTCCGCCGACGCCGTCCGCGCCTGCCGCGACAAGGCCGCGCAGCGCCGCGCCCTGGCCGGGGCCGGGGTGCCCGTGCCCCGCTTCTCGGTGGCCGGCGACGTCGCCGAGGCGGTCGCCGCCGCCCAGTGGCTCGGCGGCCCCGTCGTCGTCAAGCCGGTGCAGGGCTCGGGGAGCCTGGGCGTGCGCCTGTGCGGCGACCGGGACGAGGTGGCCGAGCACGCGAAGGGGCTGCTGGCCGCCACCGTCAACGAGCGCGGTCTGCGCACGCCGGGTGTGGTCCTCGTCGAGCAGTACCTGACCGGGCGCGAGTTCTCGGTGGAGGTCTTCGGTGAGGAGGCCGTCGTCACGGTCGCCAAACACGTCGGCGCGCCCCCGGTGTTCGTCGAGACGGGGCACGACGTGCCCGCCGTCCTGCCCGCCGCGCGGGCCGCCGCGCTCGTCGACACGGCCGTACGCGCCGTCCAGGCCCTCGGCCTGGGCTGGGGCGCGGCCCATGTCGAGCTCCGGCTCGACGGGGACGTCGCCCGCGTCATCGAGGTCAACCCGCGGCTGGCCGGCGGCATGATCCCGGAGCTCGTGCGCCGGGCACGCGGCGTCGACCTGGTCGGCGCCCAGGTGCGGGCCGCACTCGGCGAGCCCGTCGACCTCGCCGGTACGCCGGACGCCGCGGGCGCGGCCTCGATCCGCTTCCTGACGGCAGGCACCGAGAGCGTCCTCGCGGACGTGGCCGCCGCCGAGGCGGCGGCCCGCGCCGTGCCCGGTGTCGTCGACACCGCCGTCTACCGCCCGGCCGGAACCACGGTCGCACCGGCCGAGGACTTCCGCGGACGGGTGGGCCATGTGATCGCGGCCGGTACGGCTTCGGGGGAGTCCGCCGAGGCGGCCGAGACCGCCCTCACGCTGGGAATCGCCAGAGCGCTGACGCCGGTGCCGGCGGTGCCTGCGGACGTGCCGGTGAGGGAGGCGGTGCCGGTATGAGCGACAGCGTCACCGGTACGAGCGGCACGCAGGAGGCGGGCGTCCACACCGGCCGGCTCCGCACCGGGCTCGACCCGCGCGCCCATCGCATCGTCTACGACCAGTACCGCACCGACGACGGCGACCCGGTGGGCGACGAACTGCGGCTGATCAGCGAGGTCGACCGGGCCCATCTGGTGATGCTCGCCGAGCGCGGCATCGTGGACCCGGGCCGCGCCGCGGCCCTCCTCGACACCGTCGACGCCCTGCGGGCCGAGGACTTCGCCCCCGTACGGGCCCGGCCCATGCCGCGCGGCCTGTACCTGGCGTACGAGGGCTGGCTCGTCGACCGGCTCGGCCAGGAGACCGGCGGGGTGCTGCACACCGGGCGCTCCCGCAACGACCTCAACGCCACCACCGTACGACTCAAGGTGCGCGGCCCCTACGGACAGCTCCTGGACGAGGTGGCCGAGCTGGCGCGGGTCCTGCTCGACAAGGGGGAGGCCTACCGGGACGTCACCATGCCCGCGTACACCCACGGCCAGCCCGCCGTGCCCATCAGCTACGGCCACTATCTGACCGGGGTCGCGGGCGGCGTGCTGCGCTCGCTCGCCGGACTGCTCGACGCGGGGCGGGAGATCGACGTCAACCCGCTCGGCGCGGGGGCCGTCGGCGGGACCTCCGTGCCGGTGGACCCGGCCCGTACCGCGGACCTCCTCGGCTTCACCGCCGCCGTGCCCAACTCGGTCGACGCGGTCGCCTCCCGCGACTTCGCGCTGCGCATGCTCTCCGCCGCCGCCGTCCTCGGCGTCCTCATGGCCCGGGTGGCCCGTGACCTGACCTGGTGGACGACGGAGGAGTTCGGGCTGCTTCGGATGGCCGACGACCTGGTCGGCTCCAGCTCGATGATGCCGCAGAAGCGCAACCCCTTCCTGCTCGAACACATCCAGGGCCGCTCCACCGCCGCCCTCGCCGGGTTCACCGGCGCCGCGGCGGCCATGTCCACCGCCGGCTACACCAACGCCATCGCCGTCGGCACCGAGGCCGCCCGCCATCTGTGGCCCGGTCTCGCCGACACCACCCAGGCGGTGACCCTGCTCCGGCTCGTCGTCGACGGGGCGGAACCCGACCGTGACCGGATGCGGGACCGGGCCCGGGAGGGCTTCACCTCGGCGACCTACCTCGCCGAACGCCTCGTCGTCGACGGCATCCCCTTCCGCACCGCCCACCACCTGGTCGGCGAGACCGTCCTCGGCGCCCTCGACAGCGGTACGCCGCTGTCCGAGGCGGCCCGCGCCCAGCCCGACGTGGCCGCGGCAGCCGCCGGATACCCGGCCGACTGGCTCGACCCGGAGACGGTGGCCGCCGCCTGCGCCCACGGCGGTGGCCCCGGCGGCACCGGACCGGACCGGGCCCTGGCCCGTGCGCGGGCCGAACTCGCTGCCCTCACCGCCGAGTCGGCGGCCCGCCGCGCACGCTGGTCCGACGCCGCCGAGCGCCTTTCGGCCGAGGCCGCGAAGGTGGTGGCCGTCTCGTCGGACGACGCGCCGCCCGAGGACGAGGCCGCCAAGGCGGTGGCCGTCCGATGAACGCGCGGCGCCGGGACGGGCTGCTGCGGCAGCGCGACTTCCGGCTCCTGTGGGCGGGGGAGACCACCAGCCGTTTCGGCAGCAACATCACCGGTGTCGCCATGCCGCTGGTGGCCGTGGTCACCCTGGACGCGAGCACCTTCTGGGTGAGCGCCCTGGCCGCGGCCGCCTGGCTGCCCTGGCTCCTCCTCGGGCTGCCCGCGGGTGCCTGGGTGGACCGGTTGCCGCGCCGCCCGCTGATGGTGGTCTGCAACGTGGCCTCCCTGCTGCTTCTGCTCAGCGTGCCGGCCGCCGCGTGGCTCGATGTGCTGACCATGACGCAGCTGGTCGTGGTCTCCCTGCTCACCGGGGTCGCGAACGTCTTCTTCTCCATCGCCTACCGGGTGTACGTACCGTTCGTCGTCCCCCGTGAGCACCTCACCGAGGCCAACGCCAAGCTCCAGGGCAGCGAATCGGCCGCGCAGCTCGCCGGGCTCGGCGGCGGCGGAGTCCTGGCCGGCGCGTTCGGAGCCGTCAACGGCCTCCTCGCCGACGCCGCGACCTTCCTGGTCTCCACCCTGTGCCTGCTCGGCATCCGCGGGAAGGAACCGGCGCCGGAGCGGCCCGAACGGCCCCGGGCCCTGCGCAAGGACGTCTCGGAGGGCCTGCGGCACACCGTGCGCGACCCCTACCTGCGCGTCCTGACCACGTACGGCACCGTCACCAACCTGCTGCTCACCGGCTACCAGGCCATCCTCACCGTGTTCCTCGTCCGGGAACTCCACGTCGGCGAGGCCACGGTGGGCTGGCTGCTGGCCGGCAGCAGCGTGGGCGGACTGCTCGGCGCGGTCGTCGCCACGCCCATGGCACGCCGCTTCGGCACCGCCCGCGGCATGCTGCTCTGCAAGTTCGCCACGGCCCCGTTCGGGCTGCTCATCCCGCTGGCCGAACCGGGCTGGCGGGTCGTGCTGTTGCCCGTCGGCGGGGCCGTGCTCGCCCTGGGCGTCGTGTCCGCCAACGTCATCCAGGGCGCGTTCCGCCAGCAGTACTGCCCGCCGCAGCTGCTCGGCCGGATCACCGCGAGCGTCTCCGTCGCCAACTTCGGTGCGATTCCCGTGGGCTCGTTGCTCGGCGGTGTGCTCGGCGGTGTGCTCGGCCTGCGGCCCGCGCTGTGGGTGCTCACCGCCGGTCTCGCGGTCAGCTCCGCACTGCTGCTCGCGGGCCCCCTGCGGGCCCGCAGGGACCTGCCCACCGAACCGCCGACGCACCCGCCCACCCGGCCACCGGCCCAACCGCCCACCGAGCCGGGAGAGTCACCCGAGCCGGCGGATTCACCCGATCCGGCGGAGGCACCCGATCCGGCCGATCGGCGGGTCCTCCGGTACGCCGTTCCCGAACAAGGCTGATCCGTCCCGACGGCCACCCGCGTCCGCGCATCCGTCATCGAACAGGAGGGGTCCCGTGAGTGATCCCAGAAGCGGTCCCTGGAGTTCCGCGAGCGGCACCCTGCTGCTCGCCCCCCTGCCACCCCCGCGCGCCCTGCCGCGACCGGGCTCCCTGGACCTGTGGCTGCTCAGGGTCTCCGACGCCCGGGGCACCGGCCTCGACGCCGGTGTCCTGGACGCCACCGAGCGGCAGCGCGCCGCCGGTCTGGCGCACGCGGAGGACCGGGTCCGCTTCACCGCCGCCCATCTGGCGTTGCGCCGGCTGCTCGGCACGTACCTCGACACGCTGCCGCAGGACATCCGCTACGGCCGTGAGACCTGCCCCTGCTGCGGCGGTCCGCACGGGCGGCCGACCGTTCTGGGCGCCTCGCGCGGGCTGCACTTCTCGCTCTCCCACCGCGGTGACCTCGTCCTCGTCGGGACGGCGGTGGCGCCCATCGGCGTGGACGTCGACCTGGTCGCCGACCCGGGCGGCGCCGCGGAACTCGCCGCCATGCTGCACCCCGCCGAACAGCGCGAGATCGAGGCGCTGCCACCCCCGCGCCGCCCCAGGGCGCTGGCCCGGCTGTGGACCCGCAAGGAGGCCTACCTCAAGGGACTCGGCACCGGTCTGGGCCGTGACCCGGCGGCCGACTACGTGGGCTCGGGCAGCCCCGACGGAACGCTGCCGCCGGCGGGCTGGACCCTGCTCGACATCCCCGTCGACCGCGGTTACGCGGCGGCGGTGGCCCTCCACGGCGAACTGACCACCCCTTCGCCCCGGGTGAACCGCCTGTCGGAGCGCGACATCAGGGGAGACCACCCGCCCAGTCGTGAGTGAGCGTGCACGGCGGACGCGCGGACGCGCGGAAGGTCCCCGGACAGAGTGTCCGGGGACCTTCCGCGTATCAGGACCGACGGCCGGACGAGCCGAGATCAGCCGGCCACCGCGATCCACTCGTCGAGCTGCTCCTGCGTCGTGGCCGGATCGGCCACCAGGTCGGCCAGCTCGTCGCCGGCGTGATGGCGGGTCGAGACCGCGGGGCAGCGCGCGCACGCGGCGACCCCGGTCTGCTGCCACCACTGGCACCGCGCCCTGAGGTGACACCGAGGGACGGGGCCGTCCTCCCGCGCGGCGGGCCGGGAGAGCACCCGCTCGACGAGCGTGCAGTCGCCGCCCCTGCGGTTGACGCAGTCGCTGACACAGTGCGACGCGAACCGCAGGACGCGGCGCGGCTCGACGCCCTCCGGCACCTCACCGAGCACCTCGGCCGCCGGTACGGGATCGGCCAGGTACACCACGCGCCCGTCCTGCCCGGACCGTACGCCCAGGACGACGGACTCCGGCGCGTGCGCCTCTCCGCTGGGGCACCAGGTCTGCGAGGAGCTGTCCTCGCCCACGGTGGTCACCTCGGCCTCAGCAGGTGCCGGACTGGGTGCCGGCGACCTTCGTCACCCGGCCGCCGACGCTCTGGCTCAGCCCCTGCTCCCCGGCCTGCTCCTCCTGGGCGACGGCGAGCCGGATGCTGTCCTTGAGCTGGGCCGCCGAGGTGATGCGCTCGGCCGGGCCGCTGTCCGACGCGCTCGCCGCGCCGGCACCGGCGACGACGAGTCCCGCGGCCAGCAGTGCGGCGGCACCGGCCGCGGCCACCTTACGAGTCGGGTTCTCCATGGCGTACTCCTCCTCCTGGTATGGGAGTTGTGAGCGTAGGCCGGTGGAGAGCGGTGGCCGGAACTTTGCGGCGGCAGTTGACCGGCGGTTCCGTCTCCGAGGGCGGGACCTGCGGAAACGCCTCCGAGGGGCGGGACCGCCGCTCACGCCTCCGAGGGCGGCACCGGCGGAAGCAGTGCGGCGGCCAGCCGGTCGAGGGCGGCGCCGTTCGGGGTGGCCGTTCCCGTGAGGGTGCCGACCAGGGCCTGGGCGAGGACGGTCGCCGTACCGATCCGGCTGTCCTCGCGCTCGTCGCCGGTGACCTTGCCGATCACCGCGTCCCGTACCGCCGGGGACGTGTCGGAGTCGCCGAACAGGTCGGGGAACGACAGCGCCATCATGCACACGCCCACGTTGGCGGAGAGGATCGAGCGCCCCGCGAGCTCCGGGGCCGTCCGGAGCCGCCCGGCGTCACGGCAGCGTTCCACCGCCTTCAGGAGGAGCGCCTGCGCCTCCTTGACGGCCCCCGGCTTGGCGTCGCCGGTCGGTGTGAACATCAGCCGGTAGAGGTGCGGGTTGCGGAGCGCGAAGGCGACGTGGCTGTCCCAGGCCGTCTTCAGGTCCGCCACCGGATCGTCGGTGAGCGGGTTCTTGCGCTTCTCGGCGAGGAAGCGCTCGAAGCCGATGTCGGCGACCGCCGTGAGCAGGCCCTGCTTGTCGCCGAACTGCCGGTAGATCTCGGGCATGCCGACCTTCGCCCGGTCGCAGATGGCGCGGGTCGAGATCGCCAGGGCGTCCTTGCCGGCGAGGAGTTCCTCGGTGGCTTCCAGGATGCGCGCGCGTGCGGTCGACATGACTCCCACGATAACAGCGCCAACAGCCACTTGTAATCGATGATTACAAGCTGTGTTAGCGTTGAAAACATGCGGGGGTCGGGCGCCGCCCCCGGGCCGCCCGACCGTTCGACGACGCCCCGAAGAACCTCTTCCGCACCGCGATCCCTCCCTCGGCCCCTACGAAAGGAACCGCCATGACCGCCTCCACCACCCTCCGCGATGTGATCGGCCTTCCCCAGGACCTGCCCCGTCTGAGCGAGTCGGCGCTGATCATGATCGACTTCCAGAACACCTACCGGGCCGGCGTCATGCGGCTCGACGGGGCCGACGAGGCCGTGGCAGCCGGCGCGCGTCTGCTCGCCGCCGCCCGCGCCGCGGGTGCGCCCGTCGTGCACGTCGTCAACGACGCCGGCGAGGGCACTCCCTACGACATCCGGGCCGAGATCGGCGCGATCAGCGACGAGGTCGCCCCGGTCGAGGGCGAGAAGGTCGTCGTCAAGCAGTTCCCGAACGCCTTCCACGCCACCGACCTCGAAGAGACCCTGAAGGACCTCGGCGTCAGCGGCGACCTGGTCATCGCCGGGTTCATGACGCACATGTGCGTCCTCTTCACCGCGCAGGGCGCCTTCAACCTCGGCTACCGCCCGACCGTGGTCGCCGAGGCCACCGCGACCCGCCCCCTGGAGGGCCCCGACGGCACCGTCACGGCGTCCGAGGCGCTCCGGGCCGCGAGTCTGACGACGGTCACCGACCTCTTCGGCACGGTGGCCCGCACGGTCGACGAGCTCGTCGCGTAACGGGTTCTCCCGGTCGGCAAGGGGGGCCGCCCCGTCCGGCGGCCCACGCCGCGATCCCGCCCGGCCTTTCCCCGTTGCCTCCCGGCCTCGCGACACCGGGAGTTCACCCGAGGTGTGCCGGAACACCGCCTGATGATCGGTTACGGGACGCCCGACTCGGCGGTAATGGCGGTCGGCCCGTGACGGATCACCCGGGCGCTCCCGACCCGTACGCCCCCTGGAGGACGTGTGCCCCCCGCCGCCGAGAGCGTGCTCGACGAGGTCGACGGCGAGGAGGGGGCGGGCGGCCCGAAGCCTGCGCCCGGCTCCCCGGGGCGCCGGCTGCGCGCCCCGGCCGTCGCCGGTCCGCTCGCGGCCGCCCTGCTCACCGCCGTACTGCTCGCCCTCGCCACCCGGCTCTCGCGCGGCTACCCCTTCGGCCCGGTGACGAGGAACATCGTCGACCTGGGCCAGCAGTACCTGCCGTTCCACGCGTACTGGCGCTCGTTCCTCCTCGGGGAGACCCACGGAGACGCCTTCCTCAACTGGAACTCCGGCTTCGGCGCCAACTTCCTCGGCGACATCGGCACCTATCTGAGCAGCCCCTTCGACCTGCTCGTCGTGCTCTTCCCGGCGGACCGCGTCGAACTCGCCCTGTATGTCGTCACCGCCGTCAAGATCACCGCGTCCGGGGCGGCGATGGCGCTGCTGCTCCTGCGGATGCGCCCCGGCCCCTGGCCGGTCGCCGCCGTGCTCGGCAGCGCGTACGCCCTCTCGGGCTGGACCTTCAACTTCGGTGCCACCGTCCCGATGTGGCTCGACGGACTCGTCGCCTTCCCGCTGCTCTGCCTGGTCGGCGAGTGGGCCCGCACCGGGCGCCGCCCCGTCCTCGGCCCCGTGGTGGTCGCCCTGGCCTGGACCGCGAACTTCTACACGGCCTACATGGCGACCATCGGCGCCGCCGTCGTCCTGCTCGTACGGCTCCTCACCGCCGGGGAGACGTCCGGCGCGCGGCAGCGCCTCGCCGGGGCCCTGCGTGCCGCACGGGGCGTGCTCATCGGCATCGGCCTCGCCGCGCCGCTCGTCGTGGTCGTCTTCCTCGGCACCAAGGTCGCCGACCCCACCCCCGAGTCCACCTTCGCGCCCGCCGCCTGGGTGGAGGTCCTCGCCAGGTTCCTGCCGGCCACCGCGAGCCTCGCGAGCCCCGCCCTCTTCATCGGTACGCCCGCGCTCGCGCTCGCCCTCACCCTGCCCTTCAACGGAGCCGTCGCCCCGCGCGTGCGGGCCGGCTGGTCGGCCGCGGTCGTCCTGGTGACGCTCTCCCTCCAGTGGGAACCGACCCATCTGCTCTGGCACGCCGGCGCCTCGCCCAACGGCGGCCCGTACCGGCAGACCTTCGTCCTGTGCGGGCTGCTGATCGTCGCGGGCTGGTTCTCGGCCGCCCGGGGCGTGCCGCGCCCGCCCGCGCTCCTCGCGGGCGGCACTCTGCTCGGGCTCCTCGCGTGGGCGGCCCACGGCAGCGTCGACATCGACCGCTGGACCTACCCGGCCTTCGGCGTGGCCGCGGCCCTCGCGCTCGCCGCCGCCCTGGCGGCCCTCCCGCACACCCGTGGCGCCACGGCCGGCGCACCGCCCGCTTCCGGCACCGCACCCGTCCCTCCCGCGCGCGGCACGGCCACCGCGCGCCTCCTGCCCGTCCTCGCCGTCGTCCTCCTCGTCGCCTCGCAGGGCGGAGAGGCGGCCGTCACCGGGAAGCGGATCGAGGAGCAGCAGCGCGACGAGGTCGCCTGGTCCCCCCGGATCGGCCCCTGGCACAGCGCCGTGGCCGACGAGGTGGCCCGCGCGGACGCCTGGCCGAAGTACCGGACGGAACCCGGCGAGGTCCCCGGCGGCAACGACGTCCTGATCGTCGGCGGCCAGGGGGCCGACTACTACAGCAGCCTCACCGCCGAGGTGACCTCCCGCACCCTCGCCTCCCTGGGCTTCGGCCACTACGCGAAGGGCCGCCACCCGGTCACCCTCGACAACCCGGTGACCGACGCCCTGTTCTCCATCGGCACCCGGGTCCGCTCGGTGCCCACCGAACCGGTGCGCCAGGACGCACTGCCCCGGGCGACGGTGTCCGTCGCCACCACGCCCGTACCGCCGCTGGTCACCGTCCGTCCGGCGAAGCGGCCGGCCACCCACCCCGGGGACTCCGCGTTCGCCGAGCAGGAACGGCTCCTCGGCGCCGACGTGTACGAGCTGCCGCCCGTCACCCGTGACGGACGGACCGTCAGCGCCCGCTGCCCTGCGGGCTCCCAGGCCTGGTTCTGGGCCCCCGAGTACCGCGGCGGCGCGACCCTCGCGGGGGAGCCGCGCGTGGACTTCGAAGGCAAGCCGCCCGCCGTCCGGGCCCCCATGCGGCCCCTCGGCACGGTGCCCGGTTCCGGCGAGGTACGGATCGAGCTGAGCCCCGAGCGCAAGGTCCGGCTGCCCCGTCAGCCCGTCGGCTGCCTGGTCCGGGCCCGGCTCGACTCGGCGGTGCGGCAGCTGACCGCCACCGGGGCCACCGAGGTGCGCGCCACCGGGCACACCGTCACGGCGGAACTGCCCCCGGGCAGCACCGGGACCGCGGTGCTCGCCGCGCCCCGCATCTCCGGCTGGCGCTGCGTGGCCGGTGACGCGGAGCCGCGCCCGGCGCGCGCGTACCAGGGGCTCGTCGCGATCCCGCTCGACGGCCGGGCGAACACGGTCACCTGCTCCTTCCGTCCGCCGGGTCTCACGCTCGGCGGCGCCGTCGGCCTGACCGCGCTCCTCGCCCTGATCACGACGGGAGTCCTGCACCGGCGGGCCGGGCGGCGGGCGGGACTTCCGGCCGATCGGACGTCCGGACACGGGGCCGATCCGCGGGCCGGTCAGCGCGCCGACGGGTGAGGCCGCTTCCGCACGGACTTTCCACGGGAGACGCCAAGAGTTCACCCGGAGTGCACACGCGGATCGTTCGCCCGGAAAAGTGGAGCGTTACCGTACCCGCCGTAGCGGCGTTTAATTGTTCGATTCAGTATGGGGATTCCGAGTGCCGAAACTGTCCGTCGTCGTACCGTTCCACAATGTCGGAGCCTATGCGCCCGACACTCTGCGCAGTCTCGCGAACAACGCGGATCCGGAATTCGAGTTCCTGCTGATCGACGACTGCTCGACGGACGACACCCCGGAGATCCTCGACCGCTGGCGCGACCGGCTTCCGAACGCCACCGTCATCCGGCACGAGACGAACAGCGGTGTCGCCCAGGCGCGCAACACGGGAATCGACGCCGCGCGCGGGGAGTACATCACCTTCCTCGACGGCGACGACTGGTACGCGCCCGGCCACCTGAAGGCCATGGTGACCGGAATCGAGCGGCTGGACTGCGACTTCGCCCGCACCGACCACGTCCTCTCGGAAGGCCGGAAGCGGAACATCCGCTATGCCCCCGCCAAGCGCCGCGACACTGTGATGGACCCCCGCGACGGAATCTCGCCGGCCAGCATGGTGACGATGGTGGACTATCCCTTCGTCCCTTTCGGCATTTACAGCTCCCGTCTCTTCCAGAACGGCGAATCCCGTTTCGAGACGTCCCTGCGAACGGCCGAGGACCGCCTCTGGGTCTGGCGCCTCCACCTCGCGGCGCGCACCTTCGCGGCGCTTTCCCTGCACGGTGTCTTCTACCGCCGGGGCGTCACCACCTCGCTCACCCAGATCACCGACAACCGGCAGCTGGACTTCATTCCGTCGTACGACACCCTGCTCGCCGACGTCTCCCGTGACGCGGAGGCGGACCGGTTCCTCCCGAAGGCGGTCCGCACCTACTGCGCGATGATCGCCTTCCACATGGGCAAGGTCGGCACGTACGAGCCCGCCGTCGCCGAGCGGCTCCGCGTCGACGTGCGCGACGCGCTGCACCGGATGCCGCAGCAGGTCCTCGAAGAGACCCTCTCCACCATGGACACCCCCCGCAGCACCCTCCTCCGGAGCCTGCGCGACACCGTAAGGACCGCCTGACCCATGGCCCCCGCCCCCGCCGCCGACAAGGCACCGGCGCTCGACCCGGCCACCGACGGCCGCCCGGTCCAGATCTTCCAGGTGTCCACCCTGTACGGCGCCGCCACCCTCGCGGCCTCGCTCGACTCCGGCCAGTTCGGCCCCCGTGAGGACCACCGCCGGCTCCTGCTGATCTCGCGCAACGCCGAGATCCCGGAGACCGCGCCGCGCATGGAGACGATGACCGGCTACGAGCGGATCGCCGGCCGTTTCGACGAGGTCCTCGACTGGAACGAGACGATCCACCCGTACCACCCCGCCGCCTGGGCCCCCCGCCCCGAGGACGCCCCGCTCTGGCAGCGCGTGATGCGCACCGCGTGGGACCTGGGCACCGCCCCGGTGGAGCTGATCGTGGAGTCCATCCAGGTCAATCCCGCCAAGGCGCTGGCCGGCTGCTTCCCCGAGAGCGCCGTCCACGTCTACGCGGACGGCCTCATGAGCTACGGCCCGACCCGCAACGACCTCGCGCAGTCCATCGCCTGCCGCATCCGGCGCGTCCTCCACCTCGACCTGGTGCCGGGCCTGCGCCCCCTCCTCCTGAGCGAGTACGGCGTGGAGCCGGAGCTCGTCCCCGACGACGCCTTCCGCGCGGTCCTCGCCGAGATCGCCGAGGAGGCGGCCGACCACCCCGAGATCGTCCGGGCGGCCGCCGCAGAGCCCACCGCCCTGATGCTCGGCCAGTACCTCGCCGCCCTCAACCTCCTCACCGCCGAGGAGGAGGAAGAGCTGCACGTACGGATGCTCCGCGGCGTCACGGCCGCCGGACACCGCTCGGTGGTCTTCAAACCTCACCCGTCCGCGCCCGCCCACTACTCCAGGGCGCTCCAGGAGGAGGCGGACCGGTCCGGCGTACGGCTCACCGTCCTCGACGGACCGCTGCTCGCCGAGACCTTCTACGAGCGGTGCAGGCCCCGGCTCGTCGTCGGCTGCTTCTCGACCGCGATGTTCACCGCCGCCGTCTACTACGGCGTCCCCATCGCGCGCGTGGGCACGGTCGAGGTCCTCGAACGGCTCACCCCCTTCGAGAACAGCAACCGGATCCCGCTCACCGTCGTCGACCACCTGGTCGCCGACCTGGAGCAGGGCGAGGAGCCCGCGGTCCCCGGAGCGGCACCGGACTCGCTCACCCCGCTCGTCCGCGCCGTCGGCTACTGCATGCGGCACAAGAGCCACCCGGGGATGCGCGAGGAGGCCACCCTCTTCCTCGCCGAGCACCACGGCGACCCGGGGATCGCGCACCACTTCGACGGCGAGCGGCTGACCCGGCTCGGTCTGCCGGGCGGCACGGAGACGCCGACGCGGAGGGGCGGCATGCGGTCACTCCGCCGGACTCTCGCACGGTCCCGACGGAGCTGAACCGGTCAGGCCCTGACGGGGCTGGACCGGCCGACCCGGTCCCGACGGGGCTGAACGGCCGGTAGGCCGGTACACCGGCTCGGGCCACCGGGCAGCCGTGCGGGCGGCGGCCTCCCCGGATCACCTGGCGGGGGACTTGACGAGGGTGAAGACCGCGCCCTCCGGGTCCGCCACCAGGGCTGACCGCCCCGCCGTGGCGTCGCGCGGCGGCCGCAGCACATGGCCGCCGAGCTGCAGGACGAGCCGGGCGGCCGCGTCCGTGTCGGCGACCTCGAAGTACGTCATCCAGTGCGGGCCCCGGTCCCGGGGCAGCGCGTTGCCGACGCCGTGCAGCGAGGCCACCGGGAGTCCGTCCACCAGGAGCGTGGTGTAGTCGTGGTCGGCGGACACGACCGGCTCCGTCTCGAAGCCGAAGACCGTCCCGTAGAACTTCCCGACCGAGGACGTCTCGTACGTGAGGAGCTCGTTCCACACGGGGGTCCCGGGCGGTCCCGCCGTCGCCGTGCCGTGGTGCGCCTCCGCCTGCCAGACGCCGAAGACCGCGCCCACCGGGTCGGAGCAGACCGCCATCCGGCCGGCCTCACCCGCGTCCAGCGGGCCCACGGCCACGGTGCCGCCGCAGCAGCGGATGCTCTCGGCGGTCTCGTCGGCGTCGTCCGTGGCCAGATAGGGGGTCCACGCGATCGGCAGATGCCGGTCGGGCGGCAGCTGGCCGATGCCCGCCACCTCCTTGCCGTCGAGCAGCGCGCGCACGTACGGGCCGAGATGCTGTGGACCGGGTTCGAACTCCCAGTCGAAGAGTGCGTTGTAGAACTCCTGCGTGGCCTCAATGCCGTGCACCATCAAGCTCACCCAGCAGGGTGTGCCGGGTGTGCGCCGAGTCGCCTCGGTCATCGTGACTCTCTCCTCGGACCGTCGTCGTGCCCGTGCCCCCGTCCGATGGTGTCACCGACGGGGCCGTGGCGCGCCCCGGTCGCACCAAAGAGTGGCGATCCCGCTGCGACGACGCGGGGAGGACGCCGGGTTCGTCCCCCGCGGCAGCGCGGCTGCGCGAGGATGGCACCCATGAACCCCATCATCGTCGTAAGCGAACTGCTGAGCGAGTCGGCCGGGGCCCGGCCGCCGGTTCTCCTGGACGTCCGCTGGACGCTGGGCGGCCCGCCCGGACGTCCGGCGTACGAGGCCGGACACCTTCCCGGCGCGGTCTACGTCGACCTGGACACGGAACTCGCGGGCCCGCCCGGCGACGGCGGACGCCACCCGCTGCCCGACCCGGAGGCCTTCGGGGCCGCGATGCGCCGGGCGGGCGTCTCCGCGGACACCCCGGTCGTGGTCTACGACGGCGGCCTCGGCTGGGCCGCGGCCCGCGCCTGGTGGCTGCTCCGCTGGGCCGGCCACCCGGACGTCAGGGTCCTGGACGGCGGCCTCGCGGCCTGGACGGGGGAGCTCACGGAGAAGGTGCCCACGCCGGAGCCGGGCGACTTCCGGCCGGAGCCGGGCGCGCTCGGGCTGCTCGACGCCGACGCGGCGGCGGCGTTCGCCCGCTCGGGGCTGCTCCTGGACGCGCGGGCCGCCGAGCGCTACCGCGGGGACGTGGAGCCGATCGACCGGGTCGGCGGGCACATCCCGGGCGCGGTCTCGGCCCCGACGACGGAGAACGTGGACGCGGAGGGCCGCTTCCTGGGCGCCGACACCCTGCGGGACCGTTTCGCCTCGCTCGGTGCCGCCGGGGGGACCCCGGTCGCGGTCTACTGCGGCTCGGGAGTCTCCGGGGCGCACGAGGTCCTCGCCCTGGAGATCGCGGGCATCCCCGCCGCGCTCTACGCGGGCTCGTGGTCGGAGTGGTCCGCCGATCCCGCCCGTCCGGTGGCCACGGGCCCGGACCCGCAGTAGACCTCCACAGCACGGAACCCGCGGCCTCCGTAACGCCGGACCCGCGGCAGTGCTCCGTACCGCGGTGGTACTCCGCACCTGGAACCCGCGGTAGTGCTCCGCACCCGGAACCCGCAGGGGTCCCCCGCACGCGGAGGAGGGCCCGCGCCGGTCCGGCGCGGGCCCTCCTCCCGTACGGCCGCAGCCGTCAGTCCTGCTTCTTCCTGCGGGTGCCGAAGACGATCTCGTCCCAGCTCGGCACCGCCGCGCGGCGGCCCGGTCGGACGCCGTCCGCCTCGGCCTGGCGGTCGGTGGTGCCGGTGAGGCGGTCCCGGTGGCCCGAGACCGCGCGGGGCATGAGGACATCGGCGTACGCGGAACCGGCACCCGCCGAAGCGGCCGGGGCCGGCGGCTCCTCCGCCTCGGCCTCCTCCGCGGGCTCCGTGTCCGGGGGCTCGGGCACGACCATGTCGCCGCGGAAGCTCGGCACGGCCTCCAGGAGGCTCGTCAGGGAGTCCCGCTCCTCCTCCGGCTCGGCGGACGCGGACGCCCGCTCCAGCTGGCGGTGGTCGAGCTGACGGTCCAGGGCGCGGTCCAGCGGCCTGTCCCGGGGCAGCCGGGCGATGCGCGGGACGAACGGGAAGCTCGGCTCCGGCGCGGCGGCGATCGTGTCGTCCGTCTCGCCGATCAGGGCACGGGCCTCGTCGTCCACGGCCTGGACGAGCCGCCGGGGCGGGTCGTACGTCCAGCTGGCCGTGTGGACCTCGCCGGCGACGCGGTAGACGAGCAGCACCTCCCAGGTGCCGTCGTCGCGGCGCCAGGAGTCCCACTGCACGGTGTCCTTCTCGGCGCCGCGCAGCAGCAGCCGCTCCTGGACCGCCTCGCCGAGCTGGGGGCCGCTGTTCTCACCGGGCCTGCGGACCGGGGTCTTGCGGGCACGCTCCGCCATGAAGGCGCGCTCGGCGAGCACGGGGCCCTCGAACCGGCGCACGCGGTCGACGGGGATCCCGGCCATTTGGGCGACCTCCTCCGCGGAGGCACCGGCTCGTATCCGTGCCTGGATGTCGCGGGGGCGGAGGTGGCTCTCCACCTCGATCTCGATCTGGCCGAGGCGCGCGCGGTCGTTGCGCACGGCGGCGCGAAGCCGCTCGTCGATCGGAAGTGTGTACTCCGTGCTGTCAGCAGCCTTCAGCACCAGTCGTGTGCCGTCGTTGGAGACGGCCACGACACGCAGTTCGGGCATGGGGACCTCCCGGGTGGTGCCTGCCGACGTCACGTGCGTCGCTGCTTCCGCTAGTCGAGTGTGGCCTGCCCGGGTGCAGCCTGCCACTACCTTGCCGAGTTGCCCGGCGTGTCGGGCGTGGACCCTGGAACGCCGTTATGACACGGTTACCCGTTGGCTACCCGGAGTGACAGGCGGTCACTCTGTGCAGTCGGTTCCCGTGCGATGCCGCGGCGCCGCCGGTCGAGCGCCGTGTCCGGCCCCCTCCCCTTGATCCCGGGCACCCGTGAAGGCGTCCGGACCCAGGGTTCGTCAATGTACTCCATTCGGGCCACCTGGGTGGACCGGCGCGCCGCCCAACTTCTCGGGCGGTACGGGAGTTGAGTCTCCGCGATCTTCCCCCTTACGTGTCGCTCTTCACAGAAAGAGCAGAAACGGAACTATTCCCTTCGCCCATTTGTCCCTTCTGGGTGCAAGGCGAACGGATGAGCCGTCAGGGGCTGGATCAGGGGTTGGAGATGCGTCACAGGCCGGATACCGACACGGACGAGCGGGAGGAGACGGAAAGCGGGAGGAGAAGGATCGACCTGAGTGTGGCTCAGGTCTCGGGCAGCGCCCTGGCCGCGGTCATCGCCGCCAAACTCGCCTCCACCCTCGGCGTGTACGGCACCATCCTCGGCGCCGGTGTGATCAGTGTCATCGCCACCTGCGGCGGTCCGCTCTTCCAGCACCTGTTCCGGCGCACCGGAGAGCAGGTCCGCGACGCGACGGTCGCGCACAAGCCGAAGGCCCGTAAGGTGCCGCTCGCGCCAGGGCCGCGGGACGACCGCACCCTGACGCCGGGAACGTTCCGGGCACCCGCCCCGTACGCCGAGGAGCTCGACGAGGAGTTCGGCACGGCGACCACGCACGGCACCCGGGTCCGCGGCTGGAAGCGCCCGGCGATCGCCGCCGCGCTCGTCTTCGGCGTCACCATGGGCGGCATCACCACCTACGAACTCGTCTCGGGCCAGGACTTCAGCGGCAAGCAGGGCACCACCACGTTCGGATCCGTCGTCCGAGGCGATGGCGGTTCGGGCCGGGAGGCACCCCCGGCCGGGGACGAGGACCGCTCGACCACGCCCTCCGGATCCGCCGACGGCACCGATCGGCCGGACGACGGCGCCGGCAGCCCCTCGACGGACGCCACCCCGACCCCGGGCGACCGGGGGGACGAACAGGACGGCACCGCGACCGCCTCACCCGAGCCGACGCCCTCCGACCCGGCCGGCGGCGAGCCGACACCCACCCCGACGCCCACGGCTCCGACGACGGAACCGACCACTCCGACCCAGGACCCGACCACCGGGACGGTCACGCCGGAGACCCCGTCGGCCCCGACCCCGGCGGGTGCCGGGGCGGGAGCCGAGTGACCGTCAGTCGCCCAGGACCCGGCGCAGATGGTCGTTGGCGAAGAGCCGGTCCGGGTCGAGCCGGTCCCGCAGCGCCGTGAACTCGGCGAAGCGCGGGTAGACCTCGGAGAAGTAGGCGGCGTCGCGGGTGTGGACCTTGCCCCAGTGGGGGCGGCCCCCGTGCGCCGTCATGATGCGCTCCACCGCCGTGAAGTACGCGCGGTGGGGCGTGCCCTTGTAGAGGTGGACGGCGATGTAGGCGGTCTCCCGGCCCGAGGCCGTCGACAGCGCGATGTCGTCCGCCGGGGCCGTCCGCACCTCGACGGGGAAGCTCACCTTGAGCGGCGAGCGCTCGACCATCGCCTTGAGCTCGCGCAGCGCGGCCACAGCCGCCTCACGCGGGAGGGCGTACTCCATCTCCAGGAAGCGCACCCGGCGCGGCGAGGTGAAGACCTTGTACGGGATGTCGGTGTACGTACGGGCCGACAGGGCCCGGCTGGAGAGCTTGGCGATCGAGGGGATGACCGGCGGCACCGCGCGGCCCAGCGAGCAGGCCACCTGGAAGAGCCCGTTGGAGAGCAGCTCGTCCTCGATCCAGCCGCTGACCTTTCCGGGCGGGGCCGCCGGGCCGGCGCTGCGGTTGTTGCGCTTGGTGTTGCAGTTGTTTGTGTGGGGGAACCAGTAGAACTCGAAGTGCTCGTTCTCCGCGTGCAGCGCGTCGAACTCCGAGGTGACCCGGTCGAAGGTCATCGGCTCCTCGCGCGCGGTGAGCAGGAAGACCGGCTCCACCGCGAAGGTGATCGCGGTGACCACTCCGAGGGCGCCGAGCCCGATCCTGGCGGCCGCGAAGACCTCCGGATTCTCCTTCTCCGAGCAGGTCATCAGCTCGCCCGAGGCCGTCACCAGCTCCAGCTCGCGGATCTGCGCGGCTATCGAGGCCGAGTCGCGGCCCGTGCCGTGCGTCCCGGTGGAGGTGGCCCCGGCGACGGTCTGCTCCATGATGTCGCCCATGTTCGTGAGCGACAGGCCCTCCCGGGCCAGCGCCACGTTGAGCCGCTTGAGCGGGGTGCCCGACTCGACCGTCACGGTCATCGACTCGCGGTCGACGCGCCGGATCCCGGTCAGCAGACCGGGCCGGATCAGGACGCCGTCGGTGGCCGCGATCGAGGTGAAGGAGTGGCCGGTGCCGACCGTCTTCACCCGCAGCCCGTCCTCGGCCGCCCGGCGCACCGCCTCGGCGAGCTCCTCGGCCGAGGCCGGGCTCACCTCCCGCACGGGGCGGGAGGTGACGTTCCCCGCCCAGTTACGCCACGGGCTGTCCGCCGTCCTGGCGCTGCCCGGCCCCGCTGTTGTCGTCCCGCTCACGCTGCCCCTCCCGGTTCGGCGCCGGCCTGCGCAGCCGGCGGTGTCCGAGGAGACCCACCGCGACCGCGAGCGCGCCCGAGACGACGGGCACCACGTACCCCGCCTCGGCCCCCGACGCGTCGACCACCCAGCCGGCGGCCGAGGAGCCGAGCGCCACACCGATCGCGAGGCCGGTACCCGTCCAGGTCATGCCCTCGGTCAGCTTGGTGCGCGGTACGTGCGCTTCGACGAGGGCCATGGTGGTCACCATCGTCGGTGCGATGGACAGGCCCGCGACAAAGAGCGCCACGGCCAGCAACGGCAGGTTCCCGGCCAGTAGGAGGGGGATCATACTCACGGCCATCGCGCAGATGCCCAGGAGCCAGCGACGGGAAGGCTCGCTCTTCAGGTGGAGCAGTCCGAAGACGGCGCCGGCCAGACCGGAACCCAGCGCGTAGACGGCCAGCACGAGACTGGCCGCGGCCTTGTGGCCCTGCTCCTCGGCGAAGGCCACGGTCACCACGTCGACCGAGCCGAAGATGGCGCCGGTGGCGACGAACGCGAGGGCGAGCACCTGGAGGCCGGGGGAGCGGAGCGCGGAACCGGTCCTGGCGCCCTGCTGGGGGTGCGGGACGGGCTCGGTGGCGCGCTGCGAGGTCAGCCAGAAGACACCGACGGTCAGGAACACCCCGGCGAACAGCGGGCCGGCCTCGGGGAACCAGGTCGTCGACAGTCCGATCGAGAGGATCGGGCCGAAGATGAAGCACACCTCGTCGACGATCGACTCCCAGGAGTAGGCCGTGTGCAGGCGCCGCTCGTCGCCGCGGTAGATCTCCGCCCAGCGGGCCCTGGTCATCGCGCCGACGCTAGGCACACAGCCGATCACGGCGGTGAAGGCGAACAGCGTCCAGTCCGGGGTCCGCTGCTGTACGCAGAGGAGGAGACCGGCGGCGGCCACGAGCGAGACGAGCGTCACCGGGCGGAGCACCCGGCGCTGACCGTGCCGGTCGACGAGCCGGGAGACCAGGGGGCCGAGGACCGCGGCGGACGCCGCGAGCGTCGCGGAGAGCGCGCCGGCCAGCCCGTACCGGCCGGTGACCTGCGAGATCATGGTCACGATGCCGATGCCCATCATGGACAGGGGCATCCGGCCGAAGAACCCGGCGACGGAGAACGACGTGGTGCCTGGCGCCTTGAAGATCGCGCGGTAGGGACTGGGCAAGAGGCTCTCCGGATCTCCGTGCTTCGGAGCGGGCTCCGCGCGACGACTCAACACGTGTAATTAATAGCTAAAGCCTACGGTGTTGAAGTCGATGGGTCATCCCCCTTTTTCGGACGGCCGCCGGAGGGGACGGCGGCACGTGACCACCGGACGTGACCACCGGACGTGACCACCGGACGTGACCACCGGACGTGACCACCGGACGTGACCACCGGTCGAGCGCCGTCGGACGGGCCGCGCCGTCCCGTGCCGGGGGCGGGTGGGAGGATCGGTGCCATGTCCGATCAGCACGATCCCGCCCCGTACGACGCCCTGCTGCTGCTCTCGTTCGGCGGCCCCGAGGGCCCGGACGACGTGGTCCCGTTCCTGGAGAACGTGACGCGCGGCCGAGGCATCCCGAAGGAACGGCTCAAGGAAGTGGGGCAGCACTACTTCCTCTTCGGCGGCGTCTCCCCGATCAACGACCAGAACCGCGCGCTCCTCGACGCGCTGCGGACGGACTTCGCCGACGCCGACCTGGGGCTGCCCGTCTACTGGGGAAACCGGAACTGGGCCCCGTACCTCACCGACACCCTCCGCGAGATGGTCACCGACGGCCGGCGCCATATCGCCGTCCTCACGACCAGCGCGTACGCCTCCTACTCCGGCTGCCGCCAGTACCGCGAGAACCTCGCCGACGCGCTCGCCACCCTCGAGGCGGAGGGGCTCCCGCTGCCCCGGGTCGACAAGCTCCGGCACTACTTCAACCACCCCGGCTTCGTCGAGCCCATGATCGAGGGCGTCCTCGCCTCCCTCGCCGAACTCGACCCGTCCGTCCGCGCCGGGGCCCACCTCGCCTTCACCACCCACTCCATCCCCGACTCCTCCGCCGACTCCTCGGGACCGGTCACCGAGCACGGCGACGGCGGGGCCTACGTCCGCCAGCACCTCGACGTCGCCCGGGTGATCGCCGACGCCGTCCGCGAGCGGACCGGGAACGACCACCCCTGGGAGCTCGTCTACCAGTCCCGCAGCGGAGCCCCGCACATCCCCTGGCTGGAGCCCGACATCTGCGACCACCTGGAGGCGCTGCACGGCGCCGGGGCGCCCGCGGCCGTCATGGTCCCCATCGGCTTCGTCTCCGACCACATGGAGGTCCTCTACGACCTCGACACCGAGGCCACGGCCAAGGCCGCCGAACTCGGCCTGCCCGTCCGGCGCTCGGCCACCGTCGGCGCCGACCCGCGCTTCGCCGCCGCCGTCCGCGAACTCCTCCTGGAGCGGGCCGCGCACGAGCGGGGGGCCCGGGTCGAGCGGTGCGCGCTGGGCGCCCTCGGCCCCTCCCACGACCTGTGCCCGATCGGTTGCTGCCCGGCCAGGGCGGAGCGCCCTGCGGCGGCCGGCGCCGACAGCCCGTACGCGTAAGGAACACCCGTGACAGAGATGGCCGACGACGTGACCGAAGGGACCGACGTGACCGACCCGCTGCTCACCGAACTGCTCGACCTCGCCCTGGAGGCCGCACGGCGGGCCGGAGCGCTGCTGCGCGACGGCAGGCCGGACGACCTGGCCGTGGCGAAGACCAAGACGAGCCCCATCGACGTCGTCACCGAGATGGACATCGCCGCCGAGAAGCTGATCACCGGCTTCCTCGCCGAGGAAACCGTCCCGCGGGCGGTGGTCGGCGAGGAAGCCGGTGATC
>NZ_LIPQ01000134.1 GCF_001418135.1 Streptomyces aureus
CGCACCACCCGCCCCGTCGGCACCCCGACCCGCGGGACCACCAACCCCAACCGTCTGCGCCGCATGGACCGCTGGATCGCCGCCGTCCACGGGCCCGCCCTGCGCCGCTCCCCCGAACCGCCGCTCGCGGTGGACCTCGGGTACGGGGCCGCCCCCTGGACCGCCGTCGAGCTCCTCGCCCGGCTGCGCACCGCCGAACCCCGCACCCGTCTCTACGGCATCGAGATCGAGCCCGCCCGCGTCGAGGCCGCGAAGCCGTACGAGCACGAGGGCCTCTCCTTCCTGCACGGCGGCTTCGAGGTTCCCGTACCCGGCCGGGTCGCCCTGATCCGGGCGGCGAACGTGCTGCGCCAGTACGACGAGGAGCAGGTCGCGGCCGTCTGGGAGCGGCTGTGCGGGCGGCTCGCCCCGGGCGGACTGCTCGTGGAGGGAACCTGCGACGAGATCGGGCGCCGGCACGTCTGGGTCGCGCTCGACGGGAGCGGGCCGCGGACGGTGACCTTCGCGACCCGGCTCGGCTCGCTCGACCGGCCGTCGGACCTGGCGGAGCGGCTGCCGAAGGCGCTGATCCACCGCAATGTGCCGGGTGAGCCGGTGTACGCGTTCCTGCGGGACTTCGACCGGGCGTGGGCGGCGGCGGCCCCGTACGCCTCGCTCGGCGCGCGGCAGCGGTGGATCCGCTCGGCCCGCGACCTGGCGGCGGACTGGCCGCTGACGGACGGGCCCCGGCGGTGGCGCCAGGGCGAGGTGACGGTGCGGTGGGGGGCGCTGGCGCCGCGGGGTTGAGAGAACGAGACCTCGTCTTTTCCCAACTGACGCTGAATTTCCGGTACGTCGGGAACGCCACGCCCGTATCTCACGTCCCCCGTGAGGGGAGCAGGCCCGACAGGCCCCGGTTTCCCCTGTTGCTTTACGGTTTCGCATGGCACTATCGCCAAGGTCACCGCCAAGTTACTGACGGTAAATCAGATTTGGTCACTCGAGGGGGAGCTCGTGAACCGACGCCGCCACGCCACCGCCGCGATCACCATGATCTGCGCCTTGACCGTGCTGGCCTCACCCGCGCTGACCCTGCAGGCCGCCGCCGCACCGCTCCCGCCGCCGCCTCCGAAGAAGAGCCTGGAGGAGGTGCGCAAGGAGATGGACACCCTGTACCGGCAGGCCGCCGTCGCCACCGACGCGTACAACCTCGCGGAGGAGAAGACGAAGGAGCAGTCCGCCGAGATCGTCCGGGTCGCCGTGATGATCGTGGAGGGCCGCGAGAAGATCGAGGCGCTCAAGGCCAAGGCCGGCGCCACCGCCCGCGCCCAGTACCGCAACGGCGGACTCCCCGACGGCGCGCAGCTCGTCCTCACGAACGATCCCCAGCTCTTCCTCGACAACGCGGGACGCCTCAAGGCCGGGGCGAAGGCCACCACGGACCTGCTCGGTGAAATGACCCGCACCCAGGCCCAGTTGGACGTGTACGCCAAGGACGCGGGCATGAACTGGACCAAGCTGGAGGCCAACCGCGTGCGGCAGGCCCAGGCGAAGAAGGAGATCGAGGGCAAGATCGCCGCCGCGAAGAAGCTGGAGTCCGAACTCGCCGCCGAGGAGCGGGAGCGGCTGCGGCGGCTCGAAGAGCAGGCGCTGTCCAGGGCCCAGACGAGCTGGCTCGGCACCGGCGTCCTCGCCGGCCTCAAGGGGGACACGACGCCGGAGGCGAAGAGGGCGATCGAGTTCGCGACCGGGCAGATCGGCAAGCCGTACGTGTGGGGCGCGGAGGGACCGGACTCGTACGACTGCTCCGGACTGACCCAGCTCGCCTGGGGCACGGCGGGCCGGCCGATTCCGCGCACCTCGCAGGAGCAGTGGCGCCTGCTGCCGCGCGTGGACATCAAGGACATGCGGCCCGGCGACCTGATCGTCTACTTCAAGGACGCGAGCCACATCGGGATGTACGTCGGAAACGGCACGATGGTGCACGCACCGCGCCCCGGCCGGAACGTGACGCTCGCGGGGGCCGGCTCGATGGAGATCCTGGGCGTCGTCCGCACGACGTGACGGGGCGTCGTCGGCCGGTGTGACGGGTGGCCGTCCGCACGACGTCACGGGGCGCCGTCCGCCGGTGCGACGGGTGGCCGTTCGCACGACGTCACGAGGCGCCGTCCGCCGGTGTGACGACGGCCACCGGCTCGCGCTCCCGCTCCCCTCCACGTGACCGGGCGCCGTCCGCCCGACGTGACGGAGTCCACGCGCCGCGGCGGAACCGCGGGCGCCGCCCCGGCGTGACCTTTCTCATTGCCTCGGGGGCGCCCCGTCGGCCGTACGGGGGCAAGTACCTCCCCTTCCGCGGCATATGCCAATCGAGACGCGGACGCCGACCCGCTGATCGCCATTCCGCTGCGCACCGCCCTACCGCTATGGTCCGGGACGGGCGGGACGCCACCCGGCGCCCTGCGCACCCTCGGGGGGGAGGGAAGGAAACCCGGACCGATGCCCGTATCCGTACCGCGTCAGAGAAACGTCTCTGCCGCTGTGGGACCCGGCGACGTCGCCACTACGGACGCCACCGCCATGGACGCCACCGCTATGACAGGCACAGTCACAGGCACCGACCGCACCGATCTCACTCTCCTGGTCGTCGAGGACGACCCGGCGGGTGCCCTCGCCGTACCCGAACTCCTCGACGCGGCCGACGCCGCCGGCACCCGGGTCCGCATCCGTACCGCCCGCAACCTCACCGAGGCCGAGCGGCTCCTCACCGACGACGTCCACTGCATCCTCGTCGACCTGTCCCTGCCCGGCCCCCGCGCCGCCGCGGGCGACGACCCGCTCGCCCCGCTGCGGCACATCCTGCGGCTCGCCCCGCGCCACGCCGTCCTCGCGCTGGCGGCCTCCGCCGACGCCGAGCTGGCGGCCGAGGCGGTACGCGTCGGAGCCCAGGACCACCTGTTCCGCGAGGAACTCGACGGGCGGCTGCTCAGCCGGGCCATCCGGTACGCGGTCGAGCGCAAGCGCGCCGACGCCGTCCAGGTGAAGCTCGCCGAGTCCCGGCTCCGCGCACAGGAGAACGCCCGCCTGGAGCGCGGGCTGCTCCCCACGCCGCTCCTGGAGGGCTCCGACCTCCGGTTCGCGGCCCACTACCGTCCCGGCCGCTCGCGCGCCCTTCTCGGCGGTGACTTCTACGACGTGGTCCGTACGCCCGACGGCACCGTCCACGCCATGATCGGCGACGTGTGCGGCCACGGCCCCGACGAGGCCGCGCTCGGCGTCGAGCTGCGGATCGCGTGGCGGGCCCTGACCTTCGCGGGGCTGTGCGGGGACGAGCTGCTCTCCACGATGCAGCAGGTCCTGGAGCACGAGCGGGAGAGCGAGGAGATCTTCGCGACCCTCTGCACCGTCGACATCGCGCCCGACGGCCGCCGCGCGGGCCTGTGCCTCGCCGGGCACCCGTCGCCGCTGATCGCCCGGCAGGGGCGGGCGGCACGGCTGCTGCCGTACGAGGACGGCGGCCCGGCACTCGGACTGCTGCCGCGCGCCCGCTGGCCGCGCCGACAGGTCGAGCTCGGCGGGGCCTGGAGCCTGCTCATGTACACGGACGGGCTGATCGAGGGCCGCTCGGCCGGACCCGGCTCGCCGCGGCTCGGCCAGGACGGGATGGTCGACATGATCAACCGGCAGCTGGCCTCGGGCCTGCGGGGCGACGAGCTCCTGGAGGCCGCGGTCACGGAGGTCCGGTCCCTGAACGGCGGCGAGCTGACGGACGACGTCGCGGTCCTGGCCCTGGAAAGGGACAGGGCCCGGGGATGACCCCGGGCCCTGATGTCGCTTCTCGCGGCTAGCGGCCGCCGTTGTACGGGCCGTACGGCCCGTCGCTGCTGGAGCCGCCGCCCCGTCGGCCACCTCCGCCGCCCGACACCTGCTGGAGCGCGGGGCGGACGTCGACCATGAAGACGATGGCGGCGATCACTCCCGCGATCTGCAGGAAGAGCATCGGGAAGAGCAGATTCAGGGCGAGGTTGATGCCCAGGATGATCAGCCAGAACTTCTTCGTCTGCTTCTCGGCGGCGCGGTAGGCGTCCTCGCGCGCCATGGCGGCGAAGACGAGCGCGGCGACGGCGAAGCCGGTGAAGATCAGGAACATCACCAGGGAGAGGAGGGAGTCGAATCCCGCGCGCAACATGCTGAGCACCGCCTAGGGAAGAGGGAAAGAGCGCCTCGCGGTCAAGGTACCCGGTTCAACGCACCAGGTACCCGCATTGGTGCCCGGCGCTACTCCTTCTCGGCGGCGACGGCCGTCTTCTTGGCGGGCGCCTTGCGGGCGGTGGTCTTCCGTGCGGGCGCCTTCTTCGCCTCGGCGGGCTCGGTGGAGGCCGCCACCGGCTCCTCCTCGGCCTTGGTCTCCTCGACCTTGGTCTCCTCGGCCTTGGTCTCCTCCGGCTCGACGACGACGGCGATCTCGACGATCTCCTCGGCGACTTCCCCGCGCCAGGCCCTGACGGCCTCCTCGCCGTGGGCGGCGACCTCCTCGTACTTCTCGCGCGCCTTGACGGCGTACTCGGCGGCGACGCCGACGCCGCGCAGAGCGAAGTCCTGGGCGGTCTCGCCGAGCTTCTTGAGGTCCGTGTCGAGAGCGCCGACGACGTCGGCGAGCTTCGACTGCACAGTGGCCTGGGCCTCCTTGGCCTGCGAGGTCACCTTCTCCTGCACGGCCTTCGGGTCGGTGTTCCGTACGGCCTCGATGCGGGCGGGCGCCTCGGCGGCGATCTGCTCGATCAGGCCGGGAACCTTCTTGGCCTGCTGCACGGCGAGGTCCGCGGTGCCGGCGGCGAAGTAGAGAGGGGTACGCAGTTCGTCGATGATGGCCATGCTGGTGGTCCTCCCGGATGTGACGTACGAGCGAGCGCTGGCTCAGGGACGGTCAGGCATCGGACGCGTCGGCGGGCCGCTCGGCGGCCGCGGCGCGGGCGCCCGCGGGGGTCTCGGTGGTTCTGTCGGCTCCGGTGGCTCCGGTGGCTCCGGCCTGATCGACCTCGGCCGTCCGGTCCGCCTGGGCAGCCTGGGAGGCCGCTGCGGCGGCCTCGGCGGCGTTCTCCTTGCGGAAGGAGTCATAGATCTGGAGCAGCACCTGCTTCTGCCGCTCGTTGATCGAGGGATCGGCGAGGATGACGGCGCGCGTCTCCAGCTCCTCCCGCTCCTTCTCGTCGAGGATCCCGGCCCGCACGTAGAGCGTCTCGGCGGAGATCCGCAGCGCCTTCGCGACCTGCTGCAACACCTCGGCGCTCGGCTTCCGCAGCCCCCGCTCGATCTGACTCAGGTACGGATTCGACACCCCGGCGGCGTCGGCGAGCTGCCGCAGGGAGAGCTGCGCGGTCCGCCGCTGTTCGCGGAGGTACTCACCGAGATTGCCGACGTTGAGCGATGCCATGCCCCGACCATGCCAGCCTTTGCTAACTATTGCAAGCAGCCGCTTGCAAGAGTCGCCTCCGACCGGCAACCGTCCGGCCGAGCCTGAGCGCGACGGGTGTCGCATGTGCACGACAGCTGCCGTGGGAGCACGGAACCACGCCAGACCGATCAGGCCGCGAGCACGGAGGCCTCGGGCCCCGCGTCACCTCGCGGGTGCGACCGGTGCACACACGCCGCGCGGCGCCCGGTGCCGGCCCCCGGTCAGCCGGCTTCCGTCAGGGCCGCGTGCGCGGCGGCGAGGATCTCCTCGGAGAGCGGGGAGCCCTGGGTGGCCCGGGACAGGACCAGAGCACCGACCAGGGTGCACAGGCGGGCGAGGCCGCCCTCGCCGCCCCCGACGCCCTCGCCGCCCGCGACGGCCTCGGCGGGGGCGAGGAACGCGGCGAAGTCGGCCACGCCCTCCGCGTAGGTACGGCGCGCCTCGCGGCCTTCGGGTCCGCGCGCGACATCGATGGCGAGAGCCGCGACCGGGCAGCCGTCCGCCGCGTTGTCACGGTGTTCGACGGAGAGGTAGGAGTCGATCAGGGCCCGCTGAGCGGCATCCCGCTGCCCGTCGTGCCGGTCGAGCCCGGCCGCATTGCGCCGTGCGATCTCATCGAAGACGTGGGCGGTGACCTCATCGACGAGCGCTTCCTTGGAGGCGAACTGCTTGTAGAAACCGCCGTGGGTGAGGCCGGCCGCCTTCATGAGATCGGCGACGCTGACGTGGGTGCCCTGCTCCCGGAACAGCCGCGACGCGGTGTCCACCACCCGCCTGCGATTTTCCTCCGCCTGCGCCTGCGATACGCGGCCCATGGCCACCTCCTGCACGAGTTTAGATGTCGATTGATATCTATCCTAGTCCGTGTTTAGATTGTGGTTGAAATCTAATTGACGCGGGTGCTCCGACGGCGCCTGCGAAGGACAGGAGCGAGCATGGAACTGCAGAACGCGGTCGCGGTGGTCACCGGCGCCAACCGGGGCCTCGGGCGGCACCTGGCCGCCCAGCTCGTCGAGCGTGGCGCCAAGGTCTACGCGGCGGCCCGGCGTCCCGAGACGGTCGACCTGCCGGGCGTCCACCCGTTGCGCCTCGACGTGACGGACCAGGAGTCGATACGGGAGGCCGCCCGCATCGCGTCGGACGCGACGCTGCTGATCAACAACGCGGGCGTCTCCACCGGCGCGACGCTGGTCGGCGGCGACCTGGACGAGGTACGTCGCGAGATGGAGACCAACTTCTTCGGCCCGCTCGTCGCCACACGGGCCTTCGCTCCCGTCATCGAGGGCAACGGCGGCGGCGCCGTACTCAACGTCCTGTCCGCCCTGTCCTGGTTCCACCCGGCAGGACTCGGCTCCTACGCGGCTTCCAAGGCCGCCGCCTGGGCTCTGAGCGACGCGAGCCGCGAGGAACTGGCGCCCCGCGGGATCACCGTCTCGGCGCTGCACGTCGGCTACATGGACACCGACATGGCCGCCGGCGTGCCCGCCGATCAGAAGGTCGCCGCCGCCGACGTCGCGGCCCAGGCCCTGTACGGCATCGAGACCGGCCTGCCGGAGATCCTCGCCGACGAGACCAGCCGGTACGTCAAGCAGAGCCTGTCCGCGACGCCCCAGCCGACCGCGGGCTGACGCTCCCTCCACCACGGCCCGACGGCCTTCCAGGCGCCCTGCGCAAGGACTTCTCTTGCGTTGCACGGCCTTCGGCCGCAAGACCGGACTACGCGCCTCCGTGTACGCGCTCGGCACCGCGAACTTCGGCACCGGCTGGGGCGCCGGCGCCGAGCCCGGCGAGGCACGCCGGATCTTCGACCGGTTCGCCGAGGCCGGCGGCACCTTCCTCGACAGCGCCGACAGCTACCTCGCAGCCCTCGACGTCCAGCTCACCGACGAGCGGTACGCGCGCCTCGGCAAGGTCCGCGCCATGCCGCTCGGAGCACCGCACGAGGGCGTCGCGGGCTCGCTGGGCCGCCTCCAGGGCGGCGACGCGGGCAGTGTCATCGCCCCGGCCGTGCCGGTGGCCTGAGCCCGGAAACACGGCCGCCGCGGGGCTCTCCGCGCAGGCACTGGCCACTGCAGTGCCGACGCGGAGCGCGCGGACCAGAAGACACCACAAACCAGCTCGTAACGAGACAAACCCCGCACGAACAGAACACCCCTCCCGCTTGGACGGGAGACCGCACGAACGGAGATGACGATGAAGGCCTTCATGGTCGAGAAGTACGGTGACGCGTCCACCATGCGTGCCGCCGAGACACCCGACCCCCAGGTGGGCGCCGACGACGTCCTGGTCAGGATCGACGCCGCGAGTGTCAACCCGCTGGACATGAAGATCCGCGACGGTGACCTCAAGCAGATCCTGCCCTACCGTCTCCCGCTCGTACTGGGCAACGACCTCGCCGGGACCGTCGTCCGCGTCGGATCGTCCGTCACCCGCTTCGCGGTGGGCGACGAGGTCTACGCGCGGCCCGACAAGGACCGCATCGGCACCTTCGCCGAACTCCTCGCCGTCCACCAGGACGACCTGGCGGCCAAGCCCGCCACGCTCACCATGACCGAGGCCGCCTCCCTCCCCCTGGTCGCGCTGACCGCCTGGCAGGCCCTGGTCGAGCGGGCGAACGTCCAGCCGGGCCAGAAGGTCCTCATCCACGCGGGCGCCGGCGGCCTGGGATCCATCACCATCCAACTGGCCAAGGCACTGGGCGCGCACGTGGCCGCCACCGCGAGCACCGCCAAGATCGACCTCGTCAAGGACCTCGGCGCGGACGAGGTCATCGACTACCGCACCCAGGACTTCTCCGAACTCCTCACCGGCTACGACCTCGTCCTGGACTCCCTCGGCGGCGAGAACCTCGCCAAGTCCCTGCGCATCCTCAAGCCCGGCGGCCTGGCCATCTCCGTCGCGGGCCCGCCCGACCCGGCCACCGCCCGCGAACTCGGCTCGAACCTGGTGCTCCGCCTGGGCATCGCCGCGCTCAGCGCCAAGATCCGGCGCCAGGCCAAGCGTCTCGGTGTCACGTACTCCTTCCTGTTCATGAAGGCCAGCGGCGACCAGCTGCGCGAACTCACCCCCCTCATCGACGCCGGGAAGATCCGCCCCGTCGTCGACAGCGTCTTCCCCTTCGACGAGACCCTCCAGGCCATGGAGTACGTCGAGAAAGGCCGCGCGAAGGCCGGCAAGGTCGTCGTCTCCATGACGTGAACCCAGGGCAACGGCCCTGCCGGACGCCGAGAACGCCGCCGGCCACAACGACAGATGTCACGCTCAGAGCTTCACGAAAGGGCAGGTCGGGACGGAAGGATGACGACACCCATCGTGCTCGGTCTCACCGGCCCAACATCGGGATGGCCTCCCGTCTCGCCGAACCCGTACTCCTCGGAACGGCGTTCCTCGCCGTACGCACTGACCCCGCGCACCCGCGCGAGGCCGCCCGTAATCCCCGTGATCTTCGCGGTCGCTGCTGCGAGACTGGGCCGCATGGAGACGACGACGGGGCGCTTCCGGGCGGCGGTCAGGGAGTGGGCGGCCGATGGTTCCGAGGCTTCGGCGGCCGCCGCGGTCGCGCGCGACGTCGCGGCCGGCACCGAGCTGCGTACGGCCGTGCTCGTGGAAGGGGTCAGCGACCACGTCGCGCTCGACGCGCTCGCGGCCCGGCACGGCCGCTCCCTCGACGCCGAGGGCATCGCCGTCATTCCGCTCGGAGGGGCGACCAACATCGGCAGGTTCGTGCATCTGCTCGGGCCCCAGGGGCTCGGCGTCACGCTGGCGGGCCTGTGCGACGCCGGCGAGGAGGGCCACTTCTCGCGCGCCCTCGAACGTGAAGGACTCGGCCACGGCCTCGCCCGCGCCGACATGGAGCCGCTCGGCTTCTACGTCTGCGACGCCGACCTGGAGGAGGAGCTGATCCGCTCCCTCGGCGCCGAGTCGGTGCAGCGGGTCGTCGACGCCCAGGGCGACCTGCGGGCCTTCCGCATCTTCCAGAAGCAGCCCGCCCAGCGGGAGCGGGACGTCGAGCGGCAGCTGCGACGTTTCATGGGCACCATCAGCGGCCGCAAGAGCCAGTACGCCCGCTCGCTCGTCGACGCCCTCGACCTCGCCGAGGTACCCCGCCCGCTGGACCGCCTGCTCGCGCACGTGTCCACGTCCACGGAATGAGCGACCGCACCCCTCGGCCCCTTCAGGCCGCCGGGGTGTCGAAGCGGCGGCGGGCCGTCTCGATGGCGCCGAGGTACCGGCGGGTCCCGTCGTCCCTCGCGTCCCGCGCCGCTCCTGCCCCGCCGTGCCATGCTGGTGGGCGTGGCACTGGAGGACCTGGTACGGCTGCGCCGGGCGCGGGACGTGATGGATCGCGACTACGCGCTGCCGCTCGACGTACCCGCGCTCGCCTCCGTCGCCCTCATGTCGACCGGGCACTTCGCCCGCAGTTTCCGCGCCGCCTTCGGCGAGACCCCGTACAGCCACCTCATGACCCGCCGCGTCGAGCGCGCCAAGGCGCTGCTCCGGCGGGGTGACATGAGCGTCACGGACGTCTGCGTCGCCGTCGGGTGCACCTCGCTCGGGTCCTTCAGCACCCGCTTCACCGAACTCGTCGGCGAGACGCCGTCCGCCTACCGGGCCCGCCGGCACGAGGACGGGGCCGTGATCCCGGCGTGCGTCGCGAAGGTGCGTACGCGGCCGGTCCGGAAGAGCTGAGCCGTCGATCAGTTCCGGAGAAGCGGAATCCTGCGGCCCGCCGTAGCTTCGAAGGCATGAACGTCAAGCTCTCGCAGTGCTTCATCGCGGTCGACGACCACGACAAGGCCCTCGCCTTCTACCGCGACGCCCTCGGTCTCGAAGTGCGGAACGACGTCGGTTTCGAGGGGATGCGCTGGGTGACCGTCGGGTCCCCCGCGCAGCCGGACGTGGAGATCGTCCTCGAACCGCCGCTCGCCGACCCCAACGCCTCCCCCGCCGACCGGCAGGCGGTGGCGGAGCTGCTCGCCAAGGGCATGCTGCGCGGCGTGATCTTCTCCACCGAGGACGTCGACGCCACCTTCGAACAGGTCCGGGCGGCCGGCGGCGAGGTCCTCCAGGAGCCGGTCGACCAGCCGTACGGCGTCCGCGACTGCGCCTTCCGCGACCCGGCGGGCAACATGCTGCGCTTCACCCAGCCCCGCTCCTAGCGCCCCGAACCTCCCCGAACCCCCCTGTAGGCCTCCGCCGTTCGTGCCACCATGACCCGGGGCGCCCGCGGCGCCCGAGTCGGGCCGAGGGCACCAGGGGGGTTCCGCATGCCGGTTGAACGCGTCTGGCTGGACGTGCCGTACGCCGAGAAGGACGCGGCCAAGCGCGGCGGGGCCCGTTGGGACCCCGCCGCCAAGCGGTGGTTCGCGCCCCGGGCCGGGATCACCGAACTCGCCCGCTGGGCCGCCTCCGCCGACGTCCCCGACCTGCTGCCCGGCGAGGACCGGACACTCGGCAGCGGGCTCTTCGTCGACCTCGTGCCGCGCACCTGCTGGTTCACCAACGTCCGGTCCTGCGTGGCCGAGGCCGACTGGGAACGGCTCCGCCGGATGATCACCGGTCGGGCCGGGCAGCGCTGCGAGGCCTGCGGGGCGGGCGAGGACCGCCCGGCCCGGCGGTGGCTGGAGGCCCATGAACGATGGACCTACGACGCCACCACCCGCGTCCAGACCCTCAAGCGGCTCATCTGCCTCTGCACCGACTGCCACACCGTCACCCACTTCGGCCTCGCCCAGGTGCGCGGCATCGAGGACCGGGCGTACGCCCACCTCGTGAAGGTCACCGGGATGAGCGAGCCGCAGGCCCGGCACCATGTCCGGGCCGCGTTCGCCGTCTGGGAGGACCGCTCCCGGTACGACTGGGAGCTGGACCTCGGCATCCTCACCGGGGCGGGGATCGCCCTGGCACCGCCGCCCGGCGCCGGCGACCGCGCCCGGGTCGCCGACGAGACCCTCATGCCCCGGCAGCCCGGAGCGCGGCCGGCTCGCGAGAGCGGGGCCGGCACGCACCCCGGCCGCGGCTGAGACGTTGCCCCCGGGTCCCGTGCGCGAGCGACCCGGGGCCCGGGCCCCCGCACGGGACCCGGAGCCCGCGCGGGACCGGGACCTGCGCGCCCGTCGAGTCTGCTCCGCCGCACCCCGCCCGCCGTACTGGCAGATGACACGAGAGGTCGGCGAGGTGACCCTCGCATCACCCAACACCCTCCGCCAGAGGGGTGGTTGGTTCGGGTGGTCACCCCGCCCAGGCGGCGAGCGCCCCGAAGTCCGTCGCCGTGAGCCCCTGGCGGGGGTCCACCCGGTGGAGCAGCGCCCGGCCGGGATGGTGGGCGGCCACCCAGTCGCGGTCGGCCGCGCCGATCTCGTCGTCGACCCAGGCGAACGGCCGCCCGTCGGCCCAGGCCACGAGTCCCGGCGTCTTCCAGTGCACCCCCCGCGCGGGATCGGGCCCGTCCTCGGGCCACCGGACCAGGGGCAGGGCCGGAAGTCCGAGCCGCGGCGCGATCCAGGTGTTGGCGTCGTCCTCCCAGGTCGTCGCCCAGACGAGTGCGTAAGGGAGTGCCGCGAGCCGCGGTCCCTGCGCGGGATCGAGCCGGGCGAGGAGCGGGCTCACGGACGGGGGCGGCGGCGGTGCGTACGTCGGGTACTCCCGCCCGCTCGCCCCGAAGGGGATCAGCGGGCCGTCGACGTCCAGGAAGAGGAGGGGGGTCGCCATGGGTCCATCCTGGACGGGCGACCGTGGCCCCGTCCGTCCACTTCACGATAATCCGCGACGGATCGATCCTCGTTACCCTTGTCGACATGACAGCCATGGCGCCCACCCGCACCGAGCCCGATCTCTCCTACCTCCTCGACCACACCAGTCACGCATTGCGGACCCGGATGGCCGCCGCGCTCGACGCGATCGGACTCACGCCCCGGATGCACTGCGTCCTCGTCCACGCCCTGGAGGAGGAACGCACCCAGGCGCAGCTCGCGGAGATCGGGGACATGGACAAGACGACCATGGTCGTCACCGTCGACGCCCTGGAGAAGGCCGGGCTCGCCGAGCGCCGGCCGTCGAGCACCGACCGGCGCGCGCGGATCATCGCCGTGACCGAGGCGGGGGCCAAGGTCGCCGAGGAGAGCCAGAAGATCGTCGACGGCGTCCACGAGAGCGCCCTCGCCTCACTCCCCGACGACACCCGCATCGCCCTGCTGAAGGCCCTGAACCTGCTGGTCACCGGCCATCTGGAGAACCCGGTCGAGAGCCCGAGGCCGGCCCGCCGGGCCCGCCAGCGCGGCTGAGGGGCCCGGCGGCGCGGCTGAGGGGCCCGGCCGCGCGGCGCGGCTGCGCGACTCGTCAGCGCGGCCGAGAAGCCCGCCAGCGCGACCGAGCCGAACGTCGACAGGCCCGGAAGCCCGCACTCGTTCCGTAAAAAATAGTCTGCAACAAAACCTTCTGCTAATGTCACTCCTGTCGGCTCCACCGAACAGGAGTGATCCCCGTGCCCACGCCCCCGCGCATCTCCCCCCGGCTCGCCCTCGGCGTCCTCGCCACCGGCATGCTGATGACGATCCTCGACGGCAGCATCGTCACCGTCGCGATGCCCGCCATCCAGAGCGACCTCGGCTTCACCCCCGTCGGTCTCAGCTGGGTCGTCAACGCCTACCTGATCGCCTTCGGCTCGCTCCTCCTCCTCGCCGGCCGCCTCGGCGACCTGATCGGCCGCAAGCGGATGTTCCTCGCGGGCACCGGCATCTTCACCGCCGCCTCGCTCCTCGCCGGAGTCGCCGCCTCCCCCGGCGTCCTCATCGCCGCCCGCTTCCTCCAGGGCGTCGGCAGCGCGATGTCGTCCGCCGTCGGCCTCGGCATCCTCGTCACGCTCTTCACCGTGCCGCGCGAACGGGCCCGCGCCATCGCCGTGTTCAGCTTCACCGGCGCCGCCGGCGCCTCCCTCGGCCAGGTCCTCGGAGGCATCCTCACCGACGCCCTCACCTGGAACTGGATCTTCTTCATCAACCTGCCCATCGGCCTCGCCACCCTCCTCGTGGCCCTCCGCGCCCTCCCCTCCGACCAGGGCCTCGGGCTCAGGGCGGGCGCCGACGTACTCGGCGCGGTGCTCGTCACGACCGGCCTCATGACCGGGATCTACGCCGTCGTCAAGATCGAGGAGTACGGGGCCGGTTCGGCGCACACCCTCGGCCTCGGGGCCCTCGCGCTCGCCCTCCTGGCCGGCTTCCTCGTCCGCCAGGCGAAGACCGCGAACCCGCTCATGCCGCTGCGGATCCTCCGCTCGCGCAGCGTCTCCGGCGCCAACGCCGTCCAGATGCTGATGGTCGCCGCGCTCTTCTCGTTCCAGATCCTCGTCGCGCTCTACCTGCAGAAGGTCCTCGGGTACGGCGCCGCCGGGACGGGTCTCGCGATGCTGCCCGCGGCGGTCGTCATCGGCGCCGTCTCCCTCGGTGTCTCGGCCCGTCTCATCGGCCGCTTCGGAGAGCGGAACGTCCTGCTCACCGGCCTCGTCCTGCTCGTCGGCGTCCTCGGCCTGCTGGCCCGCGTCCCCGTCCACGCCTCCTACGTCACCGACCTGCTCCCCGTGATGCTGCTCGCCGCCGGCTTCGGCCTGGCGCTCCCCGCGCTCACCTCGCTCGCCATGTCGGGCGCCGAGGAGAAGGACGCGGGCCTCGCCTCCGGCCTCTTCAACACCACCCAGCAGATCGGCATGGCCCTCGGCGTCGCGGTCCTCTCCACCCTGGCCGCCACCCGCACCGAGTCGCTCACGGCGGCCGGCCGCCCCGCCCCCGAGGCCCTGACCGGCGGCTACCACCTGGCGTTCGCCGTCGGCGCCGGTCTCCTGCTCGCCGCCCTGGCCATCGCCTTCACCGTCCTGCGCCGCCCCGGGAAGCCGGGGACGCCGGAGAAGCCGGGGAAGGTGGGGACGCCGGGGACGCGGCAGCAGACCAGGAAGGCCGGGAAGACGAAGTCCCCTACGACAATGGCGGCATGAGAGCCGACCGACTCGTCGCCGCCCTGCTCTTCCTCCAGACCCGGCAGCGCGTCACCGCCGCCGAACTGGCCGCGGAACTGGACGTGTCCGAGCGCACCGCACGCCGGGATCTCGAAGCTCTCGCGAGCTCCGGGATCCCGGTGTACTCGCAGGCGGGGCAGGGCGGCGGCTGGTCCCTCGTCGGCGGAGCACGTACCGATCTGACCGGCCTCACCGCCCCCGAGATCCGCGCGCTGTTCCTCCTGACCGGTCCGGACACCGTCGCCGACCCCCGGACCCGGACCGCCCTGCGGAAGCTCGTACGGGCTCTCCCCGCGACGCTCCGGGAAGGCGCCGAGGCGGCTGCCCGCGCGGGCGTGTCCGACGGCACGGACTGGGCGGGCACGGAGACGGAGGAGTCTCAACTCGCGCCGCTCCAAAGGGCGGTGGTCGACGCGAGGGAGGTCAGGATCGGCTACGCCCGCCCCGGCCGGGAACCTCGCGAGCGCACCGTCCAGCCACTCGGCATCGCCGCCAAGTCCGGGGTCCGCTACCTCGTCGCCGGCACCGAACACGGCCTGCGGACCTTCCGGATCGGCCGCGTCACCTCGGTCACCGAGACCGGCGCCCCCGCCGTACGCCCCGACGGCTTCGACCTCCCCACCGCCTGGCGCGCGCTCGCCGCCCGCATGGAGGACCGGATGGTCGCCGCGACGGTACGGGGCCGGGCCGCCCCCGGCACGGAGTCGGTCCTGGAAGGCCTGCTCGGCGGGCGGATACGGTACGGGGAACGCGAAGCGGACGGCTGGACGCCGTTCGAGGCCGACGGGCCCTCCCCCGAGGTGGTCGCCGCCCGACTGGCCGGTCTCGGCGCCCGCGTGGAGCTCCTGGACCCGCCGGAGGCACGTACGGCGCTCGCCCGCATCGGAGCCGAACTCACCCTGCTGTACGGGCGGTCGACGCCGCCAGGCACTCCGGAAGCTCCGCCGCGTGCACCAGGGTCAGCCGGGACACCGCCCGCGTGAGCGCCACGTACAGCCGGTTCGGTCCCCGCGCCTCGGCCGCCACGATCGCGGCCGGTTCGACCACGACGACATGGTCGAACTCCAGGCCCTTCACGACCGTCGCGGGCAGCACGGTCACTCGCTCCGCCGCCCCGCACCCGCGTACGGCGTCCTCCACGGGACCCACCAGGCCGTCGGCCGTGATCACCCCGACCGACCCCTCCGCCGCGAGCGCCTCGCGTACGGCCCCGGCGGTCGCACCGCGCAGATCGAGGCGGTCCGTCGTCCGGACGACCGTCACCTCGCCGTCCTTCCGGACGGAGCGGCCCGCCGGTACGTCCGCGCCCAGGTGCGGCAGGAGCCGGTTGGCGAGGTCCACGATCGCCGCCGGGACCCGGTAGCCGAGGGTGAGCGGCACCACGGGCGCCCCGCTCTTGCCCAGGTGGGTCAGTTGCTCGTCCCAGTCGCGGGCCGCCCACGGCGTGGTGCCCTGGGCGAGGTCCCCGAGCACGGTGAGCGAGCCGAACGCGGTGCGGCGGGCGATCGCCCGGCACTCCATGGGCGAGAGGTCCTGGGCCTCGTCGACGACGACGTGGCCGTAGCTCTCGGGCCGCTCGATCAGACCCGCGAGCTCGTCGAGGAGCACGAGGTCGGCGGCGGTCCAGCGCGCCGAGCGGTACGAGCGCGGCGGCCGGTCCCAGCGGATCGCCGCCCGCTCGGCCGCCGTCAGGGCGGGGTCGGAGGGGTCCGTCAGGAGGCCCGCGAGCACCTCCTCCGGCGTCGCCTTCGGCCAGCACGCGTCGAGGAACGCCGTCACCGCCCGCGCCCGCTCGATCCGCCGCGCCCAGGCCGCGCCCATGGGTCCCCACCGGCGCTCCGCCCTGAGTTGGAGGGCCCGCACGATCCGGGCGCGGACCCGCTCGCGGCCCGTCGCGTAGGGCGGCGCCTCCTCCCGTACGTCCGCGACGATCGCGGCGAGTTGCGCGGCCGGCAGCCGCCAGTGGTACGAGCCGTCCGGCACCGCGAGGTCCTCAGCGGGCGCCGGGTCGACCCTGCCGTACAGCGCGCGGCGCAGCACCTCCGCCATCCGGGCGTCGTGCTTGACCCGGGCCGCCGCCTCGCCGTCCTCGGCGCGGACCGGGTGGCGGGCGATCTCGTCGTCGAGGGTGGCCTGACGGACACCGGTCTCGCCGAGCGAGGGCAGCACCTCGGAGATGTACGAGAGGAACGCGCGGTGCGGGCCCAGGACGAGCAGACCGGAACGCCGGATCCGCTGCGGATGGGTGTAGAGGAGGTACGCCGCCCGGTGCAGGCCCACGGCGGTCTTGCCGGTGCCGGGCGCGCCCTGCACACACAGCGAGGCGGCCGGGTCGGAGCGTACGAGGTCGTCCTGCTCGGGCTGGATGGTGGCCGCGATGTCCCGCATCGGGCCCACCCGGGGGCGCTCGATCTCCCCGGCGAGCAGCGCGCTGACGGTCACCTCGCCACCCGCCGTGAGCCGTTCGTCCTCAAGGGCGGTCAGATCCTCCGAAGCGCCCTCGCTGTACGGGGCCCAGCCGAAGCGGCGGCGCCGGAGCACGCCCTGCGGGTCGCGGGCGCCTGCCTGGTAGTAGGCGCGGGAGACGGGCGCGCGCCAGTCGACGACGAGCGGCGGGGCGGCCGGGTCCTCGCCGATCCGGCGGCGGCCGATGTGGTGGACCTGACCGTCGTCGAGGTCGAGGCGCCCGAAGAACAGCGGCCCCGGCGGCTGCTCGCGCATCTCCTTGGCGCGACTGCGCAGATGGCGGCCGAGGGCTTCGGCGTCGGCGCCGGACGCGGCGGTGTCCTCGCCGGTGACGACCTGTTCGGCGACGTCCTCGGTCATCCGGATCAGGGCGGCACGGCAGGCGTCGTGGTGGGAGCGTTCGCGAGCAAGCTCAAGGTCCAGTGACGTCATTCCGGCAAGCCTAACGGAAAACGTTACTGAGTTACATTTTTAACTTGGTGCAGCGCAAGCTCGGCGCGGGGGTCAGTGGCGCGGGGGTCAGTACGGAAGCCCCTCCCGCAACGCCCGAAACGCCAGCCCCGCCGCCGCCATCGCGTCCGCCTCCACCTCGTCGGCCGTCTCCCCGGCCGCGATCCGGGCCGTGTTCTCCTCCGCGAGGACCCTGAGCACGGTCACGATCTGCCCGGCGGCGAGCCGCGCGAGGAGGGGGTCACCCTCCTCACCTGCCGCCAGCGCGCCCGCGAGGGCCGCCTCCGACCGCACCCGGTACGCGTGGAGGCGACCGACCAGGGCCGGCGTGCCGTACAGCAGCCGGAGGTACGCCAGGACCGAAGGGTGATCACAGAGCCCGGTGACCGGGTCGCGCCGGGCGAGGCCGTCGAGCAGATGCGCGGACAGCGCGTCCAGCGGCGCCGTACCGGCACGGCGCCCCTCGGCCACCACCCGGGCCGACTCGTCCTCGTGATCCGCGAACCGGTGGAGGACCAGGTCCTCCTTGGCCGGGAAGTACCGGAAGAGGGTCGGCTTGGAGACCTCGGCGGCGGCCGCCACCTCCGCGACCGAGACGGCGTCGAAGCCGCGCTCCAGGAACAGCGCGACGGCCGCGTCCGACAGGGCCTGCCGGGTGCGCGCCTTCTTCCGCTCGCGGAGGCCGGGAGCCGCCCCGGGTTCGGCGCTCACACGGCACGCCCTTCCACCAGCGCGGCGACCCCGTCCAGGATCCTGGCCAGGCCGAAGCGGAACTCGGCCGTCGGCTCATCGACGCTGTCCATCACGCCCGAGTCCAGCATCCGCGCCACCTCCGGGTACCTCTCCGGGTCGGCGAGCCGACGCAGGGTGCGGCCGTACCGGGCGAGCACCTCCTCCGGGTCCGCCCCGCCCGAGGCGATGACCGTGTCGAGGTCGGCCATGACCAGGGCGTCGTTCCGGACGAACCCTCCGAGCAGCATGGTCACCGAGATCTTCGCCCCCGCGTCGAGCCCGGTGGGCTCCAGGGCGACGAGGGCCTTCTCCCACCAGGCGACCAGGTTCGGTGTCGCGGGCGGTCCCGAGACGGGGACCCGCAGCATCCAGAGGTTGCGGTGGTAGACCTCGCGCAGCGCCCACGCCCAGGCCTCCACGGCCTCGCGCCAGCCGGTGCCGGGCGGGAAGAGCTCGGGCGGGGCGCCGGTGGCCGCCTCCTGCATGAGGACGTACAGCTCGCTCTTGGCGGAGACGTACCGGTAGAGGGACATCGTCGAGGCGCCCAGCTCCTTGGCGACCCGGCCCATGGAGACGGCGCCGAGCCCCTCGGCCGAGGCGAGGGCGACGGCCGCGTCCACGATCCGGTCCAGGGTCAGGCCGGGCTTGGGGCCCTTCGAGGGACGCTCCCGCAGGCCCCAGGCCGCCTCGATGCTCGGCGGCAGAAAGCTCCCGCCGTCGCCCTGGCCGCCACCGCCGCCGCCGTCCGCCATGACCCGCCTCCACCTCGCACGCTTGACGCCCATCCTAGTAATGCGTAACCCTTACACAGTAACGCGTATGCCATACGCAGTACGGAAGAGGCGCCCCCAGCCGTCCACCCGCCCAGGGAGCACCCATGCCTCCGGCCATCGAAGCCAACGGCCTGACCAAGACCTACGGAGACGTCCGCGTCCTCGACGCCCTCGACCTCCACGTCCCGCGCGGCACCGTCTTCGCCCTCCTCGGCCCCAACGGCGCCGGCAAGACCACGACCGTCCGCATCCTCGCCACCCTCACCACGCCCGACGCCGGCCACGCGCGCGTGGCCGGGCACGACGTCGTCACCGCACGCTCCCGGGTCCGCCGCGCGATCAGCCTCACCGGACAGTTCGCCGCCGTCGACGAGGCCCAGACCGGCGCCGAGAACCTCTGGACGGCGGCCCGGCTCTCCGGTCTCTCCCGCCCCGCCGCCGCCCGCCGCGCCGCCGAACTCCTCGACCGCTTCGGGCTCACCGAGGCCGGCGGCCGCCTCACGAAGACGTACTCGGGCGGCATGCGCCGCCGCCTGGACCTCGCCGCCGGCCTCGTCCGCGACCCGGGCGCGACCCAGGTGATGTTCCTCGACGAACCCACCACCGGACTCGACCCCCGCAGCCGCCAGGAGCTGTGGCAGGCGGTCCGCGAACTCTCCGACGCCGGTACGACGGTCTTCCTCACCACCCAGTACCTGGAGGAGGCGGACCGGCTCGCCGACCGGATCGCGGTCCTCGGCAGGGGCCGCACCCTCGCCGAGGGAACCCCCGCCGAGCTCAAGGCCCGGTACGCCGCCCACCGCCTCGACGTCGTCGCGTCCGACGAGGAGAGCTACGCGCGGCTCACCGACCGGACGATCCACGCGGCGACCCGCGACCCCGGGACCCGCACGCTCGGCATCCCCACCGACGGCAGCGCCGCCCACGTGCGGGAGCTGCTCGACGTGCTCGACCCCGGGCGCCGGGACATCGCCCGCTTCGGGCTGCACACGGCCACGCTCGACGACGTCTTCCTGACCCTCACCGAGGACAAGGAGCCCAGCCATGTCTGACACGCTCACCGCCGCGAGCACCCTCGCCGGGCGCGGCATCCGCCTCAGCCGCCGCAACCTGGACGCCGTCATCACCTCGATGATGCTGCCGATCATGCTGATGCTGGTCTTCGTCTACTTCTTCGGCGGAGCCATCGACACCGGCACCCGGTACGTCACCTACGTCGTCCCCGGTGTGCTCGTCCTCTGCGCCGGGTTCGGCGCGGCGAGCACCGCCCTCTCCGTCAGCGAGGACATGCGGCTCGGGGTCGTCGACCGCTTCCGTACGCTCGACATCGGCGGAACGCCGTTCCTCGCGGGCCACGTCGCCGCCGCCGTCACCCGGAACGCGCTCTCCACCACGCTCGTCCTCGGTGCCGCCTTCGTCATCGGCTTCCGCCCGAGCGCCTCCCCGGGCGGCTGGCTCGCGGCGGTCGGACTCCTGCTCGCCTACATCACCGCCGTGTCGTGGCTGTCGGCGGCGATCGGCCTCGTCACGAGAACGGCGGAGGCGGCCGGCGCGGTGACGTTCTTCATGATGTTCCTGCCCTATCCGAGCAGCGCGTTCGTACCCATCGAGACGATGCCGAGCTGGCTGCACGGATTCGCCGAGCACCAGCCGGTGACCCCGCTGATCGAGTCGATGCGGGGCCTGCTGCTCGACCAGCCGGTCGGCGACTCGCCGTGGATCGCGCTGGGTTGGTGTGCGGGCCTGCTGCTCCTGGCGGTCGCCGCGTCCGGCTTCCTCTTCCGGCTCCGCACCCGCTGACGGGCGGGAGTCTCAGCGGGAGCCGGGCCTCAGCGGGAGCCGGGCCTCAGAAGATGTCGGGCGAGAAGGGCCGCAGCGGCGTACGGAACAGCAGGTCGGCGCGGGCCGCCGCGCCGGCCGTCAGCTCCTCGACGCGCCCGAGCCGGGCGAGCCGTACCGCCGACTCGTCACCGAAGGCGAGGACGCCCAACTCGGCGATGTCGAGGGCGAGATCGGCGGACTCGCCCGTACGGGCACAGGAGGCGCCGGCCGGGGACGCGTCGAGCCGGTAGCGCCCGCCCGCGAACCCGTCCCCGTCCCGCAGGTCGAGCACCAGCCCGTCCGTCACCGGGTACGTCCGGCCCTCCAGGACCCGGACGACGTCGAGGACCCGGACCCACAGCATGTCCGCGTACGTCAGCAGCTTCGCGGCGCGCGGGTCAGGCAGGAGCAGCGGCAGCGTGTCGTCGGGCGCCCGGTAGCCGGAGCGGACCGTGCTGATCCAGTCGACGGAGCAGAGGTAGTGCCAGAGGGCGCGCTCGGCGGCCGGGGTGACGGCGACCAGGTCCCGTACGGTCGCCGTGTTCATGGGCTGCTTGGCGTCGTCCCACTTGTCGTCCGCGGTGTACGCCACGAAGCCCTCGACCTCGCCCGACTCCGACCGGTACACCGCGTAGTACGGCTCCCGCCACGGATCGCTCTGCACGCTGCGGCCGGTGCCGTTGTCCCAGTCGCGCGGGGAGCGGTGGGTCACGCCGGCGCGGACGCCGGCGAGCCGGCCGTGCGTCCCGGGGCCGATCTTGCGGATCTCGTCGGCGTCGGTGAGATCGATCCGGCCGCCGTCCTCCGGGCGGCCCGAGCGTCGCGGATCGAGCCCGGTCCGGCGGACGTCCACGCTCCACTCGCTGCACCAGCTGGCCGGACCGAAACCGTACCGTCCGTAGATCGGGTACTCGGCGGCGATCAGGGTGGCGATCGCGTCGCCCCGCTCCTTCGCGGCGGCCAGGTCGGCGGTCATCATCCGGCTCAGCAGTCCGCGCCTGCGGTGCGTCGGGGAGACGGTGACCTGGGTGATCGCGTCGGCGGTGAGGCTCCCGCCGCCCACCGTGCTGACCTCCTGCCGGAAGGACCGGAAGGTGGCGACGAGCCGGTCCCCGTCGAAGGCCCCGAGCGTCCGCGCGAGGTCGACGTGCGGCAGCCGGTCGGCGACCTCCTCGTCGGTCACGACCGGCGGGCGGAGGAAGCCGGTGCGCAGGGCGCGCTGCCAGTCGGGGAACTCGGACTCCGTCACCGCGCGTACGTCGACAGTCATCCTTCGACCCTACGCACGGCCCCGGCGCACCCGCACCCGAGTTTCCCCGGGCGTCTCCGCGGTCTTCGTGGTCTCCACGACCTCTGCAGCCTCTGCGGCTCACGCCAGCAGGTCGTCGACCTGCGCCTCGCCCTCCCGGTAACGGCGGGCGATCTCGGCGCTGCAGTCGTCGGCGGTCCGCTGGAGGTGCTGCCGGCGCCGGGAGATCTGCTGCTCGTACCCGGCGAGCCGCCCCATCCCCGCGTGCAGCTCGTCGTCCGTGCGCGCCGTGAGGTCCGACAGCTCGACCTCCGACAGCATCTCGGACGCGAGCCGCCGGTACTCCTCGCTGCGCGGCGTCGACAGCGTCACGTGCCGGGCCGACGAGCGGTGCCGCGAGGGCACGTCGGCGAGGATCTCGGAGAGCCGGTCGAGGACCGGGGCCTCCGGGTCGGTCCGCCGCGCCAGCTCGGCCCGCAGGATGTCGATACGGCCCTGGAGCATCCGGCGCACATAGCTCAGGTCGGCCTCGTCGCTCTGCGCGTCCCGGCGCAGGGCACGCAGCTCGGGCAGCCGGAGCGCACCGAGCTCGGGCTGGGTCCGGTCCGGCAGGGCGGGTTCGGCGGTCCTCTGTACGGGTGGGCGCGTGGCCGGGCCTCCGCCCGGTCCACCGCCCCTGGTTCCGGCGCGGATCAGCGGTACGGGGCCGGACGGCGTCGGCCCGGTGCCAGGTGCACTCATGAGAATCGTCCCCTCGACCGGTGCGGAGCCGCACCGCCTGACACGCATCGTGCCACTCATGCGTGTGCGCGTGCAGGCGCTCTGCACCCGTTCGGCCCCTCATCCGTCGGAGTGGTGCCCACTCGGTAGGTTGGGGCGTATGCGTGCAGTGGTGCAGAGGGTGGACGGCGCGAGTGTCGTCGTCGCAGGGGAGACCGTCGGTGAGATCACCGGCGAGGGCTTGTGCGTGCTGGTCGGGGTGACCCACGACGACACCCCGGAGAAGGCCGCCCAATTGGCCAGAAAGCTCTGGTCCGTCCGGGTACTGGACGACGAGAAGTCGTGCTCGGACGTGAACGCGCCGCTGCTCGTCATCTCCCAGTTCACGCTCTACGGGGACGCCCGCAAGGGCCGCCGGCCCACCTGGAACGCGGCCGCGCCCGGCCCGGTGGCGGAGCCCCTCGTGGACGAGGTCGTGGCCCGGCTGCGCGAACTGGGCGCGCACGTGGAGACGGGCCGGTTCGGAGCGGACATGCGCGTCTCGCTCACGAATCACGGCCCGTTCACGGTGCTGCTGGAGGTCTGAGCGACGCCCGGCGGCCCTACGGCTCGACGACGGTCTCCTGCGCGGCCGCCGTCGTCCCGGCGACCAGCGGGGCGTCCACCGGCACGTTCCGCTTCACCAGGGCCAGGGCGATCGGCCCCAGCTCGTGGTGACGGACGGAGCTGGTCACGAAGCCGAGCTGGCGGCCCTCCTCGCCGTCGGCGGCGAGCCGGAGCGGGGTCCCGTGCCCGGGCAGCAGCACCTCGCTGCCGTCCAGGTGCAGGAAGACCAGGCGACGCGGCGGCTTCCCCAGGTTCTGCACCCGGGCGACGGTCTCCTGGCCCCGGTAGCAGCCCTTCTGGAGGTGGACGGCGCTGCCGATGAGGCCGACCTCGTGCGGGATGGTCCGGTGGTCGGTCTCGAAGCCGAGCCGGGGCCGGTGGGCCTCGACGCGCAGCGCCTCGTACGCGAGGATGCCGGCGGCCGGGCCGTGCGAGGCCCCGAAGGACTCCAGGTCGGCGCGGGGCAGGAAGAGGTCACGGCCGTGGGGGGTCTCCCGTACGACGACTCCCTCGGGCACCTCGGCGATGGAACCGGCCGGGAGGTGGACGACGGCGATGTCGTCCGTACGGTCGGCGACCTCGACGCGGTAGAAGAACTTCATCGACTCCAGGTACGCGACGAGCTCCTCGCGCGTCCCCGGCTCGACGTGCGCCCACACCGTCGTGCCGTCGTCGACGAGGTACAGGGCGTGCTCGATGTGCCCGTTCGCGGAGAGGATCAGCGCCTCGGTGGCCTGTCCGGGCGCGAGGTCGGTCATGTGCTGGGTGACGAGCAAGTGCAGCCAGCTCAGCCGGTCGTCACCGGTGACGGCGACGACACCGCGGTGCGAGAGGTCGACGAAACCGCGTCCGTCGGCGAGGGCGCGCTGCTCGCGGAAGAGGTCGCCGTAGTGCGCGGCGACACCTTCGTCGCGGCCTTCCGCGGCGACGGCGCCGGGCAGGGACAGCAGAGGGCTGGTCGTTGAATGTCGCTGCATGGGGCAAGCCTACGACTCGCTGTCCAGAGCCTTCCGCGTACAGTCCGCGCACCGGCCGAAGATGGCGAAGTGCTTCATGTCGGTCTCGAAGCCGAAGGTCTCGCGGAGCTTCCCGGTGAACTCGGCAGCCACCTCGACATCCGCCTCGATCACCTCGGAGCAGTCCCGGCAGACCAGGTGCAGATGGTGGTGCCGGTCGGCGAGGTGGTACGTCGGAGCCCCGTGCCCCAGATGGGCGTGGCTCACCAGACCCAGCTCCTCCAGGAGTTCCAGGGTCCGGTAGACGGTGGAGATGTTCACCCCGGAGGCGGTCCTGCGGACCTCGACGAGGATGTCGTCGGGCGTCGCGTGTTCGAGCGCGTCGACCGCCTCCAGGACGAGCTGACGCTGCGGCGTCAGCCGATAGCCGCGCTGCCGCAGGTCGCTTTTCCAGTCGGTACTCACCACGCCCCCCAGTGTAGGAGGGCGCGGCGCTCCGCCCCAGCTGCCGGCGGGATCCCGAGAGATCCAGCGGGCTCCCGCTGGATCCGGCCGCATCCAGCGGGTGTCTAGCGGGAGGAGGCGATGCCGTCGTCGGGCGCGTCCCCTGAGGTGAGCAGGTCGGCCAGGGCCCCGCGCAGCGCACGGGTCGCCCGGACGACTTCCTCGTGGGCACGCACCTTGTCGTCGAGAGCGGCCAGCATGCGGCCGACCTCGTGCTGTTCCGCGGGCGGGGGCAGCCGGACCGACAGCTGGCCGAGCATCCGCAGGGAGACGTGCTGGACGGCCGAGCCGGTGGCCACGCGCTGGAACCACCGCTGGGTCGCGGGCGCGGACAGATACGCCACCAGGTACGCGGAATCGACGGCTGCCGGGTCCCGCACACGGAGGCGGATGAGGTGCGGCCCGTTGAGCCATCCCTGTTCGGCCTCGGTGACCAGCGCGACCCTGCCGACCGTCCCCGACCGGGTGAGGAGGACGTCCCCGGCACTGAGCCGGTAGTCCCGGCCGGGCCGCCGGCCGTCCGGGTCCAGATGACGCTCGGGCACGCGGGTGAGCCGGTGACCGACGAGGTCGCGGGCGCCCACCACCGGGACGCCCACCTCACGGAACTCCTCGGGCCGGACGACCAGCCCGATCTGGATGTCGCACAGATCGGCGAGCGTCCGAGGCATCCGGCCTCCGTCGCGGTCCGTCATCGTTTCCCCTGCCACTCGCCGAGTACCCGGGCCGCGCGCTCGTCGGCAGCTCTCGCGGCCTCCTCCCGGACTGCCAGTTCCGCGATCAGCCGCTCGACCTCGGCGCGGCCGGAGCCCCCGAGTACGGCGGATTCCTCCTGGGGAACGTACAAGGCCGGCGTCAGCACGTGATCGCGCAGGGCGATCTCCGCGACGGGCACCGAGACGCTGAACCCCCTCCTCCCGTGGAAGGGCTCGCCCGCCTCGCGGGCCCCGCGCCACCGGGAGCAGGTGTCGATCAGGGTTCCGACGTCGCCCGCGGAGAGCTCCCGCCGCGCTCGGTTCGTCATGGAGCCCAGGGACTCGGCGTCGACGAACAGGACCTCGTCACCGCGCCCGGTCGGAGGCCTCAGGAGCCAGAGCGTCGCCCTGACGCCCGTTGCCCGCCCGAACAGCTGAGCAGGAAGGGCGATCAGTGCTTCGACGGCCCCGTCGTGGACCATGCGGCTGCGGATCGCCTGCTCCGCCGCGTTCGTCGACTGGGCCGCGATGTCCGGCATGAGGACTGCGGCCCGCCCCTCCTCCGCGAGTGCGGCCAGTGCCAGCTGGAGCCAGGCGAAGTTGCCGTTGGCCGCCGGTGGCGTCCCGTAGCGGAACGCGTCCGGGTCCCAGCCGCGCTCGCCTGCCCGCAGGTTGAAGGGAGGGTTGGTCGCCACGCGGGTGTAACGGCCCATGGCGTGGGGGGGCCGGTCCGGTGCGGGACGCGCCCGCCACCCGTCGAGCTCCGGTTCGACGCCTCGGACGCGCAACCGCATGCGGACGAGGTGAGCGCTGTTCTCGTCCCCGCAGATGCCGTGCGCCCCGAGTCCGGCCGGGCCCGCTTCCGTACGGGTGTCCGCGGCCACTTCCCGGCCGGCCGACACGCACGCGTCCAGGAGTTCACCCGTGCGGCAGTACGGGTCGAAGGCGGGTCCGAACGTGGGCAGCAGTCCCGCCATGAGGTGGCGCAGGGCCGGCGGCGTGATGATCTCGCCGCCGCGTGCGTCCACGTCCATGCGCAGCTCCACCAGGCGGTCGAGGGCTTCCGCCGCCGACTCCGGGTCCCACTCGGCCTCCGCCAGGGCGGTGGCGGAGTGCCGCAGCACGCTGTCGAACCGGTCCGTGTCGGGGAATCCGCCGCGTTCGTCGAGCCGTCCCGGCGACCACACCCCGTCGTCGACGAGCGCGTACCGCAGGCGGCCCCAGCTCTGTGTCACATGGTCGCGGTAACGACGGTCGTCGGCGCCCGCTCGGGTGCCGAAGATGTAGACGAGCGCGAGGAGCACGTCCAGATGATCGGCCCGCTGGAGATCGTCCCGCGCTTCGAGCAGGCGGCGGACGACGGTCAGGGGCGTGGGGCCGTGCTCCCGGCCGAGAGCTGCCAGGAAGCGATCCCCGTACGTGGTCCCGGGGAGCTCGCCCTCACGCAGGGCCGGTGCCGGAATCCTCCGCTTCCGGAGCCAGGCCCCGACGTCCTCGGCGAGGAAGAGGTCCGCCCTGCCCGTTCCGGTCGCCATGCTGTCCACAGCCTGGGGAAAGTCCGGGTACCGGCCGGCCCAGTTGGTCACGGCCGGCCGGTTCACCCCGGCCAGCTCGGCGATCCGGGACCGGGTGACCAGCGTGTCGTCGGGTTTCCGCATGACGGCCGTTCCTCTCAGAATCGCGGCGAGTGCCGCCCGCTCAGCACGGCGCCCTTCGCCGCCAGGACCTCCGGGAACCGGTCCATCGACCGGACTTCCTTGGCGAGCACCTCGTTCACGTATCCCATGATCCGGTAGAGCTTCGTGTGGTCCGCCGCGAGGTCCCGGGCGTGAACGGGTTCGTGGTGCATGATCCGGTTCCGCAGCAGCACGAGGGACCACAGCTGGTCGTACAGCGTGTCGCGGCGACCCGAGTAACCCGGGAAGGCCTTGCGCACGGCCGGCACCCAGCAGGTCCGGTCGTACCGCCTGGTCAGCAACGACGCCCAGAAGCCGAACGACAACTCCGCCACCACGTCGTCCGGCGTCCCCGCCGAGCGGTTCCGGCGGCACTGGGCGCGCGCCTGCTCGACCTTGCGCAGGGTGTCGTCGGTCAGCGGGGCGACCCGCCACCAGTCCGCGCGGCCGTGGTGGGCGGTCAGCTCGCGGTGGACGGCGTTGCGCAGGGCGACCTCAAGGCAGTGAAACGGCCCGAAGAGCGCGCCGGACACCTCGATGTTCCACCAGTACAGCCGTGTGGCGCGAAGCGCGTCACCCCGTGCGGCTCGCAGATACGTGTCGAACCGCGGCGCCGAGAACGCGCCGGACATCCATTCGGGCACCTCGCCCATGCACTCCCCCGATGACGATTTCCAGCGACGCGTGTCACGGCGGCCGGCGGCCGCCACCTGTGGCGCCCGGCCGGTTCGGACGCTAAGCTCTGCTCTTGAAAGCTTCAGGCTCGCCTCTGCATGCACGCCACCTGGAGCACGGCTTTGTGAGACCCCCGGCCACGCCACATGCGGCCGGGGGTTTCGCGCGTTCCGGAGAACCCGTTGCGAGAGAACGTAGCGCAACACCGCGAGACGATCAAGTGCATCGCGGTCATAGCAATTCTGTGAACCCTTGAGGTCGGTCCGAGGCGTGCGGAAGGCCCGCCGGCATACGCCGACGGGCCTTCACAAGCGCGGGTGGCCTCGAAGAGACCGGCCTTCCTAGCGGAAGAAGGCGATGCCGTCGTCCGGCAGGTCGCCGAGGTTGCGGGCCATGTCCGCGACCTCCTCCGGCGTCACGACCTTCTTCAGGTGCGCCGACATGTACGGCCGCAGCGGGACCTCGGGGGTCGCCTTCTCGCCCACCCACATGAGGTCGCTCTTGACGTAGCCGTAGAGGCGCTTGCCACCGGAGTACGGGCCCGAGGCCGCGGTGCGGGCGACCGCGTCCGTGGCGAGGTCGATCTGCGGCTTCTGGTCGGCGAGCTCGCCGTACCAGATCTCGACGATGCCCTGGTCGCGGACCATGACGACCTCGACCTTGCGGTCCTTGTCGATGCGCCAGTAGCCGCTCTCGCTCTCCAGCGGACGGACCTTGTTGCCCTCGTTGTCCAGGACCCAGGAGTGGGACGTGTACTCGAGGAAGTCCCGGCCGTCGTGGCTGAACGTCACGGACTGCCCGAAGTTGCACTTCTCGGCGCCGGGGAAGTCGGACACACCCGCGCCCTCCCACGTGCCGAGCAGGAACGCGAGGGGGACGAGGTCCGGGTTGAGGTCGGACGGGATCTCGATCATGAGCAGCTCTGGCGTTCTCTAGAAGTGGTTGGCGAGAAGGATTAGCGCTGGCCCTGGTACAGCTTCTTCACGGCCAGACCGGCGAAGGCGATCACGCCGACGGCGACCAGGACCAGGAGGATTTCGAAGAAGATGATCACAGGGTGCTCCTCGACTGAGCGGTGAAGGCGGAACGGGCCGGACCCCAGCTTAGTGGGCGGGGGCCGGGGCCACTCGGTGAGGTGGGTCTCGCGCGCTGTGACCGGCGCGACGGTGCAGCGCATTACAGTTCGACACATGCCGAAGAAGCTCGTGATCAAGGTGACCGCGGGGGCCGAGGCCCCCGAACGCTGCTCCCAGGCCTTCACGGTGGCCGCCGTCGCCGCCGCCAGCGGCGTCGAGGTCTCGCTCTGGCTGACCGGCGAGTCCTCGTGGTTCGCCCTCCCGGGCCGCGCCGCCGAGTTCGAGCTCCCGCACGCCGCACCCCTCCCGGACCTGATCGACGGGATCGTGGCGGGCGGCGGGCGCATCACGGTCTGCACGCAGTGCGCGGCCCGCCGTGACATCGAGGAGAAGGACCTCCTGGAGGGCTTCCGCATCGCCGGCGCCCAGCTCTTCGTGCAGGAGGCGATGGCGGACGAGACGCAGGCACTCGTCTACTAGTCGGCCACCGCCGGCCGGACCGGCCGGCGGTCAGGGCTCCCGGCGCTTCTTCCCGTCCAGCTCGTCCCACCACTCGTCCGACGTCGGATCGCCCGAGGGGTCGTCCCACCAGCGATCCTCCGGGCCCCGACGGTTCGCGACCATCGCGGCGACCGGGGGGATGACCATGGCGACCACGCACATGCCGATGGCCACCGGCATCGAGAAGAGGCGCACGACGGCCCAGGCGCCCACGAAGAGCAGCAGGCAGGCGCCCATCATCCAGAAATAGACGTGGCGACGTCGTGCGTACACACCTTCAGGGTACGACCGAAGGGCCGTGCCTCAAGTCCTGGAAATGGCGTCCAACCCCCCAGGAGGCACGGCCCTTCGGCCGGTTCGGTGTCGCGGATCAGACCGCGATGGCGACCTCCGCGAGGCCACCGTGCTGCGCCACGACCTGACGGTCGGCGGTGCCGCCGGGGACCAGGGCGCGGACGGTCCAGGTGCCCTCGGCCGCGTAGAAACGGAACTGGCCGGTGGCGGAGGTCGGGACCTCGGCCGTGAACTCGCCGGTCGAGTCCAGGAGGCGGACGTAACCGGTGACGGGCTGGCCGTCCTTGGTCACGAAGCCCTGGATGGTGGTCTCACCGGGCTTGATCGTCGAGGCGTCGGGGCCGCCGGGCTGCGCTCCACACATGTCGTTCTGTCCTTACGGTCGAGGGGTCCGGAGGAGGGAGGGTCCGGGGTTACTTGTTGGCGCCGAGCTCGATCGGCACGCCGACGAGGGAGCCGTACTCGGTCCACGAGCCGTCGTAGTTCTTGACGTTGGAGACCCCGAGCAGCTCGTGCAGCACGAACCAGGTCAGCGCGGAGCGCTCACCGATGCGGCAGTAGGCGATGGTGTCCTTCGCCAGATCGACCTGCTCGTCCTCGTAGAGGGCCTTGAGCTCGTCGTCCGACTTGAACGTGCCGTCGTCGTTGGCGTTCTTCGACCACGGGATGTTGCGGGCGCTCGGCACGTGGCCGGGACGCTGCGACTGCTCCTGCGGGAGGTGCGCCGGGGCGAGCAGCTTGCCGGAGAACTCGTCGGGCGAGCGGACGTCGACCAGGTTCTGGGCGCCGATCGCGGCCACGACGTCGTCGCGGAAGGCGCGGATCGAGGAGTCCTGGGCCTTGGCCTTGTACTCCGTGGCCGGGCGGGCCGGCACGGCGGAACCGTCGACCAGGTCGCGGGAGTCGAGCTCCCACTTCTTGCGGCCGCCGTCGAGGAGCTTCACGTCCTGGTGGCCGTAGAGCTTGAAGTACCAGTAGGCGTAGGAGGCGAACCAGTTGTTGTTGCCGCCGTAGAGGACGACCGTGGTGTCGTTCGCGATGCCCTTCGCCGAGAGGAGCTTCTCGAAGCCCTCCTGGTCGATGAAGTCGCGGCGGACCGGGTCCTGAAGGTCCTGGGTCCAGTCGATACGGATGGCGTTGCGGATGTGGTTCTTCTCGTAGGCCGAGGTGTCCTCGTCCACCTCGACGATGGCGACCTGCGGGTTGTCGAGGTTGGCCTCGACCCAGTCCGCGTCGACCAGGACGTCGCTGCGAGCCATGCTGTTCTCCTCCGGGGCAGTGTGCGGCGGTGTGGTGCGGGTGTGCGATGTGGTGCGGTACGCCTCGTCGCGGGCGGCTCGTCGGGTGACGTGTCGGTGGACGTGTCGGGCAAGCGGACGTGCGTGACGGACGTGCGTACGGCTACACGGGGCGGCCCCGACCTCGGTCGGAGGGCCTGAGGAATACGGGAGTGGTGAGTCCCGCTCAGACGGAGCGACAGAGCATGGCGGCGACGCGGCACAGGTCTACTGCCCGCCGCTTCGTGAGATCCGCCTGTCGCTTCATGCCCTCGATCGTAGGGACGGACAGGCGGCCGTGTCACCGGTGTGTCGTATTTTGAGACGCGATCGTCCGAGATGTGAGACGTGGTCACCGTACGAGAGAGCTCCGGACGCCTCCGCAGCGGGACGCCCGGTTCTGATTCTGCTGGTCGGACAGCGGTGTCTCAGCATGTGACCAACGGGTACACGCCGGGACCCTCCGGACGGCCTTCCGGCGCCGTCAGCCCGCCAGGACGACGTCCTTGCCGGTCACGGTGACGGCCAGACCGTCCGGCCTCGGCTCGACCTTCTCCACCTTCATCCCGGCGATCACGCCGATCGGACGCTCGAAGTCCGTCCGCGCCCGGACCAGGTCCTCGATGCCCGGGATGCCCCCGCCGGGCACCTCGTCGGCACGGACCCGGATCGTGTCGCCGTTCACCACGGTCACCGTCGAGAGGACCGTGCGGGTCAGGGTGCGGCCCATCACCTTCACGCTCCCGGTCACCTTCACCTTGCCGTTGCCGCCGTAGGCGACGGTGGCCTCCCGGTCCGAGGCGGCGGTGAGGTCCGCGTAGGAGATCAGGGCGGTGCCGCTCGCGGAACCCGCCTTCGCGCCCGCCCAGTCGCCCGTCACGGTCACGTCCCGCAGGGCCACGGTCAGCTCGCCGACCCGGATGTTCTTGTCGCCCGCCGTCGCGGTGACGCCGGTCAGCCTGACGTCGACCTCGTCGAGCCGCTTGTCCGCGACCTGGGTCAGGAACGGGAAGCCCTTGATGTCGACCTCGACGGCGTCGCTCTTCGCCGAGGAGAGTCTCACCCGGCCCGCGGCCTCGTCCTCGGCGTACGACACGGCCAGCCGGTCGATCCCCACCAGGACCCCGCCCAGCACGACGGCCACGATCAACAGAATCCGCAGTGCTCGCATGGGCTGTGTGTCCCCCCGATGGAAATGGATAAAGTTCGGCCCCCCGACACGAAGATCGACGTGTCGGGGGGCCGGTTGGTTCCCTCCTGGTCCGCGGGCGCGGTCAGACCAGGGCCCTGCCCAGCAGGTAGACGGCGGGTGCGGCGGCCGTCAGCGGCAGTGCGACACCGGCCGTCATGTGCACGAAGCGGGACGGGTAGTCGTAGCTCGCCACCCGCAGGCCGACCAGCGCGCAGACCCCGGCCCCGAGGCCGAGCAGCGCACCGGAGGAGCCCAGGTCGGTGAGACCGCCGGCGGCGATCCCCGCGCCCGCCGAAGCAAGCAGCGCGGCGATCAGGGAGACGGGTCCGGGCAACGGGAGCGCCCGGGCGAGGACGGCCGCGGCGACCGCGCCCCCGCCGACGACGACCGCGTCCGCGTCGGCGCCCAGGTGTCCGGTGGCGACGACGGTGAGCGCCGCCGAGGCGATGGTGGCCATCAGGCCGTACATGCGCTCGTCCGGGTCGGCGTGGCTGCGCAGCTGGAGGACCAGGCAGAGCAGCACCCAGACACCGAGCGTGCCGAAGATCGCGGCGGCCGCGTTCTCCCGGCCGGTGACGAGCAGGGCCGCGTCGGCGGCGAGACCGCCGGCGAAGGCGAGGGCGATGCCCTGGCGGGCGGGCCACATGCCGTTGAGCCGGAACCAGCCGGCGGCGGTGAGTCCCTGGAGCAGCACGAGCGGGACGAGGAGCCCGTACGTGCCGAGGGCGGCGCCGCCGGCGAGCAGCAGTC
>NZ_LIPQ01000135.1 GCF_001418135.1 Streptomyces aureus
CCGTATCTCCGCGGTCCCGGACCGCAGAGATACGCAGTCCACGCTCCGGGACCGCGGAGATACGGCAGTCCACACCATGGGACCGCGAGATACGGCAGTCCACGCTCCGGTTCGGTACCGGGATCGCTCCTTCACCGCTCGTACACCCAACTCCCCCTGGAATGTGGGTTTCCGTGAGCACGCTGCCCACGTGAGACGCATCCTGGGAATCATCCTGGCCGTCCTTCTCCTCGGCGGCGTGGCCGCCGTCCTCGTGACGGGCGGCGACAAGGACACGGGCACGGCAACGAAGACCGTGCGAGGAGTCATCGGGTCGGAGAAGGCGGAGTTCTTCACCGACCCCCAGGTGGTGAAGGCCCTCGCCGCGAAGGGCTTCACCGTGGGCACCGAGACCTCCGGGTCCTGGGACATGGAGGAACTGCCCCTCGACGGTTACGACTTCGCCTTCCCGTCCTCCAAGGCCCCGGCCGACGGGCTGCGCGCGAAGGCCGCGGGGAAGACGAAGGCGACGACGGCACCGCTGCGGCCCTTCTACTCGCCGCTCGTCGTCGTCGCGCACAGCGCCGCCGCCCGGGTCCTCGCCGGGAACGGCCTGGCGACCCTCGGGCCACGCGGCACCAGCGGCACCCTGAAGATGGACGCCTATCTCGCGGCGGCCCGCGCCGACCGGACCTGGCAGCAGCTCAAGGGCTCCGCCGGCCACGCCGAGCTGAGCGGCACCCTCTTCATCACCTCCACCGATCCGGTCGCCTCCAACTCGGGCGCCCTCTACCTCGCCGCCGCGAGCTACGTCGCCGACGGCGGCCGGGTCGCGGGCGACGAGGCGGCCGTCACCCGCACCGCCCCGCTGCTGCGCAAGCTCGTGCAGGTGCAGGGCGCCCAGCAGTCCGGTTCGGACGCCCCCTTCCGGGACTTCATCAGCGGTGTCGGCAACCCGCTCGTCCTCGTGTACGAGTCCCAGGTCGCCGCCCAGCTCCTGGCAGGCCGGCCGATGGGCGACCTCGTCGTCCTCTACCCGGACACCACCGTCAGCAGCGACCACACCCTCGTACCACTCACCGAGAACGGCCGGGCACTTGGCGAACTCCTCTCCACCGACCCCGAGTTGCGCAAGCTCGTGGTCCGCCACGGCTTCCGGCCGCAGGGCGCGGCAAGCGAGTTCACCACCGCGACCCAGAGCCACACCGCCTACCTCAACCAGACGCTGACCGGTGTCCGCCAGGCGCCCGTGCCCACCGGCAAGGTGCTGCACGAGATGGCCCTGCGGGCCCGCGACCAGGGGGACACCGCATGAGCACGCCCGCAGATCCGAGAAGGACGATGGCCCTGACACCTCCCGAGCACGACACCCCGCTGGTCCTCACCCCGCCCGAGCCCGTGCCGCCGGTCCGCGCCGAGCAGGCCTCCGGCCTGGTGCCGATCGACGAGGCCACCCGTACGGAGCTGTCCCGGCGGGCCGCCGAGTACGTCGGCTCGATCGAGGGACTCGACCCGCGCTCCCCCGAGTTCGCCGGCCGCATCGGCGAGATCGCGGGCCTCGGTGCGGGCGAGATGCGCTCCGCCGCCCAGCAGTCGAACCGGATGCTCGACCGTACGATCCGTTCGCTCGACTCCGGAGCCGGCGGTGACGCCCAGTCCCGGGTCGGCTCTTCCCTCGTCGAACTCCGTCGCACGATCACGGACCTGGACCCCCGCGACACCCCCGGCAAGGGCATCAAGGGGCTGCTCTCGAAGCTCCCCGGCGGCAACAGGCTCCGCGACCACGTCGCCACGTACGCCTCCTCTCAGGCCACGCTGAACCGGATCGTCGGTTCCCTGCGCGGCGGACAGGACGAACTGCGCCGCGACAACGCCGCGTTGCAGACGGAGCGGGCCCGGCTCTGGGAGACCATGGGCAAGCTCCAGGAGTACGCGGTGCTCACCGACGCGCTCGACGCGGCCGTGGAGCAGCGCATCGCCACCACGGCCGACCCGGCCCAGGCGGACGCGCTGCGCGCGGACGTCCTCTTCCCGGTCCGCCAGAAGCACCAGGACCTGCTGACCCAGCTCGCCGTCTGCGCCCAGGGGTACCTGGCGATGGACGTGGTCCGCCGGAACAACGACGAACTGATCAAGGGCGTGGACCGGGCGGCGACGACGACCGTGTCGGCGCTGCGGACCGCGGTGATGCTGGCGTCGGCGCTCGAGAACCAGCGGAAGGTCACCGAGCAGGTGAACGTGCTGCGCTCGACGACCGAGGACCTGATCCGCGGCAACGCCGAGATGCTGGCCACCCAGGCGGGCGAGATCCAGCGGATCGCGGCGGACCCCGCGGTGGGCGCGGAGACGCTCCGCACGGCGTTCCAGCAGATCTACCGGACGCTCGACGCCATCGACACGTACAAGGTGCAGGCGACGGAGTCGATGGCGGCGACGGTCGAGTCGCTGACCGCCGAACTCCAGGAGGCCAGTGCCCATCTGGCGCGCAGCCGCCGCACCGGCGCGCTGGAGGGTGGCGACCTCGCATGACGACCCGCACCCGCACGCGGCGCACCCGTACCCATCGGACCCGTTCCCTCGCCCGCACCGTCGCCGGGCTCGCCCTCGCCCTGCTCGTCACCGCCACCGGCAGCTCCTGCGAGTTCGGTGACCGGACCGGACCGGACGACGGGAACGGCCTGAAGATCCTGCCCGGCACCCTCCGCGTCCTCGCCTCCTCCGAACTCTCCGACATGGAGCCCGTCCTGCGGTCGGCCCGGACGTCGACCGGCGTCGACGTCCGCCTCACCTACACCGGCACCCTGGACGCCGTCGAGCAGATCGCCTCCGGCCGGGCGGAGAAGGCCTACGACGCCGTCTGGCTCTCCTCCAACGACTACCTGCGGCTTCGGCCCGACACCGCGAAGAAGATCACCGGCGAGACGCCGGTCATGGCCTCGCCCGTCGCCCTCGGCGTCCGTCCGGCGGCCGTCGCCCGGCTCGGCTGGGACCCGGCGAAGGTCACCTGGTCGCAGCTGCACCGGGCGGTCGCCGACGGGAAGCTGACGTACGGCATGACCGACCCGATGCGCTCCAACTCGGGCTTCGCCGCGCTGGTCTCGGTCGCCTCCGGCCTCTCCGACGCCCAGTCCGCGCTCACCAGGCGGGACGTCGTCAAGGCCACCCCGCGGCTCAAGGAGTTCTTCACCGGTCAGAAGCTGACCTCGGGCTCCTCCGGCTGGCTGGCCACCGCGTACGCCCGCCGCACCGACGTCGACGCGCTCGTCAACTACGAGTCGGTGCTGCTGTCCTCGTTCCCGTCCGGTGAGCTGACGGTGATCCGGCCGACCGACGGTGTCGTCACCGCCGACTACCCGCTGACCCTGCTCACCTCCGCCCGCCCGGAGGCGAAGGAGGCGGCCGGCCGGCTGACCGCGTACCTGCGCACCCCGGACGTCCAGGGGCGCATCACGGAGGCGACCCTGCGCCGTCCCGTCGTCCCCGGGGTCGACCCGGCCCCGGCGCTCGCCCGGGACCAGCGGCGCGAGCTGCCGTTCCCCGGCAGCCGGAAGGTGGCGGACGAGCTGCTCGACGCCTACGACAACACCCTGCGCAGGCCGTCCCGCACGGTGTACGTGCTCGACACCTCGGGTTCGATGAGCGGCGAGCGGCTCGAACGCCTCAAGAAGGCCCTGGTCGAGCTGACCGGTGACTTCCGGGACCGGGAGGAGGTCACCCTGATGCCCTTCGGTTCCGTCGTGAAGCGGGACGAGGTCCGTACGCACACGGTCGACCCGGCCTCGCCGCAGGCGGCACTCGACGCGATCAAGGGGGACGCGCGGAGGCTCTCGGCCTCCGGGGGCACCGCGATCTACTCAAGCGTCCAGGAGGCGTACCGCTTCCTCGGGAAGTCCCGCGGTGACACGTTCACCTCGATCGTCCTCATGACGGACGGGGAGAACACCGACGGCGACCCGGCCACCGCGTTCGACAGCTTCTACGGGTCCCTGTCCGCCGAGCAGAAGCGCACGCCGGTCTTCCCGATCCTCTTCGGGGACTCCGACCGCGGCGAGCTCGACCACATCGCGAGCCTGACCGGCGGCAAGCTCTTCGACGCCAACCAGGGTTCGCTGGACGCCGCCTTCGAGGAGATCCGTGGCTATCAGTGAGAGACCCGGGAACGCCGTACTCCGGTACGCCGAGTCCCGCAAGAACCTCCTCGGCTCCCTCTGCGGCCTGGCCGGGGTCGGCATCGCCCTCACCGGGACCGCGGGCGCCCTCTGGCCCCTGGTGGTCGGCGGTCTGTACGCGGCGGGGGCGCTGATCGCCCCGCCCGACCGGCCGGCGACCCCGGAGTTCGCCGAGGAGGGGGACCGGCTCGAAGGGCTGCGGGCCGACTTCGCGAGGCTGCGCGCGTACCTGACGGAGGCGGAGCTGCCGCCCGCCGCGCGCGAGCGGCTCACGGCGCTCGACACCCTCGTCGAGGCCCTGCTCGCACCGGGCTGGGTGACCGACCCGGAGCACCTGCACGTGCTGGCCCGCGCGGTCCGCCAGGACATCCCGGAGGCCGTCGACACCTTCGTACGGACCCGGTGGTGGTCCCGGTTCACCCCCGGCACGGAGCAGCCGGAGCACCACCTCGAACGCCAGCTGGCCGCGCTGTACGAGGAGGCGACGGCGATCGCCACCGCCCTCCGGGAGGCGGAGGCCGTCCGGCAGGAGATCCACACCAGGTACGTGGAGGGGCGCGACGGATGATCGGTTAAGTTCCGCGCATGACTAGTCCCGAACGCACCGCGTCCCGCCGTACCGTACTGACCGCCCTGGCCGCCGCGGCCACGGTGGGAGGCCCGGTCCTGTCCCAGCTCGCCGCCGCGGCCCCGGCCGTCGCCGCCACGGCCGAGGACCCGATCGAATACCCCTCGAACACCGCCCTCTACAAGGACACGAACCTGGTCGAGGGCACCTCGTACAGCCGTCGATACCGCCGCCATCAGCAGTTCGACCTCAAGATGAACGAGAAGTACGACTTCCCGCGCACCGCGATCCTCGCGCTGCACGGCGGTGGCATCGAGATCGGCACGAGCGAGCTGTGTCTGGGCATCGCCGGTTACAGCCCGAGCGACTCCGCGGGCGCCGCGATCCTGCCGACCGTGCACGACTACTTCATGTTCGAGGGCCTGCTCTCCTCCGGGAACCGCGCCCTGCACGTCACCTCGAAGAACTGCGACGACCACGTCGCCCTGTCGACCGCGGCGAGCCACCTCAACGTGCTGTCCCTGCACGGCTGCCAGTTCGACCAGCTGAAGCTGCCCACGTCCACCTTCCCGGCGACCGGAAACCGCGGTGTCGCCGTCGTCGGCGGTCTCAACGCCGAGTTCCGCACGGCCCTGGTGACGGAGATCAGGAACGCGGGCTTCCAGGCGGTCGACGCCTATGACTCCCGGTACTCCGCCACGCTCGGCGACTTCAACGGCAGCCACGTGACCAACCCGTGCAACCGCACGATGCTCGCCAGGGGTGCCCAGCTGGAGCTGACCACGGAGCTGCGCGAGAGCCTCTTCGGCGACTCGTCCTCCCGTTCGGCCCGCGCGGCCACCTGGAACCAGTCGGACGGACGTTTCGAGAGCTTCCGCGACGCCTGCCGCAAGGCGATCGCGACGGTCGAGGCCGGGCAGCCGATCCTCTGAGCCGAACGCCGGCGGACATGCGCCGGCCCCCGGGGCCTGAGGGGGCTCCGGGGGCCGGTTGCGTCGTGGTGGGCCGTCGTGACCCCACTGGTCAGGGCGGTATCTCGGGGCAACCCACCACGAGTGTGCGGTGCGGGATCAGCCCAGGCGCTCGACGAGCGCGCGGTACTGGTCCCACAGCTCCTTCGGCGTGTGGTCGCCGAAGGTGTTGAGGTGGTCGGGGACGAGGGCGGCCTCCTCGCGCCACACGTCACGGTCGACCTTGAGGAGGAACTCCAGGTCCTCGGCCGGCAGGTCGAGGCCCTCGGTGTCGAGGGACTCCGGCGTCGGCAGGATGCCGATCGGGGTCTCGACGCCCTCGGCCTTGCCCTCCAGGCGCTCGACGATCCACTTGAGCACGCGGCTGTTCTCGCCGAAGCCGGGCCAGACGAACTTGCCGGCGTCGTTCTTGCGGAACCAGTTCACGTAGTAGATCTTCGGCAGCTTCGCCGCGTCGGCGGTGGCACCGACCTTGACCCAGTGGGCCATGTAGTCGCCCATGTTGTAGCCGCAGAACGGCAGCATGGCGAACGGGTCGCGGCGCAGCTCGCCGACCTTGCCCTCGGCGGCGGCGGTCTTCTCGGAGGCGACGTTCGCGCCGAGGAAGACACCGTGGTTCCAGTCGAAGGACTCGGTCACCAGCGGAACGGCGGAGGCGCGGCGGCCACCGAAGAGGATCGCCGAGATCGGGACGCCCTTGGTGTCCTCCCACTCGGGGGCGATCGTCGGGCACTGCCCGGCCGGGACGGTGAAGCGGGCGTTCGGGTGGGCGGCCGGAGTCTCGGACTCCGGCGTCCAGTCGTTGCCCTTCCAGTCCGTGAGGTGCGCGGGGGCCGTCTCGGTCATCCCCTCCCACCACACGTCGTTGTCGTCGGTGAGGGCGACGTTGGTGAAGACGGAGTTGCCCCAGAGGGTCTTCATGGCGTTGGCGTTGGTGTGCTCGCCGGTGCCGGGCGCGACGCCGAAGAAGCCGGCCTCGGGGTTGATCGCGTAGAGGCGACCGTCCTCGCCGAAGCGCATCCAGGCGATGTCGTCGCCGATGGTCTCGACGGTCCAGCCGGAGATCGTGGGCTCCAGCATGGCCAGGTTGGTCTTGCCGCAGGCGGACGGGAAGGCCGCGGCGACGTACTTCGCCTCGCCCTGCGGCGGGGTGAGCTTGAGGATCAGCATGTGCTCGGCGAGCCAGCCCTCGTCCCGGGCCATGACGGAGGCGATGCGGAGCGCGTAGCACTTCTTGCCGAGCAGGGCGTTGCCGCCGTAGCCGGAGCCGTACGACCAGATCTCGCGGCTCTCGGGGAAGTGCGAGATGTACTTGGTGGAGTTGCAGGGCCACGGCACGTCCTCCTGGCCCTCCTCCAGGGGGGCGCCGAGGGTGTGGACGGCCTTGACGAAGAAGCCGTCGGTGCCGAGCTCGTCGAGGACGGCCTGCCCCATGCGGGTCATGGTGCGCATGGAGACGGCGACGTACGCGGAGTCGGTGATCTCGACGCCGATGGCGGAGAGCGGGGAGCCGACCGGGCCCATGCAGAAGGGCACGACGTACATGGTGCGGCCACGCATCGAGCCGCGGAAGATGCCCTTCTCGCCGGCGAAGATCTCCTTCATCTCCGCGGGGGCCTTCCAGTGGTTGGTCGGGCCCGCGTCCTCCTCCTTCTCGGAGCAGATGAAGGTCCGGTCCTCGACGCGCGCGACGTCGGTCGGGTCGGAGGCGGCGTAGTACGAGTTCGGGCGCTTCACCGGGTCGAGCTTCGTGAAGGTTCCCTTGGCGACGAGCTCCTCGCACAGGCGCTCGTACTCGGACTCGGAACCGTCGCACCAGACGATCTCGTCCGGCTGGGTGATCTCCGCGATCTCGTTCACCCAGGAGACGAGCTCCTGGTGCTGGGTCGGAAGGGTCTGGGGAGCCGCGTTGTCGCGCGCCACGATTGCTCCTTGTAGAGGGATTTTTTGGTGTGTGCCCCGTGGGGGCCGCGACCCGGATGCTTCGTAGCTGCTCATCCGGTGCCGACCGCACTCATTTGATCATCCGACGGATCCGCCCATATGTCCAGGGGCACGCACACGTGAGCATCGCCACTCATATACGGGACCTACGGGGCCGTAGGTACGATTCCGTTCCATGACTGCAGCCACACCGGAAGTGACCCCGATCGAACCGGATCCGATCGGGCAGCCCCCGTCGCTCCCGCTGAAGCCCCTGCTCAGAGGCTGGCTGCACGCGGGCATGTTCCCCGCCGTGATCGTCGCCGGCCTGGTCCTGGTCGCCCTCTCCGACTCGCCCCGCGCCCGCATCGCCTGCGGGATCTACGTCCTCACCGCCTGCCTGCTCTTCGGCATCAGCGCGCTGTACCACCGCGGCAACTGGGGCCCGCGCGGCGAGGCCGTCCTCCGGCGCCTCGACCACGCCAACATCTTCCTGATCATCGCGGGCACCTACACCCCGCTCACCCTGCTGCTGCTCCCCGACTCGACCGGCCGCCCGCTCATGTGGGCGGTCTGGGCGGCGGCACTCGCCGGCATCGCCTTCCGGGTCTTCTGGGTCGGCGCCCCGCGCTGGCTGTACACGCCCTGCTACATCGCGATGGGCTGGGCCGCCGTCTTCTTCCTGCCCGACTTCATGCGCGCGGGCGGCATCGCCGTCCTCGTCCTCGTCATCGTCGGCGGACTGCTCTACAGCGCGGGCGGCGTCATCTACGGCATGAAGCGCCCGAACCCCTCACCGCGCTGGTTCGGCTTCCACGAGGTCTTCCACTCACTGACCCTGGCCGCCTTCATCGTCCACTACGTCGGCATCTCCCTGGTGGCCTACCAGCACTCCTGACCGGACGGCCGGGACGGGCCGCGGGACCGGCCGGCCACTCCCCCCACCGGGGCGGGCCGCTCCCTCACGGGCCGGCCGGCGGCCCTCCCAGCGCCCTCCTGACCACCCGCGCCGACTCGGGATTGTCGGCGCACCCCCACACTCCGTGCGGGCAGTAGTCGGTGACCGTCTGGTAGACGGGCCGGTGGGCCGCGAACCAGTCCAGCATCCCCCGCACGTACGCCGGGTTGTCGCCGTTACGGAAGAGCCCCCACTCCGGGTACGAGACCGGCTTGCCGTGCGCCGCCGCGAACCGCACATGATGTTCGAGCCCGTACTCCTCGGCCACCTGGTCCTCGAAGGAGAGCCCCTCGGGCTGGTCGTACGCGTCCATCCCGATGATGTCGACGACGTCGTCCCCCGGGTAGCAGCGCGGCCACTCCACGGCGTCCCGTCCCCGGCTCGGGGTGAAGTCGAAGCGGAACCGCTGCCCCGCCATCCCCCGCAGCACCGCGACCACCCGGCGCCAGTACGCCTTCCAGGCCTCCGGGTCCGGCCCGCAGCGATGGCTGTACGTGGTGCCGTTCATCTCCCAGCCGAGCACCAGGACCGCGTCCCCGAGGCCGTGCTCCACCAGCCGCTCCCCCAGCGTCCGGAAGTGCCCGTCGAAGGCGCCGGCCGCGCCGCTCCGCAGCCCCGCCCGCACCTCGGCGTCCGGCAGCCCCGCCTCGCTGCGGTCCATCATCGGCACGTTCAGCACGAAGAGACGCCCCGGCCGCGCCTCCTTCCAGCGCGCCCAGGGCTCGAAGAGCGCCGGATGGCCCTCGATGTTGGACCAGCGGTCGCCCGGCAGATAGGTGTGCCCGACGGTCAGCGCCCCGCCGCCGAGCCAGGCCTGCGCCTGGGCGATCCTGCGCACCCCGGCCTCGTCGGAGCCGGTGAAGAACCCGGACGGCACCCCGGGCAGCGGCGCAGGATCCGGCTCGGGCACCGCCCCGGAACCGGCGTGCCGGTCACCGGGCGCGATCCGGTCGCCGTACGGCAGCAGGAGCACGAGAACGGCCGCGAGCAGCACGACGAGTGCGGCCCGCGGCCGGGGAGGGAGACGTCTCACGTCAGCTCGTCCAGAATTCCCACCATCGGGTCAGGATCAGCATCCCGATGATCCCGATGTGCAGGACGGGCAGGGCGAAGGCGAACTCGCCGAGGAAGGTCCGCACACCCGCCGGAGCGGGGATCACCCCGTGCCGGACGTTGTGCGCGGTGACGTACCAGAACATGACGATGGTGGCGACCCAGGCCAGGCAGCACCACAGGCAGAGCGCGTTGATCTCGTACAGCGACTGGTACATCAGCCAGGTGCAGAATCCGACGCCGAAGAGCATGCCGGCGTTGAGGCCGAGCCAGAGCCAGCCCCGGTAGCGGGCCCCGGCGAGGAGCCCGGCTCCGAGGGCGACGACGACGGCGTACGTGACGAGCCCGAGCATCGGGTTGGGGAAGCCGAAGACCCCCGCCTGCTCGCTCTTCATGATGTTGCCGCAGGACACGACCGGGTTGAGGCTGCACCCGGGCTGGAAGCCCGGGTCCTCCAGCAGCTTGAACTTGTCGATCGTGATCACCCAGCCGGACAGCACTCCCGCCGCCCCGGTGATCATCAGCATCCAGGCGAGGGCCCGGCTCCCGCCGATCGTCCCCGCGGTCTCCCACGCGGACTCCTCGCGCTCCTGCCGCTGCTCCGGCACCCCGCCCCGTACGTTCACCGTCGCCATGACGCGACCCCCTTCCCGCTCAGCCCTGCAAACGCCGGACGGGCATCAGGACGTGGGCGCTGTCCTTGAGCATCTCCTCGTCGGAGACGAACGCCCGCAGCCGCGCCTCGTCGACCGGCTGCCCGGGGACCGCCTCGGGCCAGGGCCGCACGGAGCAGATCAGGTAGACCTGGCCGCGCTCACGGGCCGCCTCCTGCCACTCGTCGGGCACCGGGCACTGCACCTTCAGGAACGGCAGGTTGAGGACGGCGGAGCCGCCCTCGACGAGCAGCGAGGCGGTGATCCCGGCGTCCTTGTCCAGATCGAAGAGCCGGTCGCCGACGGAGAGGCCCATGCTCTCCAGGGCGGTCCGCATGGCCTGCTGACCCGCCTCCGGCCCGTCCCGGCCGTCGCCGAGCGAATACGCCATGAGAAACGGCGTACCGGCCGAATCGGCGGAGGGCTCGCTGGACCACGGAATCACCGTGAGAGTTCCCAGCGGAGAGGCGCTGCGAGCCGAGGAAACGACGTTGGAAGTGGTCATGAATCGGATGCTAGTGCTCCAACCACCCTTTCCCCGCGCCGTTTTCACTCGAACGGCCGACATTCACGCCGCTGGCATTTCCGGCGCAACGAACCCGGGTTTTCATCGTTGTGCCCTGAGGGCTCCCCCGACCCCGAGGAGATCACTCATGATCGTCCCGCGCCGCGTCGCACTGCGGTCCCTCTTCGCCCTGGCCGTCACCGCTTTCACGGGGAGCGCCCTCGGCCGCATCACGACCCGCCCACCCTCCGGGGCACCCGTGGAGAACGCGCGCGACCCGCACGCCTTCGACGAGATGTACGGGGGCCGGCGCATCCTGGGCTTCTCCGGCCCCGAGGGCGAGCCGGTGGCCCTCGTCGACGGCCGGCCACTGCATCTGATGCGCTGCGCGGACGGCGGTTACGTCACCCCGATCGACCACTACGAGTCCTGCCCGACGCCGCTGGCGGCCGTCCGCGCGGCCGTGGACGAGCTGGGCACCGCCCGGCTCTCCCCGCTCGCCGCCGCCCATGGCGTCCACACCGACCCGACGGGAGGGAGCCCGCGTGGTGTACACGCGTAAGAACCAGCGCGATCTGACCGGCGCCGAGCGCCGGAAGTTCGTCGCCGCGGTCCTGGAGCTCAAGCGCACGGGGGCGTACGACCGCTTCGTCCGCACCCACATCGACCACTACACGGCCGACGGGGAGGGCCGGCTCCGCGTCGCCCACATGACGCCGAGCTTCCTGCCCTGGCACCGCAAGTTCCTGCTGGAGTTCGAGACGGCCCTGCGCCGGATCGACCCGACGGTCTCCGTCCCGTACTGGGACTGGACCCGCGACAACAGTCCGGCGTCCTCGCTCTGGGGCGAGGACTTCCTGGGCGGCAACGGGCGCCGGGCCGACCTCCAGGTGATGACCGGCCCCTTCGCGCACTCCGCCGGACGCTGGACGATCACCCAGTCGATGACCGAGGAACGCTTCCTGACCAGGGACTTCGGCCGCCCCCGCGACCCGGTCACGCTGCCGACGCAGGCCCAGCTCGACGAGGTGATGCGGGAGCGGGTGTACGACGTGACGCCCTGGAACTCGACGAGCGCCTCCGGCTTCCGCAACCGCCTGGAGGGCTGGGCGCCGGGGCGGGGCAACGAACGGTTCCGCATCCACAACCGGGTGCACCGCTGGGTCGGCGGTCTGATGCTCGGCGGCGGTTCCGTGAACGACCCGGTGTTCTGGCTGCACCACTCGTTCGTCGACCTGGTCTGGTCGCGCTGGCAGCAGCGCAACCCGGGGGCCGCCTACCTCCCCGCGGAGCCGCCGCCGCTCGGGGACGCGCAGTACCGCAAGGTCGTCGCCCGGCACGAGCCGATGGCGCCCTGGGGTGTGACACCGACGTCGATGTTGGACCACAGCCGGATCTACCGGTACGCCTGAGGGGCCCGGGGGCCGCCAAGGGCGCCCGTACCCCGCACACACGTGTCCCCCCGACCCTTGCCGGATCGGGGGGACACGGTCGTTACGGGGGATCAGCCGCCGTAGCCGCCGTCACCGTTGTCGTGGCCGTCGGCGTTGATGCAGGTGTTGCCGAACGCCGGGTTCAGCAGACCGATGACGTTGACGGTGTTGCCGCAGAGGTTGACCGGGACGTGGACCGGGACCTGGACGACGTTGCCGGAGGCGACACCGGGCGAGTGGGCGGCGACGGCCTCGGCGCCCGAGTCGGCGACGGCCAGGCCGGCTCCGCTGAGGGCAACGGCACCCGTGCCGGCGAGAACAGCGGCAGCCTTCGCGATGCGAGACATCAAGAACTCCTTGGACGTGGAAAGCGACCGCAGGAATCACGGCCGTCATTCCCGTTCAACGTCGCACCACCGGCCGGGTCACGGCCGTTGGGCCGAAAGGGAAGAAGTAAACCGAGAAAATGGCCCGCAGGCCGGAAACCGTCCGCCGCCGGATACGGCGGGACGGCCCCGGTCCGCGGGCCGCGGCCATGCGACAAGCCTCTTCTTGCAACGAACGAAAGCCCTTCCGGTGGCGGGGAAGAATCGTGTCTTCACCCGCCAGGCCGCCGATCGCACAGAAGAACGAGAAAAGGTACGGGCGCGGGGGAACGGCCTGCTGCCCGCCGCATCTCGACGGGGCTCGCCGCGTCAGCGCGCCTCGGGCGCCAGACCGAGCTGGGAGTCCAGCGCACCGCTCACCATCGGGGGCAGCAGGCCGACCCGGGGCGTCGCGAGGTCCGGAAGGCCCGCGAGACCGTTGCCCTCGGGTGCGACCACCGGGTTGCCGACGACGGCGCCCGGGGTGGCCGCCGCCATCTCCGAGTGCGGGGTGGCGAAGAGCGCACGGCCGGGCTCGCTGTCCTTCAGGACCTCGGGCAGCGGGGCGTCCACCACCGTCGCGGGGAGGGTGCCGGTGAGCGGCACGCTGGGCAGTGCGACGTCGGGCAGCGAGCCGATGCCCTTCTGGAAGCCGGTGGGTGCGCCGGGCATCGGGACGGGTACGCCGGTGGCCACCGTGGGGGCGTCCATCGGGAGCACCGGATCGAGCCCCTGGAGGGGGACGATCACCGGCGCCTCGACGGCCGAGGCCGGGGCGGCCAGGGCGGCGGACGCGAATGCGGTCATGAGGAGTCCCATGCCGGCGTGAGAGCGCAGAGTCATGTTCTGACAACGAGACCTTCGGGGGAACGTCGCCGGAACTCCCCCATGTGCAGCAACGGGCGAGGCCCTCACCGGTGAGGGTGAGGGCCTCGGTTGACGCTCGGCCGTTCGTACGGCGTCAGTGGCGGCGGGCGATCCGGCCACCGCGGAGGTACACGACGGTGCCGCCGACGATCAGTGCGGCACTGATCGCGGCCGCGCCCATGAGCGCGGTCTCGCTGCCCGTGTCGGGAAGCTCGGGCGGGGAGGTGGGAGGCGTGCCCGTCGGATGGGTCGTGGGCTCCTCGCACCCGGGCTCCGGCTCCTCACCCGGCGCGGGCTCCTCGCACTCACCCGGGTCTGGCTCTTATACAAATCT
>NZ_LIPQ01000136.1 GCF_001418135.1 Streptomyces aureus
ACCCCCGTCGTCTGTACCCTGCGCCCCGGCGCCCTGCGGGTGCTCGTGCCGCGTCACCGGCCCGGCGTCATCGAGCCTCAGCCGCCCCTGGACTGGCGGCGCATCACCGAAATCGCCTTCCGGACCACTTCGAGGAGCAGCGACTCATGACCGGCACCCCCACTCCCACCACCAACCCCGTCAGGGCGGTCTTCCGGGACCTCCGCGCGATCGACGGGGCCGTCTACGCCGCCGTGGCCGCCACCCCCACGCCCACGCTCGACACGGCCTTCCGCAGGCTGTCGGGCGCGGCGAACCACTCCAAGATCTCGTTCTCCGTGGCGGCCGGGCTCGCCCTGGTCCCCGGCCGGCCGCGCCGCGCCGCCCTGGCCGGCATCGGGGCCGTGGCCGTCGCCTCGGCCACGGCCAACCTGCTGGGCAAGCGCCTCGTTCGCAGGCCGCGGCCGGACCGGGAGGCGGCCCGGGTCGTGGTGAGCCGCCATGTGCCGATGCCTGACTCGGCCTCGTTCCCCTCCGGGCACACCGCGTCGGCGGTGGCCTTCGCGACGGCCGTGGGGGTCGTCTTCCCGCCGGCCGCGGTGCCCCTGCAGATCCTGGCGATGGCCGTGGGCTACTCCCGTGTCCACACCGGGGTGCACTACCCGGGCGACGTCGCCGCGGGCGCCGTGCTCGGCATCGCGAGCGCCGCCGTCTCCCTGACGGCCGTGGCCTCCTTGACGGCCGCCAGGGGGAAGTGACGAGGCGTCTCAGAACGTCGCGCGGGCCAGGTCCTCCTCCGGGAGGTCGAGCGCCGCGAGCCGCTCCGGGTCCGCCAGGACCTGGAGCTCGACGATCCGGTCCCCCGCGATCGTGAACGACATCAGGACGGTCGGACGGCCGTCGGCGACCGCGACGAACGCGGGCGCGCCGTTGACCACGACGGGCAGCGCGGCCTGCCGGAACCTGGCGTACATGAGGGCCTGCGAGATGACGGCCTCGGCGCCCCGGACGACCTTGGAGACGGCCGCGAGCGTCCGTCCGCCGTCCGCGCGCAGCACCACGTCCGGGTCGAGGACGGCGAGCAGCCCCTCGAAGTCGCCGCCCTGCGAGGCGGCGAGGAAGGCGTCGGCGATCTCCCGCTGCCGGCGCGCGTCGGGCCCGGGGGCGGGGGTGGCGTCCTGGACCCGGCGGCGGGCGCGGCTGGCGAGCTGGCGGGTGGCGGCGGGGGTGCGGTCCACGATCCGCGCGATCTCGTCGAAGGAGACGGCGAACATGTCGTGCAGGACGAACGCGAGCCGCTCGGCCGGGCCCAGGGTCTCCAGGACGACGAGGAGCGCGAGGCCGACGGATTCGGTGACCTCGGCCGCGTGCTCCGGGTCGGTGGTGCCGGCGACCCGGACGACCGGGTCGGGGACGTAGTACTCCAGCGGGTCCTCGCGGCGCGAGCCGCGCGAGCGCAGCATGTCGAGGCAGACGCGGCCGACGACGGTGGTGAGCCAGCCGCTGAGGTTCTCCACCGCGCTGACGTCGCTGCGGTTGAGCTTGAACCAGGCCTCCTGGACGGCGTCCTCGGCCTCGCTGAGCGAGCCCAGCATCCGGTAGGCCACCGCCCGCAGGTGGCCCCGGTCGGCCTCGAAGCGGCGGGCCAGCAGGTCCTTGCCGTCGGCGTGGTTGTCGCGGTTCTGGTCCACTCGTCGATCTCCCCGTTCGCGTCCCGTCATGTCGTCATGACGGATCAAACCTCGTCGATGTGACGCCGCCTGTCACGCGCCTGGTGAAGGGGGGTATCGGCGGTCCCGGCGATTCCGGTACGTGAGATCCACGCCGCCTCGCGGCGAACGCCCGGGATTCCCCGGTCCATGCCTCGGAGCGCCGGGGATCCTCCCTTCAGCGCGGTGATCATCATCCGTAGATTGATCCTCATGACGACGACAACTTCGCAGGTCAACGCCGTACTCCGGACCCCGCCGGCCGCTCCCGCCGCCGCTGCCGCGTACTTCGCCGCGAGCCTCGCCTTCCACGCCGATGTCTCCGACGTGGCCTCCGTGCTGGCCGCCGCGGCCGCCGACGGCACCGACCCGGGCTTCGTGGTGATCGACTCCCGCTCGACCGCCTCCTGGGACCAGGGGCACGTCCCCGGCGCCGTCCACCTGCCGACCGCGCTCATCCCCGAGCAGGCCGAGCGGCTGCTCGACCGTTCCGTGCCGGTCGTCACGTACTGCTGGGGTCCCGGCTGCAACGGCGCCACGCGCGCCGCGCTGGCCCTGGCGGAGCTTGGATTCCAGGTGAAGGAGATGCTCGGCGGCTTCGAATACTGGGTGCGCGAGGGCTTCACGTACGAGACCTGGGAGGGGCCCGCGGAGAAGGCCGCGGACCCGCTCACGGCGCCGGTGGACTCGGACGACTGCGGCTGCTGACGGAAATCGATTTCCGGATCGCCCCGGTCATGCCGTAGAGTCATGTTTACCGACGCGGGGTGGAGCAGCTCGGTAGCTCGCTGGGCTCATAACCCAGAGGTCGCAGGTTCAAATCCTGTCCCCGCTACTCAGTAGCAGCGAAGGCCCGGATCCAGTCACTGGATCCGGGCCTTCGTCGTTCCCGCCTTCGCCGCTTGACCTTTACGCAACGTCAAGATTTAGCGTTTTCGGTATGGAGTGGTCGATCCAAGAGATCGCCAAGAAGGCCGGCACCACCAGTCGCACCCTCCGGCACTACGGGGACCGCGGCCTGCTGGAGCCGAGCCGGATCGGCGCGAACGGTTACCGGTACTACGACCAGGCGGCGCTCGTACGGCTGCAGCGGATCCTGCTGCTGCGCGAGCTGGGGCTCTCTTTGCCCGCGATCGCCGAGGTCCTCGCGGGGCAGCGGGACACGTCCGCCGCCCTGCGCACCCATCTCGCGCTCCTGGAGCAGGAGCGCGAGCGCATCGGACGGCAGATCGCCTCGGTGCGGACCACTCTCCACAAGACCGAGAACGGAGAAGAACTCATGGCCGACGAAGTGTTCGACGGGTTCGACCACACGGTGTACGAGGAGGAGGCCACCGAGCGCTGGGGCCGCGACGCCTACGAGAAGGCCGACCGCTGGTGGCGCTCGCTCACCGCCGTGCAGAAGAAGATGTTCATGGACGAGCAGTCCGGCATCGCCCGCGACTTCGCGCGGGCGCTCAGGGACGGTCTCGCCGCCGACAGCGACGAGGTGCAGGCGATCGCGTGGCGCCAGGTGGCGTGGCTGTCCACCACCACGACGCCGACCAAGGAGCACCTGATCGGTCTCGGCCGCATGTACGTCGACGACCCGCGCTTCACCGCGAACTACGACAGGCACGGTGAGGGCACCGCGGTCCTCGTCCGGGACGCGCTGGAGATCTACGCGGAGCGGAACCTGTAGCCCGGCTGTCCCGGCCGCCGCAGTTCCCGTCGCCGCCGGAAGTCCCGGGCTGCGGCCCGGCGCTCCGATCGTCGAGTCGACCTCCGGGACCCTCGGCCTCGGCCTCGTCCTCGCCCTCTCCGGGGTCCTCCACGGTCATCCGGTGCACGTCGTCACCGACCCCGGCCTCGAACCGATCGTCGAGCGGATGCTCGTCGCCCACGGCGCCCGGGTCCATGTCGTACCGGAGCCGAGCCCCACGCGCGCGTGGCCGGGCCTTTCCCCGGGCCGTACGCCAGTCGGCCCCGTGGGAGTCGCCGCCCAGGGCGGCGGCGGCCACCCTGGGAGGGCGCGGTACGGGCCGCGGCCGGGTACGGACCGGGCAGGAGAGCACAGGTGGGGCACCCCCCAGGAGCGAACGGCGGGAGGCGGGGCGGCGCGAGCCGCCGCCCGTACGGGGGCGCCCGGCGGTTCCTCCGGGCGCTGCCGCCGCTGATCATCGTGGGCGGTGTCTTCTTCGACGTCCTGACGCCGCCCAGGTACAGCGCGGCGCCGATGTTCTCCGCCGCCCCGCTGATCGCGGCACCGTTCTTCTCCACCCTCACGACGCTGCTCACCGGGATCGCGGCCGTCCTGGCCTCCGTCGGGCTGCACTTCTACAACGGCACCGCGACCGAGATCCCGTCGCTCACCGAGTTCCTCACCGTGCTCACGGTCGCCGTGCTCGCCGTGCTCATCAACCGGGTCGTCCTCCGCAGCGGCGAGCGGCTCGCCTCGGCGCGGGTCATCGCGGAGACCGCGCAGAAGGCGGTGCTGCCGACGCCCGCCGAGCGGATCGGCGGGCTGCAGTGCGCGGCGCGGTACGAGGCGGCGCAGGCGGACGCGTTCATCGGTGGTGACCTGTTCGCCGTCCAGGACACCCCCTACGGGGTACGGCTCGTGGTCGGCGACGTCCGCGGCAAGGGCATGGACGCGGTCGAGGCCGTCGCCGTCGTCATCGGGGCGTTCCGGGAGGCGGCCGAGCAGGAGCGGACCCTGGAGGGCGTGGCGCAGCGGCTCGAACGGGCCCTCGCCCGGGAGGGCACCCGCCGGCACGGGCTCGACGCCTTCGAGGGGTTCACCACGGCCGTGCTCGCCGAGATCCCGCGCGGTGGCGGGGGCGGCACCTTCGACGGTTTCGTACGTGTCGTCAACCGTGGGCACCCGCCTCCGCTGATGCTGTACGCGGACGGGCGCCTGGACACGATGGAGCCGGGCGAGCCGGCGCTGCCGCTCGGCATGGGCGATCTGGCGGCGTGGCCGGACCGGGCCGAGGCGCGGCCGTACCCGCCGGGCGCGACGCTGCTCTTCTACACCGACGGTCTCTCGGAGGCGCGGAACGCCGAGGGCGTCTTCTACGACCCGGGGGAACGGCTCGCCGGGCGGATCTTCCCCGGACCCGAGGAACTGCTCGACGCGCTCGTGGACGACGTACGGCTGCACACCGGCGGCGGGTCGACCGACGACATGGCGCTGCTCGCGGTGAGCCGTCCGGCGACGGGGCAGCCGGAGCGGCGCCGGACGATGCCGGTGGTGCCGCAGGGCGGGCCCGGATCGCCCGGCGGCGGGTCCGGTCACCGGCCGTAGTCACGAGGTGTCACTGCGATAACAATTGACGTAACGTCAGATCGCGAGGGTTTGGGCATTCCTTGCTGAAGCGGGGTCAACTCGGACCATTCCGTCCCAATTCAGTGAATGATCAAGAGGAACAGCTTGGAATCGGCACCCCGTGTCTATTAACGTTCGATAACGCAGCGCGGTCGTCCCAGCCGTCGCAAGAGGCGGCACCGTGCGCACGCGCCGAATCCTGAAAAGGAACCGGGGAACCACTACTTGGGGTGAATCGGGCCTTTCGCACTTGTGCGACCGTGCCCGTAGGAGACCTTCCTGCTCCGAACCCGTCAGCTAACCCGGTAGGCGAGAAGGAAGGAAAGGAGCGCGCCTTCGTGGCGTCCAACACTCCCGCACCCGAAGCCCCCTTCGATGCCTTCGGTGGTGGTGCGGGTCCTGCCGCTCCGGACACCGAGTGGAACCCCACCGAGGGATCCCTCCGCGCCGAGAGCCGCTCCGGCGGCCGCCACCGTGTCGTCAAGCAGCGCTCCAACTTCGCCCGTTCCTCCACCGTCCTCGGCGTCGGTGTGATCGCGGCCGTCGGTGCGGGTGGCCTCGCCACCGCGCAGGAGAAGCCCCCGGTGGCCATATCGCTCCCGGACCTCAACCTGCCGGACGCCCACGACCTCCCCGGTGTCGGCGACCTCCTCCCCGAGGAGACCCAGGAGACGGTCAGCGCGGCCCGCGCCAACCCGAACCCGCTCACCAGCGCCGCGTACGCCACCGTCGACGACGAGCAGGGCACGAAGACCCCGCGGATGCAGCAGGCCGGCCTGGTCACCCAGGACGGTCCGGCCGCGCAGGCCGCGTCCGGCGCCGGAGACGCGGGCGAGGCCCTGCGCGCCCGCATCCTCCAGCAGGCCGAGCAGCAGCAGGCCTCCGCCGACGCCGCGGACAAGGCCGCGGCGGAGAAGGCGGCTGCCGAGAAGGCCGCCGCTGAGGCCGTGGCCAAGGCCGACGCGGCGGAGAAGGCGGCCGCCGAGGCGAAGGCCAAGGCCGAGGCGGAGGCCAAGGCGAAGGCGGAGGCCGAGGCCAGGGCGAAGGCCGAGGCGGCGGCCGAGGCCGAGCGCCTCGCCAAGCTCGCCGCGAGCTACACGCTGCCGCTCTCCTCGTACAGCCTCAGCGCCACCTACATGCAGTCCGGCTCGATGTGGTCCTCCGGCTACCACACCGGCCTCGACTTCGCCGCCCCCACCGGCACCCCGCTCAAGGCGGTCCACGGCGGCACCATCAAGTCGGCGGGCTGGTCCGGCTCGTACGGCTACCGCGTCGTCCTCGAACTCTCGGACGGCACCGAGATCTGGTACGCCCACATGTCCTCCATGACGGTCTCGGCCGGCCAGACCGTGGGCACCGGCGAGACGATCGGCCGCGTCGGCGCCACCGGCAACGTGACCGGCGCCCACCTCCACATGGAGGTGCACACGCCCGGCGGCTCCGGCCTCGACCCGGCGGAGTGGCTGCGCTCCAAGGGCCTGAGCCTCTGACACCCCGGCTCGCCCCGTTGAGCTGACGGAATAGGCCCGGTGGCGCGGACGGTTGTCTCGACCATGACGACTCTCCGCCCGCTGGGCAGCTCCGACCTGCACGTCTTCCCGCTCGCCCTGGGGGGCAACGTCTTCGGCTGGACCGCCGACGAGGCGCAGTCCTTCGCCGTCCTCGACGCCTACACCGCCGCCGGCGGCAACTTCGTCGACTCCGCCGACGTCTACTCGGCCTGGGCCGAGGGCAACGAGGGCGGCGAGTCCGAGACCGTCATCGGCCGCTGGCTCGCCGCGCGCGGCAACCGCGCCGATGTCGTCGTCGCCACCAAGGTCGGCGCCCACCCCCACTTCAAGGGACTGTCCGCCACCACCGTCAAGGCGGCCGCGGAGCAGTCGCTGCGCCGCCTGGGCACCGACTACATCGACCTGTACTACACGCACTTCGACGACGAGTCCGTCCCCGTCGAGGAGATCGTCACCGCCCTCGACCAGCTGGTGAAGGACGGCACCGTGCGGGCCGTCGCCGCCTCCAACATCTCCCCGGAGCGACTGCGCGCCTCCCTCGACTTCGCCGAGTCCGAGGGCCTCGCCCGGTACGTGGCCCTCCAGCCGCACTACAACCTGGTCTCCCGCGACACCTACGAGGGCCCGCTCCTGGAGACCGTCGAGAAGGCCGGCCTCTCCGCCGTCCCGTACTACGGCCTCGCCTCCGGCTTCCTCACCGGCAAGTACCGCCCCGGGACCCCCGTCGACAGCGCCCGCGCCGCCGGCGCCGGCAGGCACCTGGACACCGAGCGCGGCCGGGCCGTGCTCTCCGCGCTGGACACCGTCGCCGAGGCGCACGGCGCGGAACTCGCCACCGTCGCCCTCGCCTGGCTCGCCTCCCGCCCGACCGTCGCGGCACCCATCGCCTCGGCGCGTACGGTCGAGCAGGTCCCGGCGCTGGTCGCGGCGGCGGAGCTCACGCTCACGGACGCGGAACTGACCCTCCTGACGGACGCCTCGGGGATCTGACCCCGGCCTCGTCCGCCTCCGGCTAGCTGCGGTACGGGTTGAAGCCGTCGTAGTCCAGGTACTGCGGCGGCGCCCAGACCTGGCCCGTCGCCCGCGCCGCGTACGTGAGGGCGGGGGAGGCGACCGCCCGGCGCTGCCACAGATGGTGCAGCAACTCCTGCTCCCGGGCCGGGAAGTCCGGCCCGGCCGTGCCGCGCCGGGCCCGGTCCCGCAGGAACGCCAGGGTCGTCGCGAAGGACTCGTACTCCCCCACGGCCCGCGCGGCCGGCGGCCCGTACGTACGGGCGGCGAACGAGCGTGCCAGCTGGCGGGCGCGCATCGAGGAGAGCGCGAGCGGCTCGGCGGGGGAGAGCCAGCCGGCCGCCGCGTACGCCGGGAGCTCGCCGGATATCGTGCGCAGCTCGCGCTGCCGGCTCCAGACCGCGAGCCAGGTCAGCAGGCCGAAGGCCGGGACCATGAGAGCCCCGTACACCGCGTAGAAGGTCAGCGGGCCGCCGAAGGTGGCCGAGCCGTTCCAGGCGGCGTGCAGGCCCATGGCGAGCAGCAGCCCGGCGAGCGGCAGCAGCACCCGGCGCAGGCGCTTGCCGCGCGGCGCGAGGGCCGCGAAGCCGAAGCCGATGCCGGTGAGCACGGTGAAGAGCGGATGCGCGAACGGCGACATGACGACCCGGACGAAGAAGGTCGCAGCGGTCACCGAGCCGAGGCCGGTGGAGCCGAACTCCTGGTCCTCGCCGAAGGCGTTGCCGAGGTAGAGGATGTTCTCGGTGAAGGCGAAGCCGGTCGCGGTGAACCCGGCGATCACGACCCCGTCGACGAGCCCGCCGAAGTGCTTCCTGCGGAAGAGGAAGAGCAGCAGGATCGCGGCGGCCTTCGCGGTCTCCTCCACCACGGGCGCGACGACGGTCGCGCCGAGGGTGTCCGCCGAGGTGGGATCGGCGGTGGCCGTCGCGATCCAGCGGACCGCGAAGGAGTTCGCAAGGATCGCGACGAGCGCGGCGGCGAAGGCGCCCCAGGCGAACGCGAAGAGCAGGTTCTTCCAGGGCCCCGGCTCGACCCGGGCGAGCCACCGGAACGCCGCCATCAGCAGCGGTACGGGAAACACGGCGAGGCCCAGGCCGACGAGGAAGCCCTCGGTGCCGGTCTGCTCCCGGACCAGCCCGAGGATGAACAGCGCGCAGATCGCGAGCACGGTGACGAGGGCGACGGCCCGGACCAGCCGGCTGCGCCAGAAGTCCCGGCGGGGCCGGTAACGCCACTGGGACCGGTCGGCGGCGGCCGGGAAGGCCGGCTCCTCGGTGTCCCGGTGGGGGACGGGAGCGGCACCGGCTTCGGTGGGGACGGGGAAGGACACGTGAGCGACCCTAACGACCTCCACCGACAGCCGGAAAAGGGTTGAGACGCTTTGCTTCCCCCGGAGGTCACTTCCTCCGGAAGAGGAGATCGTTCACGACGTGGCCCTTGTCGAGCCCCTGCCCCTCGAAGCGGGTGAGCGGCCGGAAGTCGGGCCGCGGCGCGAAACCGCCGTCGGCCTGGGTGTTCTCGAAGTCGGGGTGCGCGGAGAGCACCTCCAGCATCTGCTCGGCGTACGACTCCCAGTCGGTGGCACAGTGCAGCACGCCGCCGGGCTTGAGCCGGGTCGCGAGGAGGCTGAGGAACTCGGGCTGGATGAGGCGCCGCTTGTGGTGGCGGGCCTTGGGCCACGGGTCCGGGAAGTAGACGCGGCAGCCGTCGAGGGAGTCCTTGTCGAGCATCTCGCGGAGCAGGATGATCGCGTCGCCGTTGGCGACCCGGACGTTGGTCAGGCCGTTCCGGTCGGCGAGGCCGAGGAGATTGCCCTGGCCGGGGGTGTGGACGTCGACGGCGAGGATGCCGGTGCCGGGGTCGGCGGCGGCCATCTGCGCGGTCGCCTCGCCCATGCCGAAGCCGATCTCGAGGACGACGGGCAGCCCGTCGAACATCTCGCCGAGGTCGAGGACCCGCCGGCCGTCGATGTCGAGACCCCAGTCGGGCCACCGCTTCAGCAGGGCCTCGGCCTGACCGGCGGTGACGCGACTGCGCCGCGGCTGGAAGCTGCGGATCCGCCGCTCGTGATGAGACCCGGCGGGATCGGGCAGGGGGCCCTCACCGGGCGCGAACCGCTGACTGCCCCGCTGCGAGACGGGCCGTACGGACTCGGCGGGGTCGGCGAGGGGGCGCGCGATGTTCTCTGGCTGCTCAGACACAATGCCCCGATTCTACGGCGAACCCCGCGCCCCCCGGGGCGAAGGGCTACAGCCGCGCCAGCGCCCTCCCCGCCACCTCCCGGCCGATCGGCAGCGACGCCGTCGCCGCGGGCGAGGGCGCGTTCAGTACGTGGACCGTCCGCGGTGCCTCGCGGATCAGGAAGTCGTCGACCAGCGTCCCGTCCCGCAGCACCGCCTGCGCCCGCACCCCCGCGTCCGCGCGCCGCAGGTCGGACTCCGACACCACCGGCAGCAGCCGCCGCACCGCCTCCGTGAACGCCCGCTTCGACACCGACCGCCGCAGCTCACCCGCCCCGTACCGCCAGTGCGACCGGGCGATCGCCCACGAGCCGGGCCACGCGAGCGTGCCAGCCAGCTCGCGCGGGCGGACGACGGACCAGCCGTACCCCTCCCGGGCGAGCGCCGGCACCGCGTTCGGCCCGATGTGGACGCCGCCGTCGATGCCACGCGTCAGATGCACCCCGAGGAAGGGGAAGGCCGGGTCCGGCACCGGATAGACGAGTCCGCGCACGAGCGAGGGGTCCCGGAGCTCGTAGTACTCGCCCCGGAAGGGAACGATCCGCATGCCCGGGTCGTCGCCCGCGAGCCGCGCGATCCGGTCGCAGTGCAGCCCCGCGCAGTTGACCAGGACCCGTGCCCGCACCACCCGGCCGTCCGCCGTCCGCACGGCGACCCCCCAGGGCCGCCGGTCGATGACGGTGACCTCCGCGCCGTACAGGATCCGGGCCCGGGAGGACTCGGCGAGCCGCCGGGACACCGCCCCGTAGTCGCAGATGCCGGTCGTGCCGACGTGGATCGCGGCCAGGCCCCGCACCCGGGGCTCGTACTCGCTGATCTGGGCGGGTCCGAGCTCGCGCACCGGGATGCCGTTCTCCCTGCCGCGCTGCACGAGCGCGTGCAGCCGGGGCAGCTCCTCGCGCGCGGTGGCGACGACGAGCTTGCCCGTCACCTCGTACGGAATGCCCCACTCCGCGCAGAACTTGACCATCTCGGCCGCGCCCTCGACCGCGAACCGGGCCTTGAGCGACCCTGGCCGGTAGTAGATCCCGCTGTGGATCACCCCGCTGTTGCGCCCGGTCTGGTGGCTCGCGAGCGCGTGCTCCTTCTCCAGGACCGTGACCCGGGTGCCGGGAGCGGCGCGCGTCAGGGCGTACGCCGTCGACAGACCGACGATCCCGCCGCCGATCACCAGCACGTCACAGTCAAACACCAGCGCCACCTCCCACCCCCGATAGTGCACTGGCCCACTGACAATCCCGTGAAACCTCGCGCGACGGCACGAGACGCAGGTCACCCCGACGCAGGGCATGCCGAAGCGGGGCACGCCCCTCGCGGCGGGGGCGACGAGCGGCGCCCCCGCCCCTCACGCCGGTGCGACGAGCAGCGGCCTGGCCCGCTCCCGCAGCTCCATGACCCGGGGCTCGTCCCCGTACGGCTCCAGCCGGTGCAGCAGATCCCGTACGTACTCCGTCGTCCGCGCCGACGAGATCCGCCCCGCCACCTCCACCGCGCGCGTGCCCGCCGCGCAGGCCGCGTCCAGGTTGCCCGACTCCAGCTCGGCGACGGCGGAGACCACGAGCCGCAGCCCGTGCGAGCGGACGAACTCCTCCGTCGGCCGCGACAGCGCCTGCTCGGTGAAGCGTCGCACCTCGCGCGGCGCCTTCAGATCGCTGTAGCACTCGGCGGCGTCGGCGCAGAACCGGTCGTACGAGTAGAAGCCCAGCCAGGTCGGGTCCCCGTCGCCCTCGCGGGAGCGCTCCAGCCAGCCCTCGGCGGACTTGAGCGCCGCCGCCGCGGCGACCCCGTCACCGGCCTTCGCGTGCGCGCGTGCCTCGACGAGCCGGAAGAAGGACATGGTGCGGGCGGTGGCGAGCCCCCGGTTCCGTTCGAGCGCGGCCTGGGCGAGGTCGACGCCCTCGTCGGCGAAGCCCCGGTAGGTGGCCTGGAGGGACATCGAGGCCAGGACGTAGCCCCCGAGGGGCACGTCGGCGGCGGCGCGGGCGAGCCGCAGCGCCTGGATGTAGTNNCCGAACAGGGCCCGGCCGACCTCGTCGGAGTACGAGGCGAGCAGCAGCGGGGCCGCGTCCACGCGTAAGCACTCGGGAACCATGGACGAACGCCAGTCCCCGCCGCCGTACTTGGAATCCCAGCGCCGCGCGTCCTCGGCGGCCTCGC
>NZ_LIPQ01000137.1 GCF_001418135.1 Streptomyces aureus
CCCGACGCCGGTGGCGGCCGGGGATGCCCGCCGGCACAGGCGTCGGGCCGTCCCCGGCCGCCACCGGCGTCGGGCCGGCGTCATCGGCGTCCGGCCTCCCGTCTTCGGCGTCATGCCGGCCGTCATGCCGGGTCGCGCAGCCGGAAGCGCTGGAGCTTTCCCGTGGGGGTGCGCGGCAGCGCGTCCAGGAAGACGATCTCGCGGGGCGACTTGTACGGGGCGAGCCGGGCGCGGACGAAGGCCCGCAGCGCGGCGGCGGTGCCCGCGTCGCGCGGCACCCCGTCCCGTACCACCGTGTAGGCGACGACGATCTGCCCGCGCAGCTCGTCGGGGCGGCCCACGACCGCCGTCTCCACCACGTCGGGGTGGTCGAGGAGCACCTCCTCGACCTGGGGTCCGGCGATGTTGTACCCGGCCGAGATGATCATGTCGTCGGCGCGTGACACGTAGCGGAAGTAGCCGTCGGGCTCGCGGACGTACGTGTCGCCCGTGACGTTCCAGCCCTCCCGTACGTACTCCGACTGGCGGGGATCGGCCAGATAGCGGCAGCCGACCGGGCCGCGCACCGCGAGCAGGCCCTCCTCGCCGTCCGGGACGTCCTTGCCCTCGTGGTCGACGATCCTGGCCTGCCAGCCGGGGACCGGGCGGCCCGTGGTGCCGGGGCGGATGTCGCCGTCGGCGGCGGAGATGAAGATGTGCAGGAGTTCGGTGGCGCCGATGCCGTTGATCATGCGCAGGCCGGTGCGCGCGTACCAGGCCTTCCAGGTGGCCTCCGGCAGGTTCTCCCCGGCCGAGACGCAGCGCCGCAGGGAGCTCAGATCGGGGGCCGTGCCCTGGACCAGCTCGTCCAGCATGACCCGGTAGGCCGTCGGGGCGGTGAAGAGCACGGAGACCCGGTGCCGCTCGATCGCGGCGAGCAGCTGCTTGGGCCCGGCCTGTTCGAGGAGGACCGCGCTCGCCCCGGCCCGCAGGGGGAAGACGACGAGCCCGCCGAGGCCGAACGTGAAGGCGAGCGGCGGCGAACCGGCGAAGACGTCGTCGGGCAGCGGGCGCAGGACGTGCGCGGAGAAGGTGTCGGCGACGGCCAGGACGTCCCGGTGGAAGTGGACGCAGCCCTTGGGCCGCCCGGTCGTGCCGGAGGTGAAGGCGATGAGGGCCACGTCGTCGGCGGCCGTCTCGACCGCGGTGTACGGGCCGGGGCGGCGGGCGGCGAGGGCGAGCAGGTCGTCCGGGCCCTCCCCGCCGAAGGGGGTGACGCGGAGCCCCGGGATCCGGGCCGCGAGGAGCTCGTCGAGGGTGTGGACGTCGCAGAGGGCGTGGGTGCAGCGGGCCGCGTCGGCCATCGTGGCCAGCTCGGGGGCGCGCTGCTGGGCGAGGACGGTGACGGCGACCGCGCCGGCCTTCATCACGGCGAGCCAGCAGGCGGCGAGCCAGGGGGTGGTGGGGCCGCGCAGGAGGACCCGGTTGCCGGGCCGGACCCGCAGGTCGGAGGTGAGGACGTGGGCTATGCGGTCGACCCGGTCCTGGAGCTCTCCGTAGGTCCAGACGCCGCCGTCGCCGTCGTGGAAGGCGGGCCGGTCGGCGCCGAATCGTTCCGCCGTGCGGTCGAGGAGTTCGGCGCCGCAGTTGAGCCGGTCGGGGTACGCCAGCTCGGGGAGGTCGAAGAGGAGACGCGGCCACCGGTCCGGCGGGGGCAGCCGGTCACGGGCGAAGGTGTCGAGGTGGGCCGAGGGTGTCAGCTCCATGAGTCCGTCCCCCTGTCGTGGTGGGGTCGCCCGTCGCTCCACGAGCGTATCGTGTTGGTGACGGCAGTCAACGGTTCGCGACAAGGGCGCTTGAGAGTGCCCTGACGAAGGCACCGGACGGCGCGCGGACGCCGTACGGCGCAGGGACGCACGCGCCGGGCGGCACAGGCACGCCGCCCGGTGCGGGGACGAAGACGCCCGAGGGCGTCAGAGAGGGCCCACATGCCCGCATTCTCGCTCGATCCGGCACAGACCACCTGGTGTGCGGAGCTCCGCACCCTCGCCGCCGAACGCCTGAAGCCCCTCGCCGACAAGGGCGAACCGGGCCGAGTCAACCGCCCCCTCGTAGCCGCCCTCGGCGAGCTCGGCCTCCTCGCCCGGCTCTTCGACGCCGGCGCCCTCGAACTCTGCCTCCTGCGTGAATCCCTCGCCCGGACCTGCACCGAGGCCGAGACCGCCCTCGCCCTCCAGGGCCTCGGCACCCACCCCGTCGCCGCCTTCGGCACCCCCGCGCAGCGCGCCCGCTGGCTCCCCGAGGCCACCGCGGGACGCGCCGTCGCGGCCTTCGCGCTCTCCGAGCCGGGCGCCGGCTCCGACGCCGCCGCACTGGCCCTGGAGGCCCGCCCCGACGCAGCCGGCGGCTGGCGCCTGCACGGCGAGAAGCGCTGGATCTCCAACGCCCCCGAGGCCGACTTCGCCACCGTCTTCGCCCGCACCACCCCGGACGCCGGAGCCCGCGGGGTCACCGCCTTCCTCGTCCCCGCCGACCGGCCCGGACTCGGCGGCGAGGCCCTCGACATGCTCGCCCCGCACGCCCTCGGCACCCTCACCTTCGACGGCGTCCCCGTCGGCCCCGACGACCTGCTCGGCGAACCCGACCGGGGCTTCCGCGTCGCCATGAACACCCTCAACCTCTTCCGGCCCAGCGTCGGCGCCTTCGCCGTCGGCATGGCCCAGGCCGCCCTGGACGCGGCCCTCGCCCACACCGCCGACCGCCCCGCCTTCGGCGGCCACCTCGCCGACCTCCAGTCCGTCGGGCACCGGATCGCCGAGATGGCCACCCGTACCGAGGCCGCCCGCCTCCTCGTCTACGCGGCGGCCACCGCCTACGACGACGGCGACCCGGACGTGCCCCGGCGCTCCGCCATGGCGAAGCTCCTCGCCACCGAGACCGCCCAGTACGTCGTCGACTCCGCCGTCCAACTCCACGGCGCCCGCGCCCTCCAGCGCGGCCACCTCCTCGAACACCTCTACCGCGAGGTCAGGGCACCCCGGATCTACGAGGGGGCGACCGAGGTCCAGCGCACGATCATCGCCAAGGAGCTGTACGCGTCCCACCGACGGTCCCACCCCCGCCAGGAGGAGCCGACCCCATGAGCCTGCACCGGCACAACCCCGCCGAACTCGCCCCGCCCACCGGCTTCTCCCACGCCGTGACCGCCACCGGCACCCGGCTGGTCTTCCTCGCCGGCCAGACCGCCCTCGACAGCGGCGGCGCCGTCGTGGGGGACACCCTGACCGAGCAGTTCACCACCGCGCTCGCCAACCTGCTCACCGCCCTGCGCCACGCCGGCGGCACTCCGGCCGACCTCGCCCGCGTCACCGTCTACACCACCGACGTCGACGAATACCGCGCGCACGCGCCCGAACTCGGCCGGATCTGGCGGCGGTTGGCGGGCCGTGACTACCCGGCGATGGCCGTGATCGGAGTCGTACGCCTCTGGGACGAGCAGGCCCGGGTGGAGCTGGACGGCTTCGCGGTCCTGGACGAACCGTCCCACACTTGATCAATTGGTCACCCGCGTGGGCCGGGCTTAATGTCGAAAGGTGGACCGACCGGCCCACGGCTGCCACAGGTGAGGGCGTTGCGCGCCATGAACAGCCATGACTAGCACACCGAAGCCGACCCCCACGGCGACCGTCCCCCGCAAGAGCGGAGGAGACGGCAAGGGCATCGCACTCTTCGTGATCGCGTCGTGTCAGTTGATGGTGGTGCTCGACATCACCATCGTGAACATCGCGCTCCCGCACATCCAGACCGCGCTGGACTTCTCGACCACCAGCCTGGCCTGGGTCGTCAACGCCTACACGCTGACGTTCGGCGGTCTGCTGCTCCTCGGCGGGCGCGCGGGCGACATCCTCGGCCGCCGCCGTGTCTTCATCTTCGGTGTGCTGCTCTTCGGACTCGCCTCGCTGCTCTGCGGGTTGGCCCAGAGCGAGTGGCAACTCCTCGCCGCCCGTGCGCTCCAGGGTGTCGGCGGTGCCATCGCCTCGCCGACCTCCCTCTCGCTGATCACCACGACCTTCGACGAAGGCCCGGAACGCAACCGGGCGTTCGGCGTCTTCGCGGGAGTCTCGGCGGGCGGCGGCGCGATCGGCCTGGTGGCCGGCGGCATGCTCGTCCAGTGGCTCGACTGGCGCTGGATCTTCTTCGTCAACGTGCCCATCGCCGTGGTCATCGCCATCCTCACCCCCCGTCACGTCAAGGAGTCCGAGCGGCGCCCCGGCCACTTCGACCTCGCCGGCGCGCTCACCTCGACCCTCGGCATGGTGGCCCTCGTGTACGGGTTCATCCGGGCGGCCCAGGAAGGCTGGCGCGACCCCATCACGATCGGCTCGTTCATCGCGGCGATCGTGCTCCTGGCCGTGTTCCTCCTGATCGAACGGCGTTCCCAGCAGCCCATCACGCCCCTGCGCATGTTCGCCGACCGCAACCGCTCGGGCACCTACGCCATCATGCTGTGCCTGGCTGCGGCGATCTTCGGGATGTTCTTCTTCCTCACCCTGTTCGTGCAACAGGTACTGGGCTTCAGCCCCCTGGCGACAGGTCTCGCGTTCCTGCCGGTCAGCGCGATCATCGGGGTGGGCGCCGGCCTCACCTCCAACCTGCTGCCCAGATACGGGCCGAAACCCTTCATGGTGACGGGCTCGGTGCTCGCGGCGGCAGGACTCGCCTGGCTGACCCTCACGGACGTGCACTCGACGTACCTGGGGAGCATCCTCGGCCCGATCCTCGTCTTCGGCCTCGGCATGGGCTTCATGTTCGTCTCGCTGACCATCATGGCGCTGTCGAACGTCGAACAACGGGACACGGGCGCCGCGTCCGGCCTGCTCAACGCCATGCAGCAGGTTGGCGGTTCGCTGGGCCTCTCGATCCTCGTCACGGTCTTCGGCACGGCCAGCCGCAACGAGGCGGAGACCGAGGTACCGGCCTTCCTCGCCCAGGCGAGCCCGCTGGAGAAGGCCGAGTTCGCCAGAACGGGCGTGCTCCCACCGCCCTGGGGCGACCAGGTACTGACCTCGGGCGTCTCAGCGGGCTTCATCACGGCAGCGGTGTTCGCGGTGGTCGGCCTCCTGATCTCCCTCTTCGTCATCAAGGTCCGCCAGTCGGACATCGACCGCCTCAAGGGCGGGGTGGGACCTGGCGTGGGGGGCTGATCGGGTACGACTGCGGCGACACGATCACGCGGCGGCCTCCCGGCACCTCACGCGAAAGGCCCCCTCGCTCATGAAGAGCGAGGGGGCCTCAAGGGTTCCGTGAGGTCCGGTCGGGGCCCGCCGGGCCGCACAGGGTTCCCCGGACGTCCTCAGATGTCCCGGAAGATCTCGATCTGCGCGCCGATCGAGTTGAGGCGCTCCGCCAGGTCCTCGTAGCCGCGGTTGATGACGTACACGTTCCGGAGGACCGACGTGCCCTCGGCCGCCATCATCGCGAGGAGGACGACCACCGCCGGGCGCAGGGCCGGCGGGCACATCATCTCGGCGGCGCGCCAGCGGGTGGGGCCCTCCACCAGGACGCGGTGGGGGTCGAGGAGCTGGAGACGGCCGCCGAGGCGGTTGAGGTCCGTGAGGTAGATGGCCCGGTTGTCGTAGACCCAGTCGTGGATCAGCGTCTTGCCCTGCGCCGTCGCCGCGATCGCCGCGAAGAAGGGGACGTTGTCGATGTTCAGGCCCGGGAACGGCATCGGGTGGATCTTGTCGATCGGCGCCTCGAGCTTGGAGGGGCGGACCGTCAGGTCGACCAGGCGCGTGCGGCCGTTGTCCGCCGGGTACTCGGCCGAGCGGTCGTGGTCGAGGCCCATCTCCTCCAGGACCGCGAGCTCGATCTCCATGAACTCGATGGGGACCCGGCGGATCGTCAGCTCCGACTCGGTGACCACCGCGGCGGCGAGCAGGCTCATCGCCTCGACCGGGTCCTCGGAGGGGGAGTAGTCGACGTCCACGTCGATCTGCGGCACGCCGTGCACGGTGAGGGTGGTGGTGCCGACGCCGTCCACCCGTACGCCCAGGGCCTCCAGGAAGAAGCACAGGTCCTGGACCATGTAGTTGGAGGAGGCGTTGCGGATGACGGTCACGCCGTCGTGGCGGGCCGCCGCGAGCAGGGCGTTCTCGGTGACGGTGTCGCCGCGCTCGGTCAGCACGATCGGGCGGTCGGGGGAGACGGAGCGCTCGACCTGGGCGTGGTAGATGCCCTCGGTCGCGGTGATGTCGAGGCCGAAGCGGCGCAGCGCGATCATGTGCGGCTCGATCGTGCGCGTACCGAGGTCGCAGCCGCCGGCGTACGGCAGCTTGAAGCGGTCCATGCGGTGCAGCAGCGGGCCGAGGAACATGATGATCGAGCGGGTGCGGATCGCGGCCTCGGCGTCCATGGAGTCCATGTCCAGCTCGGCCGGCGGCACGATCTCCAGGTCGACGCCGTCGTTCACCCAGCGGGTGCGCACGCCGATGGAGTTGAGCACCTCCAGGAGCCGGAAGACCTCCTCGATGCGGGCGACCCGGCGCAGGACCGTGCGGCCCTTGTTGAGGAGGGAGGCGCAGAGGAGCGCGACACAGGCGTTCTTGCTCGTCTTGACGTCGATGGCGCCCGAGAGCCGGCGGCGGCCGACGACCCTGAGGTGCATCGGTCCCGCGTAACCCAGGGACACGATCTCGCTGTCGAGGGCTTCGCCGATCCGGGCGATCATCTCAAGGCTGATGTTCTGGTTGCCGCGCTCGATCCGGTTGACGGCGCTCTGGCTCGTGGCCAGTGCTTCGGCGAGCTGCGTCTGCGTCCAGCCGCGGTGTTGCCGGGCGTCACGGATGAGCTTGCCGATGCGTACGAGGTAGTCGTCTGCCATGGCGTCACGTTATCTCAGATATGAGATGGTGCTTGCCGTTGGGGTGGGCCGTCAGAGTGACAGGCTGTGCGCGGTCGGGTGACGCGGCTCGTACAGGGGGAGTTCGGTCCCGCTCGGCAGCCGCGCGGCGGCGAGCAGGCCCCAGCCCTGGTCGGTGATGGCGCGTGAGATCTCCGCGCCCCGGTCCTCAAGGTCCTTCAGGGTCGCGGTGAGGTCCTCGCACATGAGGTAGAGCTCGTGCTTCGGCTCCTCCGTCGTCGGATGGACGGCGACCTCGGCGGGCGGCAGCTTGAAGATGAGCCAGCCGCGCCCGGCGTCCACGTGCGGGAAGCCCACGACGTCCTTGAGGAAGGCCCGGTCGGCCTCCGCGTCCCGCGTGTAGAGAATCACGTGCGCGCCACTGAACATGTCCCGATCGTCGGCCGCCCGCACGGCCGCGGCAATTCATGCGCGGCCGTACGGGCGGGGTGTGAGGGGCGGGGTGAGGGGCAGGGGTGCGGTGCGGCGGCGCGACTCTCAGTGCGCCGCGCAGCCGCAGGCCCGGTGCCGGCCGCCGTGCACCGCGGCGTACGTCGAGGGCCGCGGCGCGGCCACC
>NZ_LIPQ01000138.1 GCF_001418135.1 Streptomyces aureus
GAGCACCAGGTGCCGCCCGTCTGCTCGAACTCTCCGACGGGCGGCACCTGGTGCTCAAGACCGCGCCTCCAGCGAGCGCCCCCGCCCTCACCCACGAACGGGGGCTCCTCGGCACCGAGGCGCTCTTCCACCGTCTCGCCGCCAGGACCGGCACCCGGGTGCCCACCGTCCTGCACCATGAGCCCGCGGGTCCCGGCACCCCCGCCGAGTGGCTGCTCCTCTCGTACGTCCACGGCACCACCTGGGACGCCGCGCGCGACCGGCTCACGCCGACCGATCGCGCGTCGCTGCGCCGTGAGCTGGGAGAGAGCCTGGCCCGGATCGCCACCGTCACAGGGCCGGCGTACGGATACCAGCAGCCCGCGGCGGGGCTCTCCGCCCCCGACTGGCCCACCGCGTTCACCGCCATGCTGCACGCCGTCCTCGCCGACGCGAGCCGGTTCGACGTGGCCCTGCCCGCCCCCACCGGGTTCCTCGCCGGCCTGCCCGTACGGTTCGGCCACCGGCTCGCCGAGGTGCGCCGTCCCGCGCTCGTCCACTTCGACGCCTGGGAGGGCAACGCCGTCCTCGCCCGGACCGGGAGCGGCCCATGGCACCTGAGCGGGCTGATCGACGGGGAACGCGCCTTCTTCGGCGATCCGTTGGCCGAGCTCGTCGGGCTCGACCCGCTCGGGACGGCCGAGGACGATGCCGACCTCCTGGCCGGCTACCGCTCCGTCGACCCCGCCCTGACCGTCGACGTCGGCGCCCGCGCCCGCCTCGCCCTCCACCGGGTGTATCTCGCCCTCGTGATGCGCGTGGAATCCGTCCCCCGCGCCTACGGGGGAGAGTTCGCGGCCTGGCTCGACACCTGGTCCGCCGACCGCGTCATGGAGCAGCTCGCCGTACTGGACGCGCTGGAGGCGTGACGCGCGGAGGTCGGTCGGCAGGGACGGTCTCCGTGCTCGTCGCGATCCCCACTGTCAACGCTGTCCGCGCCGTCACCGCGGTCACCGCGCCCCGGGACGGTCAGGTCGAGTCGCGTACGACCAGGACCGGTTCGAACACCTTCGAGGCCGTCTCGGACCGGGCGCCGTCGAGCTGCTCGACGAGGAGCGTGGCCATCGCGGCCGCCATGCGCTCCACCGGCTGGCGCACGGTGGTCAGCTGCGGACGTGCCTTCCGTGCTGCCACCGAGTCGTCGAAGCCGACCACGGCCACCTCGCCGGGGACGGAGACCCCCTGCTCACGCAGGTACTGGCAGGCGCCCTGGGCCATCAGGTCGTTGGCGGCGAACACGGCGTCGATCCCCGGGTGGTCCTTCAGGAGTCTGGCCATGGCGCGCCTGCCGCTGTCCACCGTGAACCGGCCCCGTACGACGGGGACCGAGGTCACCCCGTGTGCCGCGAGCGCCTCACGGAAGCCGTCGAGGCGTTCGTCCGCCGTGGGGGCGGTGACCGGTGCGGCGATGGTGGCCGGGCGTCGTCGGCCGGTGGCCCACAGGTGCTCTGCCGCCAGACGCGCGCCGGCGGGGTTGTCGAGGTCGACGTAGCCGCACCGCTCCCCGTCGCGGGGGCGGCCGAACAGCACCGTGGGAAGGCCCGCCGCCACCAGCATCGACGGCAGCGGGTCGTTCTCGTCCAGCGGCACCACCAGGGCTCCGTCGGCGCCGCCCTGGCGCAGGTACTCGACGAGTTGGGTCCTGGCCTGCTCGGACTCGGCGACGAGCAGCACGGGCTGGATCGCGCGGCGGCGCAGGACCGGCAGGACACCGTCCACCACGCGTCCGAAGAACGGGTCGGAGAACACCCTGGCGGTGAAGGACCTTCCCGTGGCGCAGAGCACCAGGGCCACGGTCCCGGTGCGCCGGGTGACCAGGGAACGGGCGGCCTGGTTGGGGGTGTAGCCGATGCGGGCGATGGCCTCGCGCACGCTCCGCTGGATGTCGGGAGCCACGTTGCGCACGCCGTTGACGACGCGGGACACCGTCGCGCGCGATACGCCCGCCTCGCGTGCGACGTCTTCCAGAGTCGGTCCTCGATACCCCACCCGCGCACCTTAACGGTGTCGTGTGTCCGGTGGGAGGACGGTCCGCGCCTGGCCGGAACCGGTTGGCGTCGACACTTAATGAAAGCCAAAAGAAAAGTCGTGTCATACGCCTTGACCGTCAACTCGCCCTGCGGGCAAGGTTTCGGGAGAGCGCTCTCCCACGTTTCCCCCATGTATCCAGAGGAGACCCCATGTCTTCCGTCGGGTCCCCGCCGGTCTTCCGGCGACCCGCCTCACGCGTCCGCCGGGCCACCGTCGGCGCACTTGTCACCTCACTGGCCGGCAGCCTGCTCGCCCTCGCCCCCGCCACGACGGCGCAGGCGGCCCCCACCCTGCTCTCCCAGGGAAGGACCGCGACCGCCTCCTCCACCGAGGGCGCCGCCTTCTCCGCCTCCGCCGCCGTCGACGGCGACCTGACCGGCACCCGCTGGGCCAGCGCCTGGCAGGACGCCCAGTGGATCCAGGTCGACCTCGGCAGCAGCGCCACGCTCAGCCACGCGGTCCTCAACTGGGAGGCGGCGTACGGCAAGAGCTACGAGATCCAGGCCTCCGACAACGGCACCACCTGGCGCACCGTCACCTCCGTGACCGCGGGCGACGGCGGCACCGACAACGTCACGCTCTCCGGCACCGGCCGCTACATCCGGATGAACGGCCTCACCCGGGCCACCGGATACGGCTTCTCCCTCTGGGAGTTCCAGGTCTACGGCACCACCGGCGGCACCGGCCCCACGCTCCCCGGCGGCGGCGACCTCGGCCCCAACGTGCACGTCGTCGACCCGTCCACACCCGGCATCCAGGCAAAGCTGGACCAGGTCTTCCAGCAGCAGGAGTCGGCCCAGTTCGGCAGCGGCCGGCACGCCTTCCTCTTCAAGCCCGGCACCTACAACGGCCTCAACGCCCAGATCGGCTTCTACACCCAGATCGCCGGCCTCGGTCTGCGCCCCGGCGACACCACCATCAACGGTGACGTGACCGTCGACGCCGGCTGGTTCAACGGCAACGCCACCCAGAACTTCTGGCGCGGTGCGGAGGGCCTGACCCTCAACCCGGTCAACGGCACCGACCGGTGGGCCGTCTCGCAGGCCTCCTCCTTCCGCCGCATGCACGTCAAGGGCGGCCTCAACCTGGCACCGAACGGCTACGGCTGGGCCAGCGGCGGCTACATCGCCGACTCCAAGATCGACGGCCAGGTCGGCAACTACTCCCAGCAGCAGTGGTACACCCGGGAGAGCTCCATCGGCGGCTGGTCCAACAGCGTCTGGAACCAGACCTTCTCGGGCGTCGAGGGCGCACCGGCCACCTCCTTCCCGGAGCCGCGCTACACCACGCTCGACACCACGCCGATCTCGCGCGAGAAGCCGTACCTCTACCTCGACGGCAACGAGTACAAGGTCTTCGCCCCCGCCAAGCGCGTCAACGCCCGCGGCACCAGCTGGGCCAACGGCGCCCCGCAGGGCGAGTCGATCCCGCTGAGCCAGTTCTACGTGGTCAAGCCGGGCGCCACCGCCGCCACGATCAACCAGGCGCTGGCCCAGGGCCTGCACCTGCTGTTCACCCCGGGCATCTACCACGTCGACCAGACCATCGACGTGAACCGGGCGAACACCATCGTGCTCGGCCTCGGCCTCGCCACCATCATCCCGGACAACGGCGTCACCGCGATGAAGGTCGCCGACGTCGACGGCGTCCGCCTCGCCGGCTTCCTGATCGACGCCGGCCCGGTCAACTCCCCGACGCTGCTGGAGCTCGGGCCGCAGAACTCCTCCGCGGACCACGCCGCCAACCCCACCACCGTGCAGGACGTGTACATCCGCATCGGCGGCGCGGGCGCGGGCAAGGCCACCACCAGCGTGGTCGTGAACAGCGACGACGCCATCATCGACCACACCTGGGTGTGGCGCGCCGACCACGGCGAGGGCTGGGGCTGGGAGACCAACCGCGCAGACTACGGCGTCCGGGTCAACGGCGACGACGTGCTCGCCACCGGCCTGTTCGTCGAGCACTTCAACAAGTACGACGTCGAGTGGTACGGCGAGCGCGGCCGCACGATCTTCTACCAGAACGAGAAGGCGTACGACGCCCCCAACCAGGCCGCCATCCAGAACGGCTCGACGAAGGGGTACGCCGCCTACCGGGTCGACGACTCCGTGAACACCCATGAGGCCTGGGGCCTCGGCAGCTACTGCAACTACAACGTGGACCCGACCATCGTCCAGGACCACGGCTTCAAGGCACCCGTCAAGCCGGGGGTGAAGTTCCACAGCCTCCTGGTGGTGTCCCTCGGCGGTATGGGCCACTACAACCACGTCATCAACGACACCGGGGCGTCCACCATCCCCGCCGGCACCTCGACCGTGCCGTCCACCGTCGTCAACTTCCCCTGACGGTCCGCCGGGACGCGCCCTCACGGCGGCGCGTCCCGGCCTTCCCACCCCTTCCGGGCGGCGCCCAGTCCCCGCCGCGCCGCCCGGAAGGCGATCCCCTCCCCTCCGTCCAGGAGCCGCCATGACCGCGACCAACTCCCCCACGACACGAAGGCGCGCCGGCGCCCGCACCCGCACCCGCACGACGGCCTCGCTCGTCTCCGTCGGTGCCCTGCTCACCACCGCCCTGTCCGCCGCCACGATGCTGACCGCGGCGCCCGCCACCGCCGCCGAGACCCTCCTCTCCCAGGGGAAGAGCGCCACCGCCTCCTCGACCGAGGGCGCCGCCTGGGGCGCCTCCGCCGCGGTCGACGGCGACCTCACAAGAACCCGCTGGGCGAGCCAGTGGAGCGACGCCCAGTGGATCCAGGTCGACCTGGGCAGCAGCGCGAACATCAGCCGCGTCGTCCTGAACTGGGAGGGCGCCTACGGCAAGGCGTACGACATCCAGCTCTCCGACAACGGAAGCGACTGGCGCACCGTCAGGTCCGTGACGGCGGGCGACGGTGGCACCGACGAGCTCGCGGTCACCGGCACCGGCCGCTACGTCCGCCTCCAGGGTGTCACCCGGGGCACCGGGTACGGCTACTCCCTGTGGGAGTTCCAGGTGTACGGCGGCGGATCCACCCAGCCCGAGCCCGGCGGCGCCGTCCGCGTGAGCGGCACGCAGGGCAACTGGCAGTTGACGGTGGGCGGACAGCCATACACCGTCAAGGGCGTCACCTGGGGCCCCGCGATGGCCGACGCCCCCCGCTACATGCCGGACGTGAAGTCCATGGGCGTCAACACCGTCCGCACCTGGGGAACGGACGCCGGCACCAAGCCGCTGCTCGACGCGGCGGCCGCCAACGGCGTCAAGGTGATCAACGGCTTCTGGCTCCAGCCGGGCGGCGGCCCGGGCTCCGGCGGCTGCGTCAACTACGTGACGGACAGCACGTACAAGAGCACCATGCTCACCGAGTTCGCGAAGTGGGTGGACACGTACAAGTCCCACCCCGCCACCCTCATGTGGAACGTCGGCAACGAGTCCGTCCTCGGTCTGCAGAACTGTTACAGCGGCACCGAGCTCGAGGCCCAGCGCAACGCGTACACGACCTTCGTCAACGACGTCGCCAAGAGGATCCACGCCATCGACCCCGACCACCCCGTGACCTCCACGGACGCGTGGACCGGCGCCTGGCCCTACTACAAGCGCAACGCGCCCGATCTGGACCTCTACTCGATGAACGCCTACGGCGACATCTGCGGGGTCCGCGAGGACTGGGTGGAGGGCGGCTACACCAAGCCGTACATCATCACCGAGACCGGGCCGGCCGGCGAGTGGGAGACCCCCAAGGACGCCAACGGCGTCCCCGACGAGCCCACCGACGTCCAGAAGGCCGACGGGTACACCAAGGCCTGGAACTGCGTCACCGGTCACCAGGGCGTCGCCCTCGGCGCGACCGTCTTCCACTACGGCACCGAGCACGACTTCGGCGGCGTCTGGTTCAACCTCCTCCCCGACGGCCTGAAGCGCCTCTCGTACTACGCCCTCAAGAAGGCGTACACCGGCTCCGTCGCGGGCGACAACACCCCGCCGGTCATCAGCGGCATGACGGTCACGCCCGCCGGATCCGCCCCGGCCGGCGGCGAGTTCACGGTCCGCGCCGACGTCCGCGACCCCGACGGCGACCCCGTCACCACCAAGATCTATCTGAGCGGCAACTACGCCAACGGAGACAAGCGCCTGATCGACGCGCAGTACCGCTCCCTCGGCAACGGCACCTTCGCGGTCACCGCGCCCGAGAAGCTCGGCGTGTGGAAGGTGTACGTGCAGGCCGAGGACGGCCGCGGCAACGCCGGCATCGAGACGAAGTCCGTCAAGGTCGTCGCCCCGCCGGTCGCCGGCACCAACATCGCCCTGAACCGGCCCACCACCGCCTCCTCCGCGCAGGCCTCCTACGGCGACTGCCCCTGCCCGGCGACCAACGCGACCGACGGCACCACCACCACCCGCTGGGCCAGCGACTGGAGCGACCCGCAGTGGATCCGGGTCGACCTCGGCTCGGTCCGCTCCTTCAACCGGCTCCAGCTGGTCTGGGACCCGGCCTACGCCCGCTCCTACGAGGTCCAGGTCTCCGACGACGGCGGCACCTGGCGGACCATCCACGCCACCACCACCGGAAACGGCGACATCGACACCATCGAGACCGCTGCCACCGCACGGTACGTCCGGCTCCAGCTCACCGCGCGCGGCACCGGCTGGGGCTACTCGCTCCACGAGTTCGGAATCTACAGCTGACCCCCTGAGGAGAACGAGGAGATCACGATGAGAATCCGCGGCCGGACCCTGTCCGCCTTACTGCTCGCCGCAGCGATGGGCGTCTCCGCCCTGACGGTGAACACCTACACCGCGGCCACCGCCCACGGGGAGACCACCGCCCCGGCCGCCGGCGCCCACGGGGCGCACACGGCGGGCACCGCCGAGGGCCATGTCATGGCGGCCTCCGCGCTCCCCTCGGCGGACGACCCCGACGGCGACGGCTACATCCCGGCCGTACCCCAGGTCACCGGGGTGACCCCGTCCACGGCCACCCCGCCCCCGGCCTACCACCACGAGTTCCAGGCCGGCTGCTCCGTCACCCACACCGCGCCGGACGACCCGATCGTCTACCCGGGCCAGTTCGGCAAGTCCCACGACCACACGTTCATGGGCAACACCTCCACCGACGCGGCCAGCACCACCGGCTCGCTCTACGGAGGCGGCACCACCTGCAAGGCGCCCGCGGACGCCTCCGCGTACTGGATGCCCTCGCTGTACAAGGGCGACCAGAAGATCCTGCCCGTCGGTCCGCAGGTCATCTACTACAAGGCGGGCGTCACCGACTACCGGAGCGTGCGGCCCTTCCCCAAGGGTCTGCGGTTCGTCGTCGGCAACCCGACGCAGACCGCCCAGGAGTTCCGCAGCCACAAGGGCTTCGTCGAGGGCTGGGAATGCGGTGACAGCTTCTTCAACACCGACATCCCGGCGAGCTGTCCGAGCCGGCCCGACGTACAGCTCAACCTGCGCATGCAGGCGCCCAGCTGCTGGGACGGTCTGTACCTCGACACCCCCGACCACAAGAGCCACATGGCGTACCCGGTGGTCAAGCCCGGCACCAACGACAACATGTGCCCGGCCTCCCACCCGGTCGCCCTGCCGATGATCGAGTTCAAGATGGCGTGGCCGGTCAACGGCGACATGAGCCAGGTCCGCCTGGCCAGTGGTCGCGGCTACTCCTTCCACTACGACTTCTTCAACGCATGGGAGGAACGCACCCTCAAGGCCCTCGTCGACCACTGCATCGTCGGCGGCCTGCAGTGCGACACACGGGGCTTCGACCTGTACCGCCCCGAACGCGGAGTCGTGCTGAACGCGGACCACCGCCTGCCCTGATCCGTCTCCCGAACACGGCCCGGACGCCCGCGAGGGCGCCCGGGCCGCTTGCCCGTCCGCCTCTCGGCACCAGGAGGATCCCGTGACCGCCCCCGCCCCGTCCGCCACCGCCCACCACGACGCGCTCATCGACCTCCTCCCCCCGCACTTCCGCTTCGGCGCCGCCACCTCCGCCTTCCAGATCGAGGGAGCCACCGCCGAGGACGGCCGCACCCCGTCCATCTGGGACACCTTCTGCCGCGTCCCCGGGGCCGTGGACAACGGCGACACCGGAGACGTGGCCTGCGACCACTACCACCGCATGCCCGAGGACGTGGCCCTGCTGGCAGCCCTCGGCCTCGACACGTACCGCTTCTCCGTCTCCTGGTCCCGCGTCCAGCCGCACGGGAGCGGCCCGGCCAACCCGGCGGGGATCGGTTTCTACGACCGTCTCGTCGACGAGCTCCTCGCGCACGGCGTCACGCCCTGGCTCACCCTGTACCACTGGGACCTGCCCCAGGAGCTCCAGGACGCCGGCGGCTGGCCCGCCCGCGACACCGCCCACCGCTTCGCCGACTACGCGGAACTCGTCCACGAGCGCCTCGGCGACCGCGTCACCCACTGGACCACCCTCAACGAGCCGTTCTGCTCGGCCGTCCTCGGCCACGTCGAGGGCGTCCACGCGCCCGGAGGCCGCTCCTTCGCCGACGGGGTGCGCGCCGTGCACCATCTGCACCTCGCCCACGGCCTCGCGGTCCAGCGCCTGCGCTCCGCCGCCCGCCGGCCCCTGGACCTGGCCGTCACCCACCTCCTCGGCACCAGCCGGCCCGCCACCTGCTCGGCGGCCGACCGGGAGGCCGCGCGCCGGGCCGACGCCCTCGGTTTCCGCTTCTACCTCGACCCCGTCCTGCGCGGCCGGTACCCCCAGGACCTCGTCGACGACCTGGCCGCCCGGGCCGTCGAGATTCCCGTCAGGGACGGCGACCTGGAGATCATCTCCAGCCCCATCGACACGCTGGGCGTCAACTACTACCGCTCGATGCGCACGTCGGGGGTCGACGAGAACGGCTCCTCCACCGACGCGGACGGCATCCCCGTCACCCGTAACCTGCCGCACGGCGGCCTGCCGGTCACCGGCCTCGGCTGGGAGGTGATGCCGCACGACCTCACCGACCTGCTGCTGCGCGTCTCCCGGGACTATCCCGGCACGACGATGGTGGTCACCGAGAACGGCGCCGCGTACGAGGACGTCGCCGACGCCCACGGCTTCGTCGAGGACGCCGACCGCACCGCCTACCTCGCGTCCCACCTGGCCGCCGTGGCCGAGGCTCGCAGCCGGGGCGCCGACGTCCGCGGCTACTTCGCGTGGTCGCTCCTGGACAACTTCGAGTGGGCGTACGGCTACGACAAGCGCTTCGGTCTCGTCCGCGTCGACTACGCCACCCAGACCCGTAGGCCCAAGCGCAGCGCCCTGTGGCTGCGGGACACGGCCCACCGCGTCCGCGGCGGCACCCACGGGTGACCCTCCCGGGCGCCCCGGATCGGCCGGGTGTCACGGCTGCCGGTCCCGGGGGCTTCCCTCGCGGCCACGGTCCCGAGCCTGCGCTCGCGGGTACCGGTCCCGGGTGTTCCCTCGGGCTACTGGTCCCGGGTCTGCTCTTCGCGGCCGAGGCCCGGGCGCTGGCGCTTGGCCCGGTGACCGTCGGCGCCCGCCCGGTCGGTGTCACCGGCGCGACCCGCCACGGCCGCCTCCGCGTCCTCGCGGGCCTCCTTGTCACCGCTCTCGCCCTCGGCGCCCGCCGGAGTGGTGGGGGCGGTGCGGCGGTGCCGCCGCTCGTCCTCGTTTCCTCGTTCCTTCACGGGGTCCTCCTTCGGGGATCGTCGTCGGTCCGGCTCCGGGGCGACCTCATCGGTCCGGCCGCTCGTCCGGCGCGGTCCAGGAGTCCCGCCTCGCCTCGGCCGCCGGCGGCTGAGCGACAGCGGCGGACGCCCGTCTGCGGGCCGAGCGCCGGGAACCCCACCAGAAGGCGGCGATCAGCAGCACGGCGATGACCACCCCGACCAGGATCAACAGCAGGGCGGGTGAGCCGGAGGCGGCAAGTTCGGAGGTTGTGGCGGTCGAGAAGGGCATGGGGGTCCTTCCTGTCGAGAACGGATCGAACCGTCTGAGTTCCGCGGCTACCCCCTGACAACGCAATCAATCACACGGTTCCCCGGGGCGACCGCGGCGAGCGCCTCGTCCGGCACCTCAGCTCTGCCGTGACGAGCGCCGCTCCGCCCCGCCGTCGAGGTGCGGGAAGCGGGCCGTTCAGACGGCTGTCCGGACGGGCCGGCCGCCAGGAGACGGCGTCGCGCGGCGTCCGCCCCGAACGAGCCACGGAGTACGAGCCCCACACAAACCTACCGGCCGGTAGGGTGTGCTCCGCCTTCCCTCTTCGCCCGCCGATCCGCCTCGTCCGAAGGAATCCGATGTCCCGGTCCGCACGCTCCGCCTTCCTGCTCGCCGGCCTGCTCGCCTCCGCGGGCGTCGCCCACTTCGCCTCCCCGAAGCAGTTCGACGCCACCGTGCCGGAGTTCCTTCCGGGCAGCCCCCGGACCTGGACCAAGGCCAGTGGGGTCGCGGAACTCGCCCTCGCCGCCGGCCTCGCCCTTCCGGCGACCCGCAAGGCGAGCGCCCGCGCCGCCGCCGTGTTCTTCGCCGGAGTCTTCCCGGCCAACGTCAAGATGGCCTACGACTGGCGAGACCGCTCACCGAAGGCGCAGGCGATCGCCTACGGTCGGCTGCCCCTCCAGATCCCCCTGGTCCTGTGGGCGCGCGGCATCGGTCGCGCCGACTCCTGACACCCGCCGCCCGACGTGGCGGGTCCCCGCCCCACCGGTGAGCGCGACGTCGATCACGGCGAGCCCTTCGCCGGTGACAGTGACACGGAACCTGCGCCGTCCGCCGCCGTCACCCCTCGATCACCAATCCCGCGTGGCGATCAGTTCCTCCACGTCCGCGTCCGAGAACCCGTAGGCCGACGCGACACGCCAGAAGTCCTCGGCGATCACCTCCCGCGCGACCGTCTCGATCTCACTCCCCGCAGCCTCGAACTCCGCCTCCAGAAGGTTGAACTCGTCCGTCGCGGCCCGAGTCAGTTCGTACAGGGCCGCCAGGTCGGCCGGCCGCTCGGCCTCGATCCGTTCGCACAGCCGCAGCAGGATCGCTCTGCCCTTGTCGACGACGTGGTCGGGGAAGTACGCGTCCGCGTACATCTGCCGCAGAAACCCGTGCCCGGCCACCTGCCGGTTCGTGAGGGCCATGACGCCTCCGTCTCTGAAGAGGGGATGAAGAGGGAAAGACGTGCCCATCTTGAACGGGACCACTGACAACGCGCGGCGTCACGCACCCCGGTGGGCCCCGTTCGCTTCGTCCCACCCCGTCCCGCTCGCACGCTCAGGACGGCGTCGGCGTTTCGGCCACTGGCACATCGACGCCCGGGCCAGCCCCGGCAAGGGTCGGTGTAACCGGAACGAACGCACTTTCGCCTGGAGCCGGGGTTCACAGCACGTCCAAAAGTCATGTGTTCGAGAGGGCGGGGGTCGTCGTTGAGCCTGGCAACCCCTCACCGCACCCCTCCCGGAGGCTGACATGTACCCCCTGCCTCATCCCCTGACCGCCCTTCCTCCCGCCGCTGAGCCTGTGCCCGTCCGGCTCTCGACCGCGGCGGCACGGCCCCGACGTACCGCCGGCGCCGCCCGCGCTGCACGACCGCGTACGGGGTGGTGGGGATGACCGACGACAACGTCACCGCTCCGTCCTCGATGGACGGGCCCTCACCCTCCGAGCAGCTGCTGTTCGGCGGCGAGCTCACCTACGACTACGGCTGGGGCAGCCACGACGGGGCCTGGCTGAAGCTCGGACTGCGTCAGATGGGCGGCGCGCTGCCACGACAGGTCGCGGTCGCGATCCGGCTGGCGCGCGAGGCCGACCAGCGGGCGTTCGTCACGGTCGCGGTCTGCGAGATCGCCCGCGGGATCGCGCAGGCCGTCTCCCTGATCGCGGTCAACTCCCTCCTCGTCGAACTGCTCGCGTCCGGCGACATCACCGGAAGGCTCCGCGCCGCGCTGCCGTCGCTCGCCCTGGTCGCCGTGCTGGCGGTGATCGGCTCGGCGTGCAAGTCGGCCTCGGCCGCCGCGACCGGGATCCTGGAGCCGAAGGCCCAGAGGGTGGCGACCGAGCGCTATCTCGGGCTCGTGGCGAAGGTGGAGCTGGAGGCGATCGAGGACGACGCCTTCCACAAGCTGATGGACTCCGCGCAGTGGGGCGCCGACTCGGCCCGGCGGATGGTCGGCTACTGCACCGCCGTGGTCACCTCCGCGATCTCCCTGATCGCCGCCGCCGGTGTTCTCGCGGTGCTGCACTGGACACTCCTGCCGCTGCTGGCGTTCATGGCGCTCCCGAGCGCGTGGGGCTCGCTCACCATGGCCAGGCACCGGTACGTCAGCTGGCACCGCTTCGTCCAGCACGTCCGGGCAGCCAAACTGATCAGCCAGCTCCTGATCAACCCGCAGGCCGCGGCCGAGATCCGCGTCCACGACGTGGCTCCCTTCCTTCTCACGCACTTCCGGGAGATGGCGCTGACGAGCGAGCGCGAGCAGACCCGGCTCGCCTGGACCGGCGCACGCACGCATGTGCTGGCGGACTCGGCCCGCGGGCTTGCGACCGTCGCCACCTACGGAGTCCTCGGACTGCTGCTGTGGAACGGACGCATGGACCTCGCGGTGGCCGGCACGGCCGTACTGGCGATCCGCACCGGCTCGGCCAGCATCACCGACCTCGTCCTCCGTGTCACGGACGTGCAGGAGGAGGCGCTGTTCGTCGCCGACCTGGAGACCCTGTGCACCGAGGCCGTCCGGCGCGCCATCCCCGCCGGCGGGCGCGACCTGCCCGACGAGGTGGACGAGATTCGCTTCGAGGGGGTCACCTTCACCTACCCCGGCAAGGACAAGCCGTCCCTGTCCGAGGTCGACCTCGTCATCCCCCGCGGCAGGACCGTCGCCCTCGTCGGGAGCAACGGCGCCGGCAAGTCGACGCTGATCAGCCTGCTCAGCGGCGCCCGGCTCCCCGACAGCGGAAGAGTCCTGTGGGGCGGGGTGAGCACCGCGGAGGCCGACCGGGCACAGGTCTTCGCGCGCGTGGCGATGGTCGCCCAGGACTTCTTCCGGTGGCCGTTCACCGCCCGCGTCAACATCGGCATCGGGCGCACATCCGGTTCGATGGACGACGCGGCCGTCGAACCGGCCGCCGCGTACTCGGGCGCGGACAGGGTCGTCACGGGACTCCCGCGTCGCTGGGACTCCCTCCTCTCCCGCGGCTACAAGGGCGGGCAGGAGATCTCCGGCGGCCAGTGGCAGAAGTTCGGCCTCGCCCGGGCCCGGCACCGCGACGGCGCCGTGCTCATCGTCGACGAGCCCACCAGCGCCCTGGACGCGGCCGCCGAGCAGCGGGTCTTCGACCAGATCCACCAGCTGGCCGACAAGGGGCAGACCACCGTGCTGATCACCCACCGCCTGGCCAGCGCCCGCCACGCCGATGTGATCTACGTGCTCGACGAGGGCCGGGTCGCCGAGCGGGGCACCTTCGCGGAGCTGATGGACCCGGCCACCGGCACCGGGGCGTTCAGAGAGGCGTACGAGCTGCAGGCCCGTCAGTTCGTACAACCGGCCGTTCCGGCGCAGCCCGTACGGTCCACGGCGCCGCCGGGCGCTCCGGGCGCCCGGGCGGACAGCGGGGAGGCCACGTCATGACGCCTGACGACGGCCGGGGCTACTATCCATTGCACCTCCGCGACGCCAACAAGCCCGAGATCTGGCAGCCGGGAGCCTGGTCGCTGCTCGGGGGCGGGCGGGAGCCGCAGGACACCACCCTGCTGGACACGGTCCGCCGCGAACTCCCGGAAGAGGCAGGCCTGGAGATCGCCGGCTTGCGGCCGTACGCGGTCGAGCACGCCATCGGTACGGACGGCACGCTCGTGCCGATCCAGGTCTTCACCGGCAGCCGGAACGGCGACCCGTCCGCCCTGCGGCTGACCGAAGGCGTGATGCTCGCCTGGATGGACCCGGGCAAACTCCCGTTCCTGACGATGGCGGCGTCGACCAGGGAGCTCCTCCAACGACACGCGGCCGAGCACGCCGTACCCGCTGCCGGCCTCGCAGCGACTGCCGGGGCGGGCGCCCTGGGAGTCCGGGCCGGCCGGCCCCCTAGGGAATCGGGGTGGACACGTTGACCGACTTCGCCACCGTCGGGGCCGCGTACTCCGCCCACTCCCTCAGTGCCCGGGGCCGCCTGCGTCACGACCTCGTCGCGCGCCGACTCCTCGCCGAACTGCCCACCGGGCACGCACGGGTCCTGGACGTCGGCTGCGGGGACGGCGAGATGACGCTTCGGCTCGCCGCGGCCGGGCACCGTGTGACGGGCGTCGACCCGTCCGCGGAGATGCTGGGGGCCGCGGCCCGCCGCCTGGGCGCCCGGCCCGACCTCGCCCCGCAGATCCGGCTCCTCGAAGCAGACATCGACGGCCTTCCCTTCGGACGGGAGCGGTTCGACGCCGTGTGCTGTCACGGGGTACTGATGTACCTGGACGACGCGGCCGGCGCGATCGGCCGCCTCTCGGGGTTGGTCGCCCGTGGCGGGGTGCTGAGCATCCTGACGAAGAACCGGGCCGCGATCGGCTTCCGCGAGGCCCTGCGCGGCGAGTACCGGGCGGCGCGTGACCTCATCGAGCACGGTGCGGCGGCGAGCGTGGGGAATCTCGGCATCGAGACGCGTGGGGACACGGCCGAGGCGCTCGACGGGATCGCGGCAGAGCACGGGCTCGCTCCGCTCCCCTGGCAGGGGGTGCGGATCTTCCACGACCACCTCGTGGACTGGGCTCCCGGCCCCGAGGAGTACGCGCAGGCGCTGCAGACGGAGTGGGCCGCCTCGACGCGGGACCCGTACCGGCAGCTCGGCCGCCTCGTCCACACTTTGGCCCGCCGCGGGACGGAACGACGGAGGACCCCATGACGGAACCGGGTCCGGCCACCCGCGCATCGCCTGCGCGCACGCCCCGGGTGCGACCGAGGTAGTTCGTCAGCCCTTCACCGTGGACGCCGGCCTCGGCCGCCGCGCTCTCGTCGATGCCCACGTTCGCGACGCACTCCCCGGCCACCGCGCCGGGCTCGATCACCGCGACCGTGAGACCGACCGGGGTGGCGACCGGGGCCAGGCTTTCCGTGCAGCCCTCGGCCGCCAACTTGGCAGCACGGTATGCCTCGTTGACCACCGGGGGATCCTGCCGCCACCTCTCGACCGAGAACGGCGCAGAGCGCCGCCCCGTGCTCATCGGCGCGCCGGCATCCACTCGACTCACGGGTCCTCGTGAACTCCCACCCGCCTGGCAGACACGCGATCTAGGCCGAGACACGGTCGGGAAAGTATGATCAAGCGATGTCCGACATGACAGAGACCACGCCCGGCTGGCTGAGCACGGACGAGCTGAACACGGCTCGGGCCCAGATGCCGATCCTTTACGTCGAGGCCGTACCCGTGCGTGTGGACGACAGCGGCGAAGTCACCAGTATCGGTCTGCTCCTGCGGATCGGCGCGGACGGCACCATCAGCCGCACCCTGGTCTCCGGCCGGGTCATGCACCACGAGCGCGTCCGTGACGCACTCCTACGCCACCTGGAGAAGGACCTCGGCCCGGTGGCCCTGCCACGCGTCCCTCCCGCACTGCAGCCCTTCACCGTCGCCGAGTACTTCCCCACGGCCGGCATCACGCCGTACCACGACCCACGCCAGCACGCGGTCTCGCTGGCGTACATCGTGCCGGTGAGCGGCGACTGCCGCCCACGGCAGGACGCACTGGACCTCGTCTGGTTCAGCCCGCAGGAAGCGGCCTCCCCCGCCGTACAGAACGAGATGCCGGACGGCCGCGGGGCGCTGCTGAAGCAGGCTCTCGCGCACGTGGGGCACGCGTACTGAGAGTCGGGTCGACGAAGCAGGACGCCACGGTGCCGCTGCCCGGGAACAGGCAGCGGCGCCGTGCCCCCCTCCGCCGGAAGTGACACCGCCTCAGTCCTCCCGCACGCGGCGGCGACGGCATCCGCCGCACCGGGCGGCCGCACTCCGCCCTCTTTCCGCGTTGCCTCCGCAGATCGGCACCACAGCCCCCGCGACCACCCGCCCCGCAGCCACGTTCGATTGTCAGTGGTGGGTGAGACGGTAGGCGCATCGAGTCGGAACGAGGGGGAGCTGTCATGACCCGAAGCCAGAACTACATCAACCACGTTGCCCTTGTGCTGGACGCCAGTTCGTCCATGTCGCACCTGAGCCGCAAGGTCATCGAGGTCGCCGACCAGCAGATCGCGTACCTGGCCCGCCGGTCGAAGGACCTGGACCAGGAGACCCGCGTCACGGTGTACGTCTTCGCCGACAAGGTGGAGTGCGTCATCTACGACAAGGACGTGCTGCGGATGCCGTCGCTGAAGCAGCTGTACCGGGTGGGCGGTATGACGGCTCTGCTGGCGGCCGCGCTGAAGTCCCAGCGGGAGCTCGCGCAGACGGCGCAGCTGTACGGCGACCACAGCTTCCTGACATTCGTGCTCACCGACGGTCAGGAGAACGCGAGCCATCGCTGCCCGGACGCTCCGGCCAAGGATCCGCGTGAACTGGTGCAGGCCGTGGCGGAGATGATCCGGACGCAGGAGGACAACTGGACGCTGGCCGTCCTCGTACCGGACCAGATGGGCAAGCACGAGGCCATGCAGGGCGGCTTCCCGAAGGACAACATCGCCATCTGGGACGCCACGAGTACGCAGGGTCTCGAGGAGGCCGGGCAGGTCATCCAGGAGGCCACCGAGAAGTTCATGGTGGGGCGCAGCAAGGGCATCCGGGGATCGCGGGCCGTGTTCTCCGTGGGGGCCGAGGCCGTGAACAAGGACAGCGTCGAAGCGGCGGGCCTGGCCCCTGTGGATCCTTCGGAGTACGACCTGATCGCGGTGGCTCGCGACGTGGCGATCCGGGACTGGGTCGTCGAAAGCGGGCACACGTACCGAACCGGTGGTGCGTTCTACCAGCTGAGCAAGTCGGAGAAGATCCAGGCTCGGAAGCAGATCGCGGTGCTGGAGAAGAAGACGGACCGGGTGTACACCGGGCCCGAGGCCCGATCGCTGCTGGGCCTGCCGGACGTCGAGGTGCGCGTCAAGCCTGACCACAACGACGACTTCACGATCTTCGTGCAGAGCACCAGCGTGAACCGCAAGCTCGTTCCGAACACCCGGCTGCTGCTGATGCACTGACGCCTTGTCAGGGGATCGGTCGGGGCCCGGGTCCCCAGGCCCCACCGTGCCCGGCCCCACCGGAGGCAGAGCCGGTGGGGCCGGGCACGGTCTCGCGGGCTGCCGCCCTGTACAGGAGTACGCGCTGCCGGCCTGCTGTGTACGGCGACGGCTCGGCGGTCGCTCTCCCCGGCCGCGTCAGGACACCACGCGCAGGTGCGTCGGCCAGCCGATCTCCTTGCGGTCCAGGAGGCGGAACATCTTCTTGATGTCTGTCGGGTTCAGCTTCACGCAGCCGTTCGACTTGTGGTCGCCGACGCCGTCCCAGCGGCGGGGCTCCGTACGGCCCTCGCTGCCGTCGCGGTTCATCTCGGAGTGGATGAACATCTCCGTGCGCGTCGCGGTGCCCTGGGAGCACTTCATGTCTTCAAGGTAGACGGCGTAGCCCTTGATGAGGTTGCCGTCGTAGGTGCGGGACCTGAGCTTGATCTTCCAGTTGCCGTTCGGGATCCAGCCCTTGGAGCGCACGCAGTCGTCCTTGACGCCGAGGCCCGATCCGGCCCGGTACGTGGCCCAGAGCTTCTCGCCCTTGAAGACGGAGAGACGGGAGTCGGTGGGGTCGCTCGGGTTCTTGTCGAAGACCAGGGTGGTCGCCACGTCCTTGCCCGCCGCCTGCGCCTTGGCGGACGTGGTGCCCTGGGCCATGGCGGCGGGGGTCAGCGCCAGGGTGGTCGCCACGATTCCGGTGATCAGCGTGCCGCGCAGATGACGTCCGTTGCTGCTCATGTGCGTCGTCCCTCGTTCTTTCCGTACGGCTCCGGGGTGTCCTTGGCCGTACCTGTGCGGGTGTGTGGTGTCGGCGTTCGGTGGTGCGTGGGGCGGGCCGCCCGTGTCGGGAGCACGGCCCGCCCCACCGGTGGGCGGTCAGGCGATGGCGAGGCGCACCTGCGCGTTCTTCGTGCCCTTGAAGGTGTAGGAGAACTGCTCTCGTACGCCGGAGCCGCAGGCGGACTTCGTGCGGTACTCGCCGTTGCCGGCGTTGATGCGGACCAGGGCGCACTTGCCGTCGGCCCGGGTGTCCTGGAGCCAGCCGGACACGGTCACGTCGTTGCCCGAGCAGCGCAGGGTCCAGCCGGCCGACGCCCCGTCCGCCACAGGGGACGCGGAGGACGGACAGGACGCGGCGTTGGCCGGGCCGGCGGTGCCGAGGGCCAGACCGCCGGCGAGGACGGCGGCCGAGAGTACGGACGTGAGGGTCTTGCGGGCTGCGAACATGGTTGTCCCCTTCGGGTGGCGTGCTGACAGGGCGGACCGGGGCGATGACTCGGACCTGGACACCTCGCCGAGGGGCGGAGTGTCCAGGAGTGCCGGCCGCGGCAGCAGCATCCGCCGGGAAGCATGGGCAGGGGAAGCCGATCCCGGCTCCTTGCCGAGGTGCATCGATGCGCCCTGCACTGCATGGCCCTGACCTGCGGCTATGCGGGGATGCGCATGCGCAGGGTCTCCGTGGGCCGGACGGCGGACTCACACGGGAGGCGTCGGCTGCGGGCTGGTGGCCCGCTGGTAGGCGGGGGCCTTGACGGGAGGGAGCTGTTTCACCAGCAGAGCCAGCCATGTGTCCACGTTCACCCGGCCGGTCGCGCGCAGGCCGTGAGTGCGCTGGAAGTACCTCACGTCCGCGGTGGTCGCCGCGGTGAATTTCCCCGACACCGCCGTGCCGCCCTGGTCCACGTTGTTCAGAAGCTCCTGCACGGCCCGTACCTCGAAGGCGCCGGATCCGGGCCCGACTTCCTTCGCCACGAGCTCAGGCCAGGTCTGGTTGCCCACCTTGCCGTCGACCGACAGGTCATGCCGGTGCTGGAAGTCCATGACCGCGTCCCGCGTGTCCTCCCGGAAGAAGCCGTCGGCCCGCACGTCGTAGCCGTGGGAGTTCAGCAGGTACTGCAGGGCACGGGCACGGGCGAACTGGTCCTCCTCGCCCATCCGCAGCAACGGCCACGCATACGGTGCCTCGCTCGCGGAAACCGCGCCTGCCGCTCCCGCGCCGGCTCCCACCGTGGCCCCGTGGTCCCGGGCGGTGAGCCGTTCCTGTACGGCCATTCCGGCGGCGAAGGCCGCAGCCAGGGCCGCCGCGACCAGCACCGGCCGTAACCACGGGGAACGGCGGCGGCCGGACGCGTCGCTGCTGTCCGGGTCGCGGGCGGCCTTGAAGGGGGCGGTTCGCAGGGTGGCGGTTCCGTCGTTCCCCGGGGTGGCTTCGGCCGGGGCGGTCTCATGGGGTCCGTCCGTGGCCTGGAGCGGTGTCGAGGGCACACCTGCGTTGCCACTGGTCGGTTGGCGACCGTTGTCACGAAGTGCGGCGCGGCACAGTGCCTTTGCCTGTTCGAGTTCCTCGGCCGGGGCACGCAACTGGGCGTGCAGAGCCTCGACCACCCTCAGCGAGGCGATGGACGGGTGCCTGGGGTTCAGGTAGCGCGAGAGCGTTGTCTGGTCGATGCCCAGCCTCGCCGCCAAGGCCTGCTGCGTCGGCCGCGTGCCACCTGCCGAGTTCCCGCTCTCCTCCCACCAACCACGCAGCAGCAGCGCCAGCCGCGCCGCCGCGCCCTGTGACTGGTCCTGACCGCCCCGCTCTTGTGGCATGTGCACGTCCCTCACCCGGTTCGTCGTATGACAGCCAGGCCTCCGTATCGACGCATCACCGCCTGCATAGCGACATAACAGCAGGTCAGGTCCATGCATGACGGCAGCGTCAACGCATCGGCCTCAGCGGCGCCGATCGTAGCGGCGTGATCGCGAGCCCAGCACCACCACATACGGGCCGACGGCACGCCCGGGCCGACTCGCCGTGATCCACAGGGCGTGGGGGGAGTACGCCGTTGCGCCCGGGCCGAGCCGGGGCGAGGTCGATGGGAGACGCTCTCCGTTCACCCGGACGGGTCACGCCTTGCGGGCGAGGAGCTGGACCTCCTGGAACTGCCGTCGGTCGGTGGGCAGTGGCTCGATGGTCGTGCGGCCCACCTCAGCCAGTCCGTGGTCGCGCAGGAGTCCGGCAAGACGGTCGGGGTGCCAGCGGTAGGCCGTCATCACGGCGTGGTCGTAGCTCTGCGTCTCGACGTGCGGGCCGTCTGTGGCGGGGAAGGCGATCAAGAGGTGCCCGCCAGGTGCAAGGACCCGGGCGATCTCGGCCACGATGGCGGGGACGTCCTGCGGCGGGGTGTGGATGACGGACCACCGCGAGAGCACGCCGGCCAGAGCGCCGTCCTCGATGTCGAGGGCGGCCATCGAGCCGACCTCGAACCGCAGCCCGGGGTGTGCTGAGTGCGCGAGTTCGACCATCACGGGCGAGGCGTCGACACCGAACGCCTTCAGGCCCAATCCGTGCAGGTGGGCGGTGACGTAGCCCGGCCCGCAGCCGAGGTCCGCGACCTCGCCGGGGCCGTCACCGTTCGTCCGCACCAGTTCCGCGAAGGCGCCCAACAGGGCGCGCTCCAGCGGCCGGTCCCGCAGGGAGTCCTGGAACTTCTGCGCATAGACGGTCGCGATGGCGTCGTAGGCGTCGCGGGTCGCGCCCAAGGTGTCGAGTTCGGTCATCCGAAGACCGTAGCGGGAGACCGGGGCGTACGCCGAGGCGGGTGGCCCGTCGCCCGTCGACCGCTCCTTCGGAGGAATCGGCTTCAGGGCAGCCTCCCCACCGCAGCCGGGTGTTCCGTGCAACAGGATCCGCCGCCCGGCCCCGGGACAGGCGCACCGCGCCCCGAGGCGAGAACGCGCCTCCTGGCGCCCTGTTCACGCCATCAGGCAACCCACACACCGCCGTTGTCATCCTCCGAGGGCGAAAGAGGGGGCCGGGGAGGAGGGCGTATTCGGGCGTTCCGCGGGATCCGAGTCCCGACACGTCTCCACACGCCTCCACACGCCTCCCCCACACCCCACAAGACCGATCGTGAGGAAGTCCGTTTTGATACGTGCTACACGCGGCGTGGCCACCGCCGCGGCGTTACTCGCGCTGGCCTCGGTGTCATCCGGGGCGGCGTACGCGCAGTCGTCACCGTCCTCCGGTGCGCCGTCCCCCGGAGCACCTTGGGCCACCGCCCCCAGCAGCGGGCTCGGCACTCTCGACCTTCCCGAGGGCTGGCAGGTTTCCGGCACCGGGGCGAGCCGGCAGCTGGTGTGGACGTCGCCCGAACCCGTCCCCATGGGCGACTCCCGCGTCGCGTTCCACGCCGGCGACCGGCTTCTCGGCCACCCGGTGGCCGCGCGGGACGGCCGGTCCTTCCGGCTGCCCCTCCGCGACGTGCGGCTCACCGAGGGAACCGGCTTGCGGGTCACGGCCGCCGGGCGGCGGCTCGACGCGGCCGGGCCCGCCCGCTCCGCGCGCCTCGCCCCCTCCGCCCCGACCGCGCTGTCGGGCGCCCCTCTTCCCGCGAACGGCGTGGACCCCGGAGTGCCGGGTGGCTACCGCACCGTCAGCGGCGAGTACGACCTGAAGTCCGTGCGGCTGCCCGGGTTCCCCGAGCCCGTCGAGATGCGAGCCACGGTCGTCGGGCCGGCCGGTGCACCGGGGAAGCGACCCGTGGCCCTCTTCCTGCACGGCCGCCACGGCACCTGCTACACCCCCGGGACCGAGGACGTGACCGGCGACTGGCCCTGCGCCGCCGGTTCGAAGCCGATACCGAGCCACCAGGGGTATCTGAGGGCACAGCGGCTCCTGGCCTCCCAGGGCTACGTGACCCTGTCCATATCCGCCAACGGCATCAACGGCCAGGACTTCCGTGCCGAGGACGGCGGCGCCCAGGCCCGCTCGTCCCTCATACGGCAGCACCTGGCGCGCTGGGCAGACTGGTCCGCCAACCGGGCCGCCGCCCCGGCCGCCGTACGCCGGTCCTCCGCCGCGGACCTGTCGCGGGTCCTGCTCGTCGGCCACTCGCGGGGCGGCGAGGGCGTCAACCGGGCCGCCCTCGACACCCTCACCCCGCCACCCGCCGACCAGGACGGCCACCGGGGCCCCGTACGGTGGAAGATCCTCGGCACCGTGCCGATCGGACCGACGATCTTCGGCAACAACCCCGCGCCCGACGTGCCCTCCATGACCATCCTGCCGGGCTGCGACGGCGACGTGTCCGACCTCCAGGGCCAGAACTTCGTCGACGGCACGCGTGGTGTCAGCCGGGGCACCGCCCTGCACAGCGCGGTCTACATGGTCGGCGCCAACCACAACTTCTTCAACAGCGAGTGGACTCCTGGCCAGGCGCAGGCGCCGGCGTTCGACGACTTCTGGTCCGACGAGCAGCCCGACCCGGTCTGCTCCCCCGGCACGGACACCCGTCTCACCGCCGCACAGCAGCAGGCCGCCGGCGCCACCTACATCGCCGCGGCCGCCCGGCTGTTCGTCGCCGGTGACGACCGGGTCCGTCCGCTCCTCGACGGCACCGGCCGCCGCGCGCCCTCGGCCGACCCGGTCCGCGCACTCAGCCACGCCGTCGGAGCGAACCGGACGCCGGCCTTCGTGCCCGGCTCCTCCGCGCTCACCGTGTCCGGCGGTGGCAGGCTCTGTGCCCAGATCGACCCCGACGCCGGCCGCGCGTGCCTGTCCCCCGACGCGGGCGGTGCGTCGCCGCACTTCGCGTACTGGGAGGCCTCGCCCGAACCGGGCCGTGACGCCGTCGCCATGGAGTGGGCCCGTCCCGGAACCCCGGTCGCGGTGCGCTCGGCGCGGCCGGTCTCCCTGGCCGGCTCCGACACCCTCGCCCTTCGGGTGATCGTCCCGCCCAACAGCACGGGCACCGAGCTGGACGTCGCCGTGACCGACGCCTCGGGGCGCCGCGCGCACCTGGGCCGTACCCGCGTCGACGGGCTCCCGGGCAGCGAGCGGACCACCTCCCACTGGGCGCGCGAGGTCCGCGTACCGCTGGCCGCCGCCGCCCGGTCCGGCGTGGACCTGAAGCGGATCACGGCTCTTGAGCTGACGCCGCGCACCACCGCCGGTCGTGCGTGGCTGATGGACGCGTGGGGCTGGCGCCCCGGCACTCCGGCCGTACGTCCGGCCGCGCTGGCGCGCGTCGACGTCGGACGCCTGACGGTCGCGGAAGGTGACTCCGGCGTCCGGACCTACCGGGTGCCGGTCCGGGTCTCCGGTCGGGGCAGCGGCCAGGTCCGGCTGTTCGTCCCCGATCCGGACACCGGCGAGCTCGCCTCCCGCACGGTGACGGTACGTCCGGGACGTCATGACATCGACGTACCGGTCGAGGTACGGGGCAACGACCGCTTCGGCCACGACGTCACGCACGACGCCTTCGTCAAGGCGGTGCGCGGCACGGCGATCGGCGCGCACCGCGGCGGCGTGACCGTGCAGAACGACGACCCCGTGCCCGAGGTGACCGTGACACCCGTCGCCGACGCGGTGACGGAGGGCGCCGCACTGACCTGGCGGGTGACGCTGTCCGAACCGGCCGACGCCGAGATCGGCGGCCACGTCGCCTTCCTGCCGCCGGCCGGCGGTACGGAGCTGACCACGGCGGACGTCGACCAGGAGTGGCTGAAGGAGCAGCTCGGGGAGGTGCCTGCCACGCCCACGCCCCTCTCCCAGATCGAGTTCGGCGGCCTGAACCCGCCCGTCTCCGTCCCGGCCGGGGCGACGACCGCGGAGGTGCGCGTGCCCACGGTCAAGGACGACGTCAGCGAGCCGGAGGAGTCGGTGCGGGCTCGGCTGACCACGTACGACGCCGCCTGGGAGCCCGTGCCGGGGCCCGAGTTCGTGGGGACGGTGCGGGACGCGTCGTAGGGTGCGCGTCGCTGATCCAGGGTGATCCGGCGTGACGTAGGCGGACACCGGTCCCTTCACGGGTCGGTGTCCGCCCTGTCGTTCCGCCCCGGTGCGGGCACGACGAAGCGGCGTATCGGGAGTCGCTCGGAGAGCACGGAATCGCCTCGGGCAGGATGAGTGACCATGACAGGTGGGCGAGAGAAGCTCGTGGAGCGGCTGCGGCAGGCCGGACTGGACGTCGTGGAGGGAGATCGGGTCGAGGAGGTCATGAGGCCCTGGGCCGCGTGGCGACCGGTCATCTCGGGCAACGCCACACCGACGGTGGCCGTACGGCTGGACGCTCCGGAGCTGGTCGCCGAGCTCAACAGGCAGTGGTACCGGCTGGCGGTCGAGCTCGGGATCATCGGCGCGGACGGCACCTTCCTCATCGACGTCGCCGGCACCTGGTCGGACCGCACGCCCCGGCGCTGGACACGGGTGCGGCTCACCGAACGGTGGGACCTCGCCGGTGTCCTCGGTGAGCGGCCCGGCCGGCCCGAGTTCGTCACGCTCTCCGCGGACGGCGACGCCCTGATCGGGGCGACCACCGAGGAGTACGACGTCTGGCTCGTCGCGCTGGACCGCTTCAAGGAGCGGCAGGAAGCGGAGGCGCGCGCCGCGGCCGACGAGACCGCCGAGCAACGGGCAGCCGCGTGGCAGTGGTTGTTCCGCGGGCCAGGACCTTCGGTGGGCGTGCGTGACGAGTGGGCGCACGGGCTGGCGCACAACCCCGCCATCTCCGAGGACCTTCGCGCGGGTCTCCTGGGCCTGACCCACCACCTTCTGTGGCGTGCTCTCCCGGCGTCGGTCGTCGAGGCCGCGATGGTCCACCCGGAGTGGCAGGTGCGCGCGTTGCTCGCCGAGGTCCAGCCGAACATCACCGCTGAGCAGTGGACCCGCCTGATCCTGGGCGAGCCGGATGCCCGGAGGCGGTGGGTCCTCACGCTGCTCGCGGCAGACCGGCGCGTCGAGCTCACCGGCACCGCGTACGCCCGACTCACCGCGGATCCGTCCGCGAGGACGCGACATGAGGCAGCGCGGCTGACCGGCCTGCCCGCCCGCCTCCTCGCGGTGCTGGCCCGCGACGTCGATCCCTCCGTACGCGCCTCGGCGTGCCGTGGGACGGCCTGGTCGCAGCTGGACAGCTCTCTCCGGCTCGCGCTGCTCGACGACCCCGACGGCAAGGTCCGCGTCGCGGCACGCCTCCGGCACCACCAGGAGCACCCCCTGTCCCGGTCCGTCTACGACTCCGAGGGCCTCGGGACGAGCGACGCCGTGAGGACCTGCCGGCTCGCGCGCGACCTCGCCGGACATCTGGCCCATCACGGCGACCTCAGCCGGCGCCGTGACCTCGCGGGCAACCCGTGGCTGGAGAGTGACCTGGTCGCCGTTCTCGCCCGGGACCCCGACGAGAGCGTCCGGTTCTCGGTCTCCACGCGCCCCGATCTCACCGAGGAGCAGCGGGCGGGCATCGCCGTCGACTTCGATCCGAGTACGCGCTCCAACTCCCTCGACTGGGTCGTGGCGCTGCACGAGGACCCCGACGCCATGCGGCGCCTGGGGGCCTCCTCGCACCCCCTCGTACGCAGAAGCGTCGCGCGGGCCAGGCGCCTGCCGCCGGACGTCGTCGAGTCGCTCGCGCGCGACGAGGACCGCGTCGTGCAGCTCTTCCTCGCCGAGTCGTGCGACGACGCGCCCGCCGAGATGCTGCTGCGGGTGTGGCAGTGGTGGAACGGGAGTCTCAGCACACCCGACCGTCCCCACGGCCATCCGAACTTCCCCCGCCGCGACCTGGTCCGTCACGCCGACGACCCGAACCCGCGGATGCGCCAACTCGCCCTGGACGACCAGGAGTCGACAGTCGAGCTCGTCGAGCGCTTCAGCCGGGACAGCAACGAGGAGGTCCGGCTGCGGGCCGCGACCGACGCCCGGCTGACGCCCGCGTCGGCGGTGCGGCTGCTCGACGACCCGTACGAGCAGATACGGCGCGCGGCCGCCAGGCACCCGCGACTCCCGGCGCGGACCCTGGTGCCGTTGCTGCGCAACGAGGACACCGCGTACGCGGCTGCCCAGAACCCGGGACTGCCCGAGCCGGTCATCGCACGGATGATCCAGCTGATGCGGCGGCTTCGGGCCGAGGCCGGAGCCGGGGCCGGGGACGCCGTCGGGCCCGCTGCCGAGGCCTCGGCCGGGGCGCGGATCGAGTCTCGTCCATGATCCGCACGCTCCATCGGGGTGATCACTCGTTCGTGAGTTTCCCCTCGTCCGCGCCCGCCATCCCGCGACGCTGTCATTCGCGGCGCGCGACCGCGTCGCCGTATCGGTGCGGTGTGGAGGGAAGTCGGCATGACGCGGGAAACGAGGCGCCGCGAGAGTCCCGGTGAGCAGGCGGTCCTCCTGGTCGCCGGGCTGGCCGATGTGGCCGTGGGCACGCTGGGGTCCGCACTCGGAGTCTTACGGGGGCTGGCCCGACGCTCGGACGCGGCGGAGCTGGTCTCGGAGGCCGAGCGGGATCTGACCGCGCGTGGGCGCCTCGTCCTGGACCGCTACGCGGCCGCGCCCCCGGCGCATCTGGAGATTCTTGCCCGGCACGCCCTGGCCGAGCGGGCGGGCGAGAGTGGCTGAGGGGTGGGAGTCGGCCGCGTTCAAGGCGCGTGTCGACGAGGTCCTGCACCGTTTCGTCGCCGAGGAGGCCGACCTGCTGGCCGCGGTCGACCCGACGCTCGGTCCGGTGGCCGAGCAGTTGGAGGCGTCGGTCGCGGTCGGGAAGAGGCTGCGGGCGGCGTTCTGCTACTGGGGCTGGCGGGCGGCCCGGCAGCCCGACAGCGACGCGTTGGTGCGGGCGGCGGCCTCCATGGAGCTGGTGCACGCGGCCGCCGTCGTGCACGACGACCTCATCGACGACAGTCCACTGCGGCACGGGCGGCCCACCGCCCACGTGGCCCTCCGGGACGCCGTACGGCACCACCCGCGGGCCGCGGACGCCGCCCGGTCCCTCGCGATGCTCGTCGGGGATCTGCTCATGTCGCTCGCCGGGCAGCTGTTCGCCACCAGCGGTCTGCCCGCCGCCTACCTCGGCCGGGCCCGTCCGCTGTGGGCGGCGCTCGCCCGCGATCTCGTCGCCGGTGAGTGTCTTGAGATCCTCCACACCGGTGTCACCCCGGACACGACGGCATCGCTGAAGGTGATCCGCTACAAGACCGCCAAGTACACCGTGGAGCAGCCTCTGTTGATCGGCGGTGCACTCGCCGGGGCCGGCGACCGGCTGCGCGAGGGGTACAGCGCCTACGGGCTGCCGCTGGGCGAGGCGTTCCAGCTCAGGGACGATCTGCTCGGCCTGTTCGGCGAGACGCGGCACACCGGCAAGGCCAACACCGATGACGTACGCGGTCATCGGCCCACCGCGCTCCTCGCGGAGACGTGGCGCATCGCCGGCGCCGACGCGCGTGAGCGGCTGCGCGCCCTGCTGGGGCGGCACGACCTCGACGACGAGGGTCTGGAGGCCGTACGCGACGTGATGCGGCGGCTCAAGGCGCCCGACCGGGTCGAGAGCATGATCGCCGCCAGGGTCGAGGAGGCGCTCGGCGCACTCCATGAGCTGGACGTACCCGCGCCTGCGGCCCATGCCCTGACCGGCTTGGCTCATTCGGCCGCGGTCCGCCTGTCCTGACCCGGGTCGGGGAAGCCGGACCTGCCACCGCCTCTCCTCTCCTCCCCTCCCTCACGCAGATACGAAGGAACCCCCCGTGCTCCACACCGAGACATCGATGAACGCCCTCCGGCAGAGCGGCGACGAGCTCGCCGACGCCACCGTCGCCGCTCTCTTCGAGCGCGGCGAGATGGGCACCTTCAACACCTTGATGCGGTTCTTCTCCACGGCCGGCGCGCCCGTTCCGGACGGGCTGCCCGATGTCGCCAGGGAGTACCTGGAGGCCACGAGCGCCCCGCCGGCCTGGGTGGACTGGGACGAGATGGAGCGTGCCCGGCTGTTCTTCATCGACAACAACGTGCACATCGCCACCGCCCTGTCCTTCGCCTCCATGCCCGCCTGCTATCTCGTCCCCCACGTGGCGAAGCTGCTGTCGACGACCCACGGTCTGAACTACCCCTCGACGCGGATGGCGGCGACCGGCCAGTTCACCGTCCATCTGATGCGGCCCGATGCCTTCGAGGCAGGCAGCCGTTTCATCCCCGCCGCGCAGAAGGTCCGTCTGCTCCACGCCTCCATCCGCCACCACCTCACGCGCGAGGACCGCTGGGACTCCGGGGCACTGGGGGTGCCGATCTGCCAGGAGGACATGATCGGCGGGCAGATGTTCTTCTCGCTGCTCGTCCTCGACAGCCTGCACCGCCTCGGCATCCACATGTCACAGGAGGGAGCGGAGGCGTACTTCTACGCCTGGCGTGTGGTCGGCGCGATGCTCGGCGTGGACCAGGAGGCCGTACCCAAGTCCCTCGACGAGGCGCGCCGGTTCCTCGACCAGTACATGATCCGGTACATGGGGCCGTCCCCCGAGGGCGCGCACCTGACCCGGCAGCTCATCGAGCTCTACGAGGACATCGTGCCCGGGACGCTGCTCGACCCGGTCGTGGCCGCTCTCGTCCGGTACCTCATCGGCGACACGAGCGCCGACTGGCTCGAGGTTCCCAGCACGCCCTGGGACACGGTGGTCAAGGCCGTGCCCCACCTCCTGGGCGTACTGGAGACCATCGAGGACCGCTCACCGCTCGGCGCCTGGGCCCTCGACCGGCTCGGGCACCTCACGACGGTCTTCGAGCTGTCCTCGCTCACCCGGGGGCGCGTCATGCATTACGCCGTCCCCGAACATCTCAGGAAGGAGTACGGCGTCCCCGACGCACCGTCCCGTACCCGTCGCTGGACTCCACCGGCGGCCACGCTCTCTCCGTGAGGCGGGCCCACCGCGGTCGCTGCCCTGACCGCCCGTCAGTCGTTCCCCTCGTGGTGCGGCAGCACCCCTTCCGCTCCCGGGACGGGAACGAAGCCGCCGTCGGCCCGAATCTTCGCGACGAGCCGTCCGAGTTCGGTCAGGGTGTCCTCGCCGAGCAGCGAAGGGTTCGCTTCGAGCAGCAACGCGACGTGTTCCCCGATGCGCTGAGGCGTGAGGTCGTCCGTCGTCCCCAGCTCCACCGGACCGTCCTCCCCCTCGTCCACGACCCGGGCGTTGCGCAGCAGCCGGAGCTGCCCATCGCTGTACACCCTGGCCACCACAGCCGCAGCGAACCGCTTCCGCGCCTCCGCGCCGCTCATGGTCGTCCGCTGATCGCCGGAAGTGGTGACGACCTCCTGCGGTTCCTCCGTGCCCTCAGCCCGGCGGTCACTCGTGCGACTTCGTGCCACGCTGCTCCACTTCGCTTTCACGGACGGGAGCGCCTGGTCGTTCCACTTGGCCTTCACTGCCGGAAGCGCGTGTTCGTTCCACCACTTCCTGACGTGCGGCGCGGCCTTCTCCGCCAGTCTGAGGCTGATCTGGACGAGCACCTCGGCGAGGAACTCCGCGTTCTCTCGACGTTCCTGTGCTCGGGCCTCCGACTCGTGCCGGTCGTGGTCGAGCCCGTCCTGTGGGTACGCCGTCACCGGATCGGGCTCGTCGTCCTCCTTCAAGAAGATCTCGGCCTGACCCACCTGGTTGGTGTCGGGGTCACGTGTCATGCCGCGATGAGCGCCCGCGGTCTTCCTCGACCGCGCGAAACGCGCGCCCTTCCGGACTCTGACGATGGCCTCGTACTCGTCGTACTCGCTGCTGTCCATGCCCCACCTTCGACCTGCGGGATGCCCTGCGGCCGCCGCCCGCGCCCCGGGAGCGACGCCCCCGACACTGTACGTTCCGGCCGCCGTTCGTCCGGCGGATCGCCAGATGTGGCCTCCTGGCGGAGGTGACCGGATGCATCCCCGCCGGCCTCCTGGGATGGGGGTTGACGCTGGAGGTGATCGGAGCGCGGAACCACTGTCGCCACGCCACTACCCGACGGTAACCTTCGTGGCTCGTCAGCGACTTGGGGGAGCTGTATGGGCACCGTCACGAGGTTCGACGCCGTCGCGGAGCACGAGAGGACCCGTGCCGCGCTGAGGGCCGTGGTCCCGCGCCTGGTTCGGCTCCTGCGGGATGTTCCGGACCTGGAAGCGGCGTCCGGGGTCCCCGTGTGGACGGTGGGGGACGTCGGCGCACATCTCGCGGGCGTGCACTTCGCGTACTCCGCCGGTTTCACCGACGAGGCCGTGGAGTGGGACGCCCTCCTCCCGACGGGCGACGGTTCGTTCAGCGAGCGGATCGCGGCCGTGAACGCCACGTCCGTCGGCCTCTTCGTCGGCGAGGAGCGCGCCCGTATCGGTGATTTCATCGCCGAGCGGAGCGAGACGTTCCTCCGGGTCACCGAGGGACTCCCACCCGACACCCCTGTCAACGCCCCCTGGTTGGGGAAGGATCCGGCCCTCACGCTGGCGGCCGCGACCGGTCTGATGCTCAGCGAGAGCCTCGTACACGGCCTGGACATCGCCCGCGGCGCCGGGCTCCCCTGGGCGATCGGCCCCGCCGAGGCGGGCCTGGTGCTCGGTCAGTCGATGCCGACGATGATGCCGCTGGGCCTGGACGCGGAGAGGGCGCGGGGCGTCAGCATCGCGTTCGAGCTGGTCATCAAGGGCGGGCCCCGGCTGGCGGTCGTCGTCGAGAACGGAGCGGCGACCGTGACCCGTGACGCCCCGCCGCGCGCGTACGACTGCCGGATCACGGCGGAACCGGTCGCGTTCCTGCTGGTCTCCTTCCGCCGCATGCCCGTGTGGAAGGCGATCGCTCACGGCCGGATGCGGGCCGGCGGCCGCAGGCCGTGGCTCGCCATGCGGCTCGGCGAGCTCATCGGCAGTCCCTGATCCGAGGGACGTACGACGGTGTTCGCCTTCTTCACGGCGGTCGGCGGTTTCGACGGCATCTCACAGGTCGCGCCTCTGCACTCCGACGGTCGCCAGCGCCGCCGTGCCCAGCGTCCACGCCGCGTAGACCGTCCAGGCTCCGCCGGTGCTCCAAGGGAAGTCGGACGGGGAGGGAGTCCCGACGTCCACGAGTCGGGTCCACGCACGGAAGGGCAGGGCGTGGCTCGCGAGCGCCGACCCGTAGCGGCCGTCTGTGAGGACGTTGGGCAGGACCAGGACGACCGCGACCGTCGTGATCATGGTGGCCGCCGTGTGACGGACGACGGTTCCGATCGCCAGCCCCGCCAGCGCGCACACAGGAGCGAGCAGCGCCGAGGCGAGCACCACGCGCTGGGCCCCCGGGTCGCCGAACGACACGCCCACACCCCGGCCTCCGAGGATCGTCTGGGTGAGGACGAACGAGGCTCCGGCGACGAGCGCGCCGAAGACGGTCGCCACGGCCGCGACGACGACGGCCTTCGCCGCCATCACCGAGCGACGGGCGGGAACGGCCGCGAAGGTCGTACGCGAGGTGCCCGTGCTGTACTCCCCCACCATGGCGAGAGCGCCGACGGCCCCGAGCGCGATCACCATGACCATGGCCGCGTTTCCGGTGAAGGCGATCTGCAGGGGGATGCCGTCGCGAACGAAGTCGGCCCGGTCCCCCGCGTTCTCTTCGGTCCAGTACGTGTACGTGTCGTACGCGGTACCCACATTGAAGGCGATCACGGCCAGTGCCGCGGCGCCGTAGGCGATCCAGGTCGAGCGGAGCGAGCGGAGTTTGATCCACTCGGAGGCGACGAGGTCGAGGAAGCGGGGGCGGGGCTCCTCGTTCACGCAGGTTGCGGGGGCGAGTGGCGTCGACGTCGACGTCGACGTTGACGTTGACGTTGACGTCTGTGTCGGCGTTGACGTCTGTGTCGGCCTCTGAGTCGGCGTCGGGGTCGGGTTCATCGGGGTTCTCCTGCGAGGTACTGGACGCTGTCGGCGGTGAGTTCCATGAACACGTCCTCCAGGGACGCGGACCGGGTCCTCAGCGCGCGCAGCGGGACGGCGTGTTCCAGGGCGATCTCACCGATCCGGTCCGCGGTAAGGCCCGTGACGGTCAGCTCGTCGCCCGCTTCCCGGTCCACCACCGCGCCCTCGGCCAGCAGTCGTTCCCGCAGTACGGCCGTCGCGCGCGTGCTGACCTGAACGCTCCCGCGGGCGCCTCGCGCGGAGAAATCCGCGAGGCTCTCCGCCGCGATCAGCTCGCCCCGCCCGATGACGATCAGCTGGTCGGCGGTGTGCTCCATCTCGGACATCAGATGGCTCGACACGAATACGGTGCGGCCCTCGGCGGCGAGCCGCCGGAACAGCTCGCGCACCCACTTCACGCCCTCGGGGTCGAGGCCGTTGAGCGGCTCGTCGAACAGCAGCACCGGCGGGTCGCCCAGCAGCGCGGTCGCGATGCCGAGCCGCTGCTTCATGCCGAGTGAGAATCCCCCGATACGGCGCCGGGCGACGTCGGCGAGACCGACCTCCCGCAGCACCTCCGGCACCCGCCGGCGTGGGATGCGGTTGCCGCGTGCGAGCGCGGACAGCTGCGCCAGCGCGCTCCTCCCACCGTGCGCGTCGTGCGCGTCGAGGAGCGCGCCGACGTGACGCAGGCCGCGGGGCCGTTCGCGGAACGGGCGACCGTTCACGGTGACCGTGCCGCTGCTGGGAGCGTGCAGGCCGAGGATCATCCGCAGCGTCGTGCTCTTGCCCGCGCCGTTGGGGCCGAGGAACCCGGTCACCTGGCCCGGGCGCACGGTGAAGGACAGCTTGTCGACGGCGGTCGTGTCGCCGTACCGCTTGGTGAGTTCGTTGACTTCGATCACACGAACAAGGTGCCGTCGCGCGGCCCTCCCTGTCGTCCGACCGCCGCCGACAGTTCACGGCGCCGGAAGTCGCCCCTGGTCGTACAGCCTCGGTCGACCACCTGCTCCCACCACGCCGTCCCTCGCGCGCCGCGCAGCCACTCTGTGGCCACCACGGTGGCCCTCGTCTTCGGCCCCCTGGCCGGAAACCTCGCCGGTCCCGGGGGCGGGACGAACGTCGACCCGTGGAGAGCGCGCAGAGTCCGTACATCCCGGCCGGTGCCGTGGCCCTGCTGCTCGGCGTCGACCGGATCATGGACGCGATGCGCGTCGCGACGAATCTGTGGCAACTGCGTGGCCGTCTTCGTGGTCACTGCGGATGCGTCAGCACACAGATGTGGGCGGTCTCGGCGGGCCAGGCACGGTATCCCGCCGCGGCCACCACCTCGGACCCTTCGCGCACGTCCCCTTCGCGCATGACGCCTCCGCGTACGGGCGAGGCCGCCGGCTCGCCCGCCACGCCGGATCCGCCGCAGTGGCGCACGCGCTGGCAGCGGGTCTGCTCCCCCAGTGGCGGGCCCGTCCACCGGCCTCTCGAAGGGTCGCGCGGTCACTCGGGTTCCGGGAGCTGGGCAGTCAGCTGAGTGTCCGCCTGGAGATGGAGGCGCTCGACCCCGTGTCGACTCACTCGGTGGATGGCTGAGTGGGCACAGGCGGGCTCGGTGTGAGCGTGGTCAGGCGCCGGTCGTCGCGGGCAGTAGCGGCGCGAAGTCGTCCCAGCGGGCGATCTCGCAGCCGTCGGTTCGCCTGAAGCTCGCGTCCACCGGCCGGCCCGCCCAGGTGCCCGTGACATGGGCCGTGGCCGGTCCTCCGTACTGCATCGTGCACATGGAGTCCGGCCGCACCGGCGCGAAGAGGTCGGTGCCCCACGTGGTCAGTGCGTCGAGCCTGTCGCAGGCCGCCTGCGCTGCGGGATGAGTACCGCCCGCAGGGTGGCAGCTGAGCTCGAACGTGCCGTCGGCGGCCGGGTCGCCGCTGTCGGTCACCGTCAGGGTGAGGTGGTCCGGAGGGGCCGGTGCGACTGCGGCGGCGGAGGCGACCGAGGCGGTGGAACAGATGGCGAGGGCGGCCAGGGCCAGGGCGAACGCAAGGCCTGTGAAACGCGGCATGGACGACTCCGGGTCAAGGGGATCGACGCGGCCCGGGACGGCCGGGATCAGCGCCGACCCAGGGTGGTGGCGGGCGGGGGTGCTGTGCCGAAGCACTTCCTCCGGCCCAACCCCGGCGCGCTCGAAGAGGTCACGGCGCGTGGGCTGCCGGCGCCGCCCCTCGGGCCACGGTCAACCCCGATGGCCCACCGGCCCTCTTCGACAGCGGCAGGGCGGTGGGCGGTTGGGCTGTAGGGCTGTAGGGCTGTAGGGCTGTAGGGCTGTACGTAACATTCCTCGCGGACAGAGGGAGGCGCACGGCATGGGAATGTTCCGCAGGAAGCGCGCTGAGCAGCTGGTACCTCCGCCCCAGTTGGTCGACGAGGCCAAGGCCAACCCGGGGGGCCGGGTGTACGAGATCGACAGAGACATGGTCGACGACCCGAACGGGGCCGTGCCCCCCGAGGCCATCATCGGGGCCTGGCAGGTAGACGCGCGCGGGAAGCTCTCCGGCAACTGTCAGGCGAATCCGACTACCGGCCTCGGGCGACAGGCCGCTAGGCCAGAGCGTTTTCTACGGATCATCCGATCGTTGGCTGATGTGCGTCGTTGACTGACGCCCAGTGGGCGAGGATCGGACACCGAAGCGGGGAGAGCAGTGGCGTGATCACCGCCAGGTGGTCGACGCGATTGCGTTCAAGTTCCGCACCGGAACTCCGTGGATGTGCGACGACGTGGCATCAGAGCGGTGATTCCCCAGCCTGCGGACCAGGTCGCGCATCGCATGCGTCGCGGCAAGTCTGGAGGTCGGCCTCCCGCGTTTGATCGCGACGCCTACAAGCAGCGCGACACCGTAGAGCGATGCATCCATCGCCTCAAGCAGTGACGCGGGCTCGCCACCCGATACGACAAGACCGCCACGATCCATCTCGCCGCGCTCCACATCGCCGGGATCTTCATCCGGGCTGCGGGGTGACGTCAGTCGTCGAACCAGACGACCAGCCTGACGTCGTCGCCGCCGTGGAGTTCGGCCAGGGTGCGCATGACGGTCCAGACCGGCCCCCACTCATCGTCGGGCACGGCGTCGCGGCGCCTGAGGCGCTCAACACGGAACATTAGGTCTCCATCGATCCACTGGGAGCCCTCCGGGAAGTGCAGCTTGGGTCGGACCGCGATATGAGCCGGCTGTCCGCAGAGGTCGACGAATCGCTGAGGGGCGGAGTAGTGCCGCTGGAGGAACTGCCAGTCGCCCCGTGGATCACGGTAGTACTCGCGGATGTAGGCATCGGGCTCGGCGGATTCCTCATCCCAGTCGACCCGCTTGATCTCTGCCCAGCTGACCCAGCTCGCGCTTCGCCCTCCCGTCGTCTCATGGCCGTCGCGGACACGGTTCGACGCGTCGGCAGGCAGCCCACGGACAGGAGCCACCGGCACGAACTGCTCGTTGTCGCAGACGCCGAACAGAGCGCCGAAGGCTTCGTAGTTCCTCGGCACCTTCAGGTGGTCCAAGTCGATGGCGGCGTGCCAGAACGAGTCCGCCTCATGGTCTCGATAGTCACGGTGGCACTCGATGAAGCCCCAGATGTCCTTGCCCATGCCGCGATGATGCCGGGCCGGCGTCCGCCAGACCAGGCATTACTCTCCCCAGGCTTGATCCAACAGTTCCCAGTCCGCTTCTCCAGGGGCTTTCCGGGGGCCAGGGTGACTGCGGCAGGTACTCGGTCCGCTCTGCGCGGGATCTGTGATCAGTCATGATGACCGGAGACTGAAACAGACCGGTCCAGATCAGACCGGTCCAGTTCAGTCCAGTTCAGTCGTAGATCAGAACAGAGCAGAGCAGACCGAGCGCGGTCCTCTCGCACGGACTGCGAGGAGGGTCGGCCTCGGGCGGATGCACGGGGGCGTTGATGCGGGGATACGGCGAGACAGTGCTGCTGGACGTGCTGGCCGGTGCGGCCGAGGCCGCGCCCGGCCAGGCCGTCGTCCATGTCGACGGGGACGGTACGGAGAGGACCGTCAGCCATCGCACGCTGTTCGCCGATGCCCTGCGCGTTGCCGGAGGATTCCTCGACGCCGGGCTCGCGCCGGGCAGCCAGGTGGTGCTGCCCGTCGAGCGGAGCGAGGAGTTCCTGCCGCTCTTCTGGGGCGCCGTCGCCGCCGGGCTCGTACCTGTGCCGCTCGCCCCGGACGTACGGCGAGTGCTGCCCGTATGGGAGTTCCTCGGCCGGCCGCCGGTCGTCGTCGGCGGATCCACCGAGTCGCTGCTCGACGCGCTGCCCGGCCTCGTACCTTCCCTGACGCTCGACGGTCTCCGCGAGCACCCCGCTGCTCCGACCCTGCCGAAGCGGGCGCCCGACGACGTGGCGTTCCTGCAGTTCTCCTCCGGCAGCACGGGGGCGCCCAAGGGGGTCGAGCTGACCCACGCGGCCGTTCTCGCCAATCTGGCGCAGATCCGTGCGGCGGCCGGTATCAACTCCGCTGATGTCCTCGTCACCTGGATGCCGTACTTCCACGACATGGGGCTGATCGGCACCCACCTCGTGCCGTTGTCCGCACGGATCAAGCAGGTGCGTCTCGAACCGCTGACGTTCGCCAGGCGACCCCTTCGGTGGCTGGAGGCTGCCGCACGGCACCGGGCGACGCTGCTCTCGGCCGCCAACTTCGCCCTGGCGCTCGTCGAGCGACGCGTACCCCCGGACGCGCTCGCGCGTCTTGACCTGACGTGTGTACGGATGATCCTGGTCGGCGCCGAGCCGATCTCGCCGGCCGTGTGGCGGGCCTTCGTCGGGCGGATGCGGCCGACGGGGCTCCCGGCGTGCGCGCCCACGCCCGTGTACGGTCTCGCGGAGTCCACCCTCGCTGTCACCTTCCCACCGCCGGGAGAGGTCGCCCGGCCGCTGGCCCTGGACAGGGCCGCGCTCGGGCGTGGCCACGCCGTGGACAGCGCGCCCGGACCGGAGGCGGTGGAACTGATGGACGTGGGCGGCCCCGTGCACGGGTGCTCCGTACGGATCACCGACGACACGGGCCGCCCCGTCGATGAACGCCGGGTCGGACACATCGAGGTCAGCGGCCCCCAGGTGGCCCGCGGCTACCACGGCGCCCCGGAGGCGACGGCGGGGGCGTTTCGTGGTGCGTGGCTGCGCACGGGTGATCTGGGATTCCTGCGCGAGGGCCGCCTCTGTGTGACCGGCCGGTCCAAGGACGTCGTCTTCGTCGACGGGCGCACGCTGCACGCGTCGGACCTGGAGGAGGTCGCGGCGAGCACGCCGGGGCTCGGTCTGTGCCCGGTCGCGGTCGTGGGATCGACCGATCCCGCGGACGGCGGCGAGCGGGTCGTCGTCTTCCTCGCACCCGCGCCTCCCCTGTCCGCCGTGGCCCCCGAGCTCCTGCACGCGGTCCGCCGACGGGTCCGCGAGGCCCTGGGGCACGACGACGTACGGGTGCTGGCGCTGCCCGCACGCGGGTTCCCGCGTACGACGAGCGGGAAGGTCCGTCGCGGAGTGCTGCGCGATCGCTTCGAGGGCGGGGAGTATCCGGAGATCGCGG